>JAHDBG010000048.1:0-1615 GCA_020630515.1 Gammaproteobacteria bacterium
GGGTGTGTGCCTTGTATCGCCAGAGTTTGTTGTTGTATCTGAGCATAGTCAGGATGAAATCCTGTTTGTTTCAGATCGGATATAATGCTTTGTAGTGCGTTCTGACTGGGCTTTCTGGTCGCAGCAGGTGAACGTCTCTTGGCGATCTGCGGGAGAACATTCGATTGATGAACGTTGGTATGTAATACAGCCTGGGCCATCAGCGTATCCCCGTCTGACAGGCCGAGGGATAAATCTATTCCGGGTTTGGGACGATAGGTGAAGCCGGCGTTGACTGATGAATAGGGTGGCGTACCACTGATTTCGTAACGGTGGTCGTTCGGATCAAGCTCCAGTTTCAGAGTCAGGCCAGGTATGTTTGTCTGATAGCTGGCTCCGGCAAACAATGCGGCGTGTGTGCCACGGAACCAAGCCCCTGTTCTGATGATGCTGTTGCTGTTGTAGCTGCGTTTGTTAAAGCGTGAGCCCAGAATGCGCAATGGATTTCTGAATCCGCCGCCGGACGAAAAATAACCCCAGCCCAACCCTAAGGTGAAGTCCCAGTTATAATATCGCTTGGAGGCAACCAGATATTCTCCTGCAAGTTGGTCTGTTCCGGCAAACTGGTGAAAATTCCGGATGCCCAGCGCAACTTGCGGCAGATAAGCCGATTCCTGGTGCAACCTGATCTTAGTATTGAATCGGGTATTCCAGCTTGTATCCTGTCTGATCTGAGTATAACTCAGGCTGGATTCCAGCCAAGGAAGGCTTTGTAGGCTGGTGAAATAGTGCCGGTAGGGCGTTGTGTGCGCAAGCCCGAAAGACAGAGTGCCTGGCTCCGCAAAGCGCGCACTTGGCAGGTGTAACAGGCCTGCTTCTCCCCACTGGTTGAGCGATGGTGTGCTACTGAAGTCTGTGTTTGCTGATGCAATACTAAGGCTCAGGCCTGAGAGGAAGCTTACAACAGACCATATGAATGGTGTACAGCGTCTGCTGCTTGTTGTCATCGGTTGTTGATAGTTGCAATAGCTGCAGCGGAAACGGCTAAATTGGAAAAGATGCTGGTGATGTCGTATGTAAAATTATATAAATTGAAGGGGATAGTATCTCGTGGCACTACAATCGTACTGCCAGGTGGTATCTTGACCGGGCTATAGTTCCAATGTGCCAGACTGACTGGCTGTGCTTCGCCGTTTGGCAGTACTACAAACACGCGTTTCTCATCAGCATAACGGCGTAATCCACCTGCCTTTGAGATGTAGTCGTCAGCATTGCGCCCCGGGATGAACGAAGATGCGCCAGGGTTGAGCACTTCGCCGGTGACACTGATGATATTGCTGCGCTGTGGCATATATAGTGTATCGCCTGCCTCCAGTAAAGTATCCAGTTCCGGATACTGTGCCAGCATGATTGGGTCAGCTTCCACGACAATGCGCCCGACTGCCTGTGTTTCTTTCAGTTCCTTCACTAATCCTTCAATTGCAGAGACGGCAGCAGCACTGTCATCGCTGTTTCTTTTGTGTAGCAGGGCAAAGCTGGCATCCTGCAGGTCGCGTGCAGTCCGTGCATAGTTACGTTTTTCTTGTCGTTTCAGGCGCTCCCGGGTCAGTACGGCACCATAAGGATAGGCCTGTGG
>JAHDBG010000048.1:1715-11257 GCA_020630515.1 Gammaproteobacteria bacterium
GGATAAATGCCAGGCTGGCGTATCTCCCCGTTCAGGATAACCATATGCTCCAGCATAAAGCTCAGCAGCTCCGGGTGTTGCTCATAGATCGCCGGACATTTGCTTCGGCTGAGCCAGCGTCGGTTATCTACAATCCGTACCGCATTGGCAAACCGTTGTCCGGATTCCCCGGATAAGGTGTCTTTCAGTGCTTGCAGGCTGCGGCAGTTCTGGTGTTGAGCTGAGCTACCTTGTTTCAGTTTTTGCTGTCCTGCGCTGGCTTCGGTGGCATCAGCAAGTTGTTCCTGATGTTCGTGTTCGCCCGCCAGGATGTTCTGTACATCCGCAGACATTGGAAACTGAATGTCTGTATGGCTGAGTACGATAAACTGATCGGCATCCCGGAAATGATAATTCTGTTGTCCATTCAGCACTGATTTCAGGTTAATGGCGCGGAAGTAACGTGCCTGTGTCTCAGAATCTGTGGTCCAGATGACCGCAAATGGGAGATAGCTCCGTTCTCCGAGTACCCTCAGAGCCTGGTGTGGGTTGCCTAGCAGTTTGCTGAGTGTCGGATAGGTGCCTGAAGATCGCTTGCCAGGCACCTGCACGTTGCCGGATAATGTGATATTACCGGCTTGATATCGGTTGCCAACTCTCACCTGTAATATGTCATCCGCTTGTAGTGTCGTGGTTTGCGGATTGCGCAGGCTGGTATAGTCTTCCTGACCTGATTTATCTAAGGTCTGGCGCAGGTAGAGGCTACCCTGGCTGCGCAGCGGTCCTCCGGCCCAGCTCAGGATGCGTGGCAGGTTATTTCCGCGCTGTTTCGCGTATTTCAGCTCATAGATGCCGGGTCGCTTGACGCTACCTGCTACTGCAACTGTGCTCCCGATTGTAGGGATAACAATCCTGTCGCCATGTTGCAGTGGTGGGCTTTGTATTGCTCCCAGACCCAGCAGCATATCGTATGCATCAAAGGTCAAGGTGTCATTGCCACGTTGAATCTGAATGTGGCGCAGACTGCCGGTCTTGCGGATTCCCTGGGCCATAAATAAGGCATCGCTGACGCTGCTTAGTGCTGTCAGCTGATATCGCCCCGGTTGGTTCACTTCCCCGGCAATAACAACCGAAATCATCCGGATCGCACCGACTGAGATATACACTTCGGTGCCAATCGTGCCGCCTTCAATGCGGCTTTTCAGCTCATCCCGGAATTCGCTGAAAGCTCGATTGGCCGCCCGTATTGGTGCATAGCCAGGTAGCAGGATGCGTCCCTCCCGATCTACCCTGGATCTGAATGTCTTTTTTGTGTGTCCCTGCAGGGTCACGATCACTTCGTCGCCAATACCCAGCAGATAATCTTCGGTGATACTGCCGTCCAGCATTGCGGTGGGTGTATGACTGCGAAATGTATCATAACCAAATTGATATAGGACCTGTCCGGCGCGTAATGAATAGTCCTGCTCAATGATCGAGATAGGTAATGGTTTGGCGGAACCAGCTGATTTAGCAATTGCTTGTGTGGTCGCCCGGGATTGGTCCAGTGCAGATTGAGTAGTCTGGTTAGTCGATTGTTGTCTCAGTCTTTTGATGTCGGCTAATGTGATAGCGGTACTGGTGCTGGCGTATAATAATCCAATGCTGATGATGAGCCAGAGTCGCATCTTATGCCTGTTTCCGGTGGAGTGACGAATGGTCTGAGGTGGTTGCGGGGTTTTCTGATATCTGATTGGTGCCGGATCTTTGTTGCACTAGGTGTGCTGTCAGTATGCCCAGCTCAAATAATAACCAGATCGGTATTGCTAATAAGGTCTGCGATATGACATCCGGTGGCGTTAGTAACATGCCCAGTACGAATGCACCAACGATAATGTAAGGTCGTTGCCGCCTGAGCGTCTGTGTAGTCGTGGTGCCCATCAGTACCAGGAGAACTGTGGCAACCGGGACCTCAAATGCCAGTCCGAAGGCGAAGAAGAGTGTGAGAACAAAATCCAGATAATGGCTGATGTCGGTCATTACTGCAACGCCGTCCGGTGCGGCTGCGGTCAGAAAGGCGAATATCAGCGGAAATACAACAAAATACGCAAATAAGGTGCCGGCATAGAACAGGACGATGCTGGAGATCAGTATCGGTCGGGTCAGACGTTGTTCGTGACGGTATAGCCCGGGCGCGACAAATGACCAGGTTTGGTGTAGTACATATGGCATCGCGACGAATATCGCGGTAACCAGAGAAAGCTTAAATGGCGTTAAGAAAGGCGATGCTACCTGTGTGGCAATCATGGAGGTGTCGGCCGGTAACACGGCGATCAGTGGCTCTGCCACGAAGATATATAAGGTGTTTGCAAACGGGAATAACCCGAGCATCAAGACACCAATCAGCAGGATGATTCTTAATAAACGTTGCCGGAGTTCTATCAGGTGGCTGACAAACGATGTGCCAGAGACATTGTCTTTTTCTGGCATTATAATTTGTTATTGCGCCTGATCGTGTCAAGCGTGTTCTTTGTGGTTGTTATCGTGTCTTTGACTGTTTCAGTGATGTCTTGCCCGTCAGGTGCCTGGTGCACTGCCTGTCGGATCTTGTCAGTCTGAATGTTCCGCTCAATATCTTGTTGCACCGAGCCGATAAAATGCTTGATACGTTGTATCCAGTTGAACACGGTCCGCACTAAGTCGGGTATCCGCTCCGGGCCTACTACAAGTAGGGCGACTACAGCGATGACCAGTAACTCAAACAGGCCTGCATCTAGCATGTCAGGGTACGGATCAGTATCCGCTGGTCAGACTGGGGGTTTTTCGGTGGTTGTATAAGTTGCCTGGGAGGTGTTTGCTGAGGATTGGCTTTCAATTGCTTCTGCCTTTTCGTTCGGCCCGGTATCACTCATAGCCTGTTTAAATCCCTTCAGTGCATTGCCCAGATCGCTGCCCAGATGACGTAGTCGTTTACTTCCGAACAACAGGAAGACGATGCCCAGGATGATCACGAGTTGCCAGATACTAATGCCGCTTACACCCATCGCTATATTCTCCTGTTATTTTGTGCGGGCTGCCTTTTCATCCAGACCGGACTGTCCGATTCGGCGAACTAATTCTGCCAGCACTTGATCCGGGTGCAGTCCTTGTTGCGCTAACAAGACGAGACTATGGAACCACAGGTCTGCCGTTTCATTGATGATCTGATCTGCCTGTTCGTTTTTGCCTGCGATCACAACTTCGGTCGCTTCTTCGCCGATCTTTTGCAGTATCGCATCTGGTCCTTGCGCATATAAGGCAGCAACATATGAGTTGTTCGGATCAGCCTGTTTGCGAGCCTCCAATATATCACTAAGTTGCTTTAGTATCGCGCTCATAACCGCACCGGGATACCTTGTGCTGCCAGATATTGTTTTGCTTGTGCGATCCGGTATTCTCCGAAATGGAAGATGGAAGCAGCCAGTACGGCGTCTGCGCCACCTTTTTGGATGCCATCCGCTAGGTGTTGCAGGCTGCCGGCACCACCGGATGCAATTACCGGAATCGACACTGCGTCTGTAATACGTCGGGTCAACTGGTTATCAAAGCCAACTTTGGTGCCATCCCGATCCATACTGGTCAGCAGGATTTCACCAGCACCATAGGCAGCCATACGCTCCGCCCATTCAATCGCATGGGTACCCGTGGCCTTGCGCCCGCCATGTGTGAAGATTTCCCAGTGATTATCCACCTGCTTTGCATCTATTGCAACCACGATACATTGTGAACCAAATCGTTCAGCAGCTTGTTGTACCAGAGTGGGCTTGAAGATAGCAGCTGTGTTGATGGCAACCTTGTCTGCGCCAGCATTCAGCATCCGTCGCACATCTTCCAGGCTGCGGATTCCACCACCAACTGTGAGGGGTATAAATACTTCAGCTGCAACCTGTTCTATCACATGCACCAGTGTTTCTCGTTGTTCTGAACTGGCGGTGATGTCCAGAAAGGTGATTTCGTCTGCACCTTCTGCATTGTAGCGTTTTGCAATTGCTACCGGGTTGCCTGCATCGCGGATATCGACAAATTTTACGCCTTTGACCACGCGTCCCTGATCAACGTCCAGGCAGGGTATGATCCGTTTTGCCAGCATCAGAGCGGTTTTTGGTGTTGGTCAGCAAGGCGTTGTCCTGCCGCAAAGTCCAGTGTGCCTTCGTAGATGGCACGGCCGGTAATCGCTCCCATGATCTGATGTTCTGATGCGCACAGTGCCTGGATGTCTGCCAGGTTGGTGATACCGCCGGACGCTATGACCGGTGTCTTTATGGTTTGTGCCAAGGTGGTTGTTGCTTTGACATTTACGCCTTGCAGCATGCCATCCCGTGCGATATCTGTGTAGATGATCGCACTGATGCCCATCTCAGTGAACTGTTGTGCCAGCTCGTTGACGGTATGAGGCGTGGTTTCTGCCCAGCCGTTGATCGCGACCTGTCCGGCCTTCGCGTCTAATCCGACGATGATGTGTTCCGGGAAGGCGCGACAGGCGCGAGCGACAAAGTCGGGTTCCTGTACAGCGCGGGTGCCCAGAATGCAATATTGGATGCCGAGGTTAAGGTAGGTTTCTATCGTTTGTTCGTCCCGAATGCCGCCACCCAGCTGGATCGGTAGTTCCGGGTGAGCTGAACAGATGTCAGCGATCACGGTGTGGTTCACCGGTTCTCCGGCAAAGGCTCCGTTCAGGTCTACCAGGTGCAGCCGACGTGCTCCGGCATTTACCCAACGATCAGCCATGGCGACTGGATCGTCTGAGAAGCGGGTATCGTCTTCCATTCGCCCCTGGCGTAACCGGACGCATGCGCCGTCCTTCAGATCAATTGCCGGGATCAGTATCATTGTATCTGGGCCTGATCTCTGGTGGGGTGCCAGGATACGAAATTACGTAGTAGCTGTAATCCGGCATCCGCACTTTTTTCGGGATGAAACTGGCAGGCAAACAGGGTGCCGGTAGCAATGGCAGACGTGAATGTCAGGCTGTGTTCGGTTGTGGCACTGATGATATCAGGATCATCCGGTTGTATGTAATAGCTGTGGACGAAATAAAACCGGCTGCCTGTTGCGATATTTGCCCACAATGGGTGTTCCCGGATGATGTCCACCTGGTTCCAGCCCATATGTGGAATCTTTATTTCAGGTGTAGTGGGTCGAAAGCGTCTGACCTGGCCCGGCTGCAGATTCAGCAGGGATGTTCCCTGATTTTCTGTCGAATGAGTCAGCAGCACCTGTAACCCCATACAGACGCCGAGAAAAGGTTTTTCCTGAGCTGCTTTCCGGATGACGGTTGACAGTTGATGTCGTTCAATTGCAGCCATACAGTCGCGGGCTGCACCCTGACCGGGGAATACCACGCGATCTGCCGTATTGATCCGACCAGGTTCCGCAGTAATGATCACCTGATCATTCGGGGCCGCATATTGTAGTGCTTTTTGCACAGAACGCAAGTTTCCCATGCCATAATCTATCACCGCTATTGTCTGGCTCACAAACAGCCTTTGGTCGAGGGGATTTGTCCTGCTTGTCGGGGGTCAGGGGTGATGGCGAGGCGTAGTGCCCGGCCAAATGCCTTGAAGATCGTTTCGGCCTGATGGTGTGCATTCGTGCCGCGCAGGTTGTCGATATGACAGGTTATCTGCGCATGGTTGACCAGCCCCTGAAAGAATTCGTGGAACAGGTCAACGTCGAAATCGCCGATATGACTACGGGTAAACTCGACCTGCATTCTCAAGCCGGGGCGTCCGGACAGATCCAACACCACACGGGATAATGCTTCATCCAGTGGGACGTAGGCATGCCCGTAACGCTGGATACCTTGCTTGTTGCCGACTGCCTGTGCGATGGCCTGGCCCAGTGTGATGCCGATATCTTCGACTGTGTGGTGGGCATCTATGTGCAGGTCGCCTTGCGCCCGGATGTTCAGGTCAATCAGGCCGTGGCGTGCGATCTGGTCCAGCATGTGTTCCAGAAACGGCAGACCCGTATCCAGTTCAGCCTCTCCGCAACCATCCAGGTTGATTGCGACCTGAATCTGCGTTTCTTTGGTATTGCGCTCTATCTGAGCCGTACGCGCCAAGTGAATCTCCGGTATCAGCGTATGAGGAACAAGGATTGGATGCGTTGTTGGATGGATAACGCAGCAGCGCGAGGTGTGTCAAAGCCGTGATGGTCTTTGATGGGTCTGCCGACCACGATATAGTCGGCACCGTTGTGGAAGGCCTGTTCGATATTCACGGTTCTTTTCTGGTCATCTGTGTTGTGCACCGGGCGAATTCCAGGTGTCACGATGAGTAGTTGTTTGCCCAGTTGTTGTCTGAGTTCGGGTGCCTCCAGGCCAGATGAGATCACGCCATCGCAGCCTAGTTGTAGTGCACGTCTGGCGCGGGATAATACGACTTGTTTGATGTCTGCCTGGAAGCCCAGATCATTCAGATCGCCCTGATCCAGGCTGGTCAGTACGGTGACGGCCAGTATTCTGAGGTGTTGCCTGACACTGCATGCGGCAGTCAGCAGGCTGTCTGCTGCATGCACGGTGGCAAAGGTAACCCCTGGATGCCGGGCAAGTTGTCGTACCGCAGATTTAACGGTTTGTGGCACATCGTAAAATTTGAGGTCAGCAAAGACCTTTTTGCCCTGTTGGTTCAGCCACTCAATCAGTTCAAAGTAGCCGCCTGCCATGAATAGTTCAAGCCCGAGCTTATAAAAGCTGACGCTATCGCCTAGCGCGTCTACCAGTTGTCTGGCTTGATCTGCACTGGGCACGTCCAGCGCAAAGATTAACCGTTCGTGTGCAGGAATATTCTTGGCTGAAAGTGGGCAGGTTTCAGGCATAAGTGATCTTTGAACTTAAGCGGTTTTCAATAGCTCAGCATCTCAGGGTGCTTGCACCATACATCTTTTGTGTTCGATATGGTAGTTGAATTCGTCGCGGAAGTGTTGCACAAAACTGGCAACGGGCAGGGCAGCTGCATCGCCGAGTGCACAGATGGTGCGACCCATGATTTTTTTTGCCACATCATTCAGTAGCTCCAGGTCTTCTGGTTTGCCATGGCCGGTTTCGATGCGATGCACTACCCGGTGCATCCACCCGGTGCCTTCGCGGCAGGGTGTGCACTGTCCGCACGATTCTTCGTAATAGAAGTAGGAGATGCGGTCCAGCACCTTCACCATGCAGTTGGTGTCGTCCATCACGATTACGGCCCCTGAGCCGAGCATGGATCCGGCATTCGCGATGCTTTCATAATCCATCGTCAGATCCAGCATCGTCTCGCCGGGCAGTACGGGTGCGGATGAGCCACCCGGGATCACGGCCTTCAGCGGGCGTCCGTCACGCACGCCGCCTGCCATCTCAAGTAGCTCGGCAAATGGCGTGCCGAGCGGTACTTCAAAGTTGCCCGGTTTGTTGACGTTACCTGAGACTGAAAACAGCTTCGGACCGCCGCTTTTTTCGACGCCGATCGCGCGGAACCAGTCGGCACCCTGACGGATGATGTCCGGGATAGAGGCCAGGGTTTCGGTATTGTTGATAACGGTTGGGCGACCATACAGGCCAAATACGGCAGGGAAAGGTGGCTTAAAGCGTGGCTGGCCCTTTTTGCCTTCCAGTGATTCGAGTAGTGCCGTTTCTTCGCCGCAGATGTAGGCACCTGCGCCCAGATGGGTGTGTAATTCGTAGCTGAAGTCAGTTTCTAACAGGTTCCGGCCCAGGTATCCGGCAGCACGTGCTTCTGCGAGTGCTGCCTCAAACCGTTCATATGGTTCCTGAAATTCGCCCCGGATGTAGTTATAACCAACGGCTGCGCCGATCGCATAGCCGGCGATGATCATGCCTTCTATCAGGGCATGCGGGTTGTAGCGCAATATGTCGCGATCTTTGCAGGTGCCCGGTTCACCTTCGTCTGAATTACAAACGATATATCTTTCACCGGGTGCGGTGCGATTGATAAAGCCCCATTTCAGCCCGGTCGGGAATCCGGCGCCGCCGCGTCCGCGCAGCCCGGATTGTTTTACCCGTTCTATGATCTGTTCCTGCGGTGTGCGTTTGCGTAAGATCTGTGTCAGTGCCTGGTAGCCGCCTGCTGCCTGATAGGTCGCCAGGGTCCAGGGTTCTGATTGATGTAAGGTGCGGAAGCACACTTCATTTACCATCGGCTGCCTCCAGACGGTCCAGAATCTGGTCCACCCGCTGCGGCGTCAGGTGCTCGTAGTAGGTCTTGCCGATCTGCATCATGGGTGCGCCACAGCAGGCACCGAGACATTCGACTTCCTTCAGACTGAACTGTCCGTCTTCGGTCACTTCGCCGAAACGGATTCCAAGGCGTTGCTGCAGGTGCTGATAGATGTGATCTGAACCATTCAGCATGCACGATATATTGGTGCACAAGCAGATCTTGTGCCGGCCAACTGGTTTGTGCTCGTACATGGCATAAAAGCTGCCGACCTCGTATACCGCAATCGGTGGCATGTCCAGGTAATCGGCCACCTTGTCCATTAGTTCGGTGGTCAGATGACCGCCGTTGTCTTCCTGCACGATCATTAGCGCCGCCATGCAGGCAGATTGCTGCCATTCGGGTGGATATTTTGCAATCCAGTGGTCAATTTCAGCGCGGATGTCCGGTCTGAACAGGCTGGTCTTATCCGGGTGTGGTACCGGGGTCTGCATGGGCGCGTTGCGCAAACTCATGTATGCTGAACTCTTCAGTTATCGGGCACTTCTGAAAACGTTGCAAGCGAAGCAGTTTTCAGGGAGCCCTATCGATCTATTTCGCCGAACACGACGTCCATGGTGCCGATAATCGCCACCACATCTGATAACATGTGTCCACGCGCCATTTCGTCCATCGCTGCCAGGTGGGCGAAACCAGGTGCCCGTACCTTGACCCGGTATGGCTTATTTGCTCCGTCTGAGATCAGATAGACGCCGAATTCGCCCTTGGGTGCCTCCACTGCAGCATAAGCCTCACCTGGTGGTGGGCAGAAGCCTTCGGTAAACAGCTTGAAGTGATGGATCAGGGCCTCCATGTCGGTCTTCATGGTGGCTCGTTTCGGTGGTGTGATTTTATGGTCTTCGATCATCACCGGACCCGGGTTGGCGCGTAACCACTGGATACATTGTCGAACGATGCGGGTGGATTCGCGCAGTTCCTGCATCCGCACCAGATAGCGGTCGTAACAGTCACCCTGGGTGCCAATCGGGATATCAAAGTCAACGTCCGCATAGGCGGCATAGGGTTGTTTTTTGCGCAGATCCCAGGCAATGCCGGAACCGCGCAACATCGGGCCGCTGAAGCTGAGTTGTTGCGCGCGCTCCGGGTCGATCACGCCGATGCCGACTGTACGTTGTTTCCAGATGCGGTTGTCAGTCAGCAGGGTTTCGTATTCGTCTACCAGCTGCGGGAAGCGAGTGGCAAAATCTTCGATAAAGTCCAGCAGGGAGCCCTGTCGTGCCGCATTGCGTTGTTTCGCTTCCTGCTCGCTGCAGAATCGTCCGGCTTGAAATTGTGGCATCTGTTCCGGCAGGTCTCGATACACGCCACCGGGGCGATAATAGGTTGCAT
>JAHDBG010000110.1 GCA_020630515.1 Gammaproteobacteria bacterium
ACCTGCTATGACAGTAACCAAAAAACCGGAAAACTCAGCGCACGACCAGAACAGCAAGAGTCACCGTTCTCAACACTGAGACAATGACCATGAGTCTTCAGGACAAATACATCTTGGTAAACGTCCCGTGTGATCGATCGCCTTCTCAGGGCCGGATCGGGCCGGATCGGGTACATCTGGTCGGTATCGGCGGTGCCGGCATGAGTGGCATCGCCCAAGTGCTGCTCAGCCGGAATCACCCGATCACCGGCTCCGATATCCAGCCAAATACCGCCACCGAGCGGCTGGCAGCACAGGGGGCCACCATCCATATCGGGCATCGTGCAGACAATCTGGGTGACGTCGAAGTTGTGGTCATCTCCAGTGCTGTGGCAGATGATAACCCGGAAGTACTGGCCGCACAGGCACGCAACATCCCGGTACTGCTGCGCGCCCGGATGCTGGCCGAGCTGATGCGGCCTTGTTTCAGCATCGCGATTGCCGGCAGCCATGGCAAGACCACAGTCGGCGCACTCGCCAGCACCCTGCTGATAGATGCCGGACTGGCGCCCACCTATGTGCTCGGCGGTTCATTAAATGCAACCGGCTGCAACGCACAGCTGGGTGATGAACCGAATTATCTGGTCGCTGAAGCAGACGAAAGTGATGGTTCCTTTGTCCAGTTATTCCCCGACCTCGCGGTCGTGACCAGCCTGGACCCGGATCATATGGGCACCTATGGCGGCGATATGGCACGTCTGCGCGCCACCTTCATTCAGTTTCTGCACGCACTGCCGGATACCGGACAGGCCCATCTGTGCCTGGATCACCCGACAGTGCGCGATCTGATCCCGGACATCCACCGGGAAATCGTCGGCTATGGCTTTGCGGACGATGCAACCGTGCGCGCGTTTGACTACCAGCAACGAGGCCACATCAGTCAGTTTCAGGTGGCGACCCCGGATCATCCACCGTTCAGCGTACAGGTACCGCTGCCCGGACGGCACAATGTACAGAATGCATTGGCTACAATCAGCATCGGACTACAGTTACAGATCGACACCGCTGTGATCCAGGCCTCGCTACGCGACTTTCAGGGTGTCGGGCGGCGCTTCAATACCCGGCAGTGCACCCTGCCACAAGGAGAGATCACCTGGATTGACGACTACGCACACCATCCGGCAGAGCTGACCGCAACACTGGAAGCAATCCGCGACGGCTGGCCGGAACGACGCCTGCTGGTCGCGTATCAGCCACACCGCTACACCCGCACCCGTGATATGTTCAACGAACTGGTCGCTCTGCTCGCCGACATTGAGCACCTGGTGTTGTGCGACATCTATACTGCCGGCGAGGCTCCGATTGCGGGTGCCAGCGGGGCCGATCTGTACGCTGCGATTACCGCCAGTCGGGGCACAGCCCCGACCCACGTCGCCCGGATCGCCGACCTGCCGCACGCCCTGCGCGACCTGATCCGGCCAGACGATATCGTGCTCACTGCCGGTGCCGGTGATATCGGCCAGGTTGCCCGTACCCTGTTCCACAACAAAGACAGAATATGTCTGCCGCGATAAACTCTGTCGTTAATCAGGCGCTTGCATTAACCGCACCTGAACGCTCTGATATCATTGAACAATTGCTTGCCAGTCTGGATAGGCCTGATGCTGATATTGATGCAGTATGGGGACAGGAAGCAGATGCACGTATCAAGGCTTATGAAGAAGGGTCAATTAAAGCCATACCTGTGTGTGAGGTATTTGAGAAATACCGGAAATCGTGAACATTTTATTTCTTAAAGTTGCTCAATCA
>JAHDBG010000111.1 GCA_020630515.1 Gammaproteobacteria bacterium
CGTTGTTGTGGATCCAGCATCACCGCTTCGCGCGGCGCGATACCAAAAAACTGCGGATCAAACTGATCCAGATGCGCTAAAAAGCCGCCATAATTCACTGCATCCGAGGTGTGTTTGTGCCAACGTTCTGTCGGGACTTCGGTAATTGCATCACCACCTGCACATAAAAAACGCCAGAATGTCTCCGGGTCATTGATGCCACCCGGGAAACGACAGCCCATCCCCACAATCGCGATCGGCTCAGAGGCCGCAAATTCATGCTGTGTCGGAGTTGTGATGGTCTGAATGGAGCTGGTATCAGCAGACCATAATCTGTCTGCCAGATGTTCATGCAATAATTGCAAGGTCGGATAGTCAAACGCCAGGGTCTCCGGGAGCGATACGCCGAAGGTACTGACCAGGTCATTCCGCAGTTCCACGATCATCAGTGAATCAAAGCCACACTCCATAAACTTATGGGTGGGATCCACCTGATCTGAGGATGGAAGACCCAGCACCTTCGCCGCTGATGCGCGCAGATGCTGCATCAGGTACGCATCCCGTTCAGCGACATTCAGGGCCAGTAGCTGGTGTCTGATTGTTGATTTATCGGTTGTATCAGGCGTATGCTGCGCAACCTTGTGCGTCTCACAATCACGGTAAAACGCAATATCGTACCCGTCTCGCGCCAGAAAGGTCTGCCAGTCCAGCGCAAACACCCCGACCTGAGTCAGATCGGTCGAATGCTGCAATAACCGGGCAAAGGCCTGCTTACCTGAATCAGGGCCCAGTAACCTGAACCCCTGTGCATTCAGTCGCATCTGTGCACGCTCTGCCAGGGTCGCCGCCATCCCGACTTCAGCCCAGGGACCCCAGTTGATACTCAGGCCCGGCAGATCACGGGCGCGGCGTGCCGCCATTAACCCGTCCAGAAACGCATTCGCTACCGCATAGTTGGCCTGTCCACCCCACCTGAGCAATGCGGCCACTGATGAAAAACAGACGAAGAAGTCCAGTGGCATCTGCCCGGTCAGGCGGTGCAGGTGCCAGGCACCATCCACCTTCGGTGCCAGTACCCGGGCAAACCGCTCGTGCGTTTGCTGGCTCAGCCCCCCGTCATCCAGTACACCTGCGGCATGCACAATGCCACATAAGGGTTGTGGACAGGCCGCCAGCAGCCGTGCGACTTCAGCCTCGTCTGCTACATCGGCAGACACCACGTGCACGGTTGCACCCAGTGCCTCCAGCCGCCGGATTGCCTCTTCATGTTCCGGCAGACGACCACGCCGCCCACTCAGTACCAGATGTTGTGCGCCCTGTTCTGCCAGTTGTTCGGCAATGATGACACCTAGTGCACCCAGACCACCGGTAATCAGATAGCTTCCGGCTGATCTGATGGCCACACCAGATGGTGCCGACGCAACGTCTGTTGCGTTCAGTGCGGACACCTCCGGCAACGCATAATGGCCCAGACGCGCGACATAACGGACGCTATTCCGCACTGCAATATAACGTTCTGTCTCCGCACCCTGTAACTGAGGCCGCAGGTTGGCGATATCCTCACCTTCCGAATAATCTATCCCGGTACACCGGAGTGCCGGGTATTCTGCTGTTATCGTACGCAGCAACCCCCAGACAGCGGCCTGGGCCGGATCAACCGTCTCACCCTCCAGCACCTGCTGACCCTGCTGTGTGATCACCCATAAACGAGGCTCTGCCCCCTGCCGGGCCAGTTGTTGTACCAGATGCAATAATCCGGTACTCAGCTGCAATGTCTGAGCGGGCACCGGCAGTGACTGATC
>JAHDBG010000049.1 GCA_020630515.1 Gammaproteobacteria bacterium
AACGCTGGACGTGTAGCTTCAGGTAGCTGCTGCGGCGGTCATTGGCTCCTCAGCCGACGGCGGCACCGGCATTGTACTGAGTAGCACCTGAGCTAACTCATCGTCACTGATTTCGCGTTGTTCTGAGTCCTGCACCAGGATATCTTCGCCGACCAGCCCTGCTGCAATTTCGCGTAATGCGATAACAGTCGGCTTATCCTGCGTATTCTCAATCAACGGATCAGCCCCGTTGCTCAGTTGATGTGCCCGTTTGGCAGCTGCCAGTACCATATCAAAACGGTTATCCATGTACGTTAAACAATCTTCAACAGTAATACGAGCCATCAGCAGATTTTCTCCGAAAACAAAAATAAATTAGTTTACCAGGGCCACCAGTTACCTTCCCGGGTGGCATAACGTTGCGCAGCCTGTTCGAAGCGGTTTTTTTTATCCGCCCCACCCAGTATAAAATAAACCGGCAAAAATAAGATACCAAGCACCTGATACTGATAGGTATGTGCTTCTTCATGCAGTCCGACATTAACATGTGGGTTACCATATGCACCCATCTTATCCGGATGGCATCCCGACCCGTAATGAATGGTATTACCCAGCACGAATGCCGTATTCTCCGGCGTTATCGGGTTACGCTGGAACTGAATGGCATTGTTCCCGATACTGATAACAGGCCTCGCACCCTGCAGCCACCCCAGAATATGGCCCAGCACACCGTACAGAATCCCAACCAGCGTGTTCGGCAGGGTCCAGATTTTACCAATAATATCCAGTATCGGATGTGGTCTTGTTAACATCATACGTCTCCGGTTGGCTCAGGTTTTTCTGATTTTACTTCAAGGCACCTCTGAAGTGGCCATAGTCAGGGTGACATTTACGCGACATGATACCTTTATTCAGAGATCGTACGCTATCTGCGCTTTGTATTTCCACCCTGCTGCGCTGCCTGTCTGTTCTGCCCTGGAAAATACTATACTGGCTCGGCACCCTGTCAGGCGATTTATTCTACGCCGCAAAGAGCCGCCTGTGTCAGCTTGTACAGACCAATCTGGCCATAGCCTACCCTCACCTGTCAGTATCTGAACGCGCTGATCTGTCACGCCAGGCCTTGCGTCATACTGTTATCACTTATCTTGAGATGCCCCGCATCTGGCTTTCCCCAACCCTGTTACCGGAGCGGATTGACGATCAGGGTCTGCCACAGATGATGCGCGATCTGGTTGCACAAGGCCATGGTCTGATCCTGGCGATGCCGCATCTGGGTAACTGGGAAATGGTCTCCAGTGCCGTCGATCCCACTCTGCCGATCACAGGCCTGTATCGTCCCCCACGCCAGGCTTATCTGGAACCATTACTGGCCGCTGGCCGGAATAAGGCACGCATCCGGATGGTGCCGATCACCCGCAACGGTATCAAGGCGTTACATACGACCCTGCAGGCCGGTCACGTGGTCGCCATCTTACCGGATCAGGTGCCAAAGCGCGCCGGGGCAGCAGCTGTGTCTGCGCCATTTTTCGGGCGTGAATCGGCCACTATGGTGTTGTCGGGCCGGTTAGCCCGTCGCCATCAGACACCTGTCCTGTTTGTCTGGGCAACACGTTTGCCACAGGGCACTTACCAGATTCGTTTTTTTGTAGCGGATGACACGATACGATCCGCTGATCCCCGGACTGCCGCAACCGCTCTGAATCAGGCTGTCGAACGTTGTATTGCTGACTGCCCGGCACAATATCAATGGGCCTATCGTCGTTTTACACCGGTGCAGACCGGGCAATCTGATCCTTATCTGCAGGAAAACATCCTCAACGAGTGAATAGAGCCATGGATTCCACATGCGCTGTGTGCGGAAACATGTCCATGACACCCACACTGTGCAACTGGTAGCCATGCTCGTGTACCAGGATGCCTGCATCACGCGCCAGTGTACCAGGATAACAGGACACATACAGGATCTGTTGCACACCCAGTGCCGGAAGATGGGCTAACACCGAGCTAGCTCCACTGCGTGGTGGATCCAGCAGGGCCTGAGTGTAACGGTGTTGCAACCAGGCGGCGGCAGTAATATCTTCATACAGATTCGTGGCATGAATCGTGACATTGTCCAGACGATTGTATCCGGCATTCGCACGGGCTCGCTGCACTAGGTCGATATCACCCTCCACGCCGGTTACCTGCCCGGCATGACGTGCCAACGGCAGCGTGAAGTTGCCGATGCCACAGAACAGTTCCAGCACATGATCCGCCGGGCCCGGCCTGAGCAGCGCGAGTGCCTGGCTGACCATCCGGCGGTTGATGTGATGATTGACCTGGGTAAAATCGCCGGGTGCAAAATTCAGTGTGACCTGTTGTTCCGGCAATCTGTTCTGTAATCTCGCAGGTTGCTCCAGCGGTACCCGGGTTTCCGGTCCGGCAGGTTGCAGGTAAATCACATAGTCATACTGGCGGGCAAACTCACGCAACTGCGCCCGATCTGCATCAGAAATCAGGGTCAGTATGCGAAATATCAACACACAGTGTGTGTCATCCATCGCAACTTCTATCTGCGGTATCTGTTCGCGGATACTCAGGGTTGCAATCATCCCGGCCAATACTGCCAGCCGGTCACCGATCTGCGGATGGAGTACCGGACATTGCCGGATATCCGCGATCAGGTGTGTCTGACGCTCACGAAACCCGACCAGCACCCGCCCCTTTTTGTGCACATATTTCACTCCCAATCGGGCCTTACGGCGATAGCCCCAAGGCGTCTCATTCACGATCGGTGACAATTGATGTTGCGGTGTGACCCTGCCGATACGTGACAAACTGTCCAGTAACTGCGCTTGTTTGGTGGCTACCTGGGCTGTTGGTGCCAGATGTTGCAGTCGGCACCCACCACACGCTGCCGCATGAGCACAGCCTGGAGTGACACGCGTGGCAGCAGCAGTAATCACCTCATTCACCACACCTTCGTCATAGTCCCGGCGGCGGCGGGTATAGCGAAAACGGACTGTCTCACCCGGTAATGCATCTGTGATGAAGGTTGCCTTACCGGCAACCTGCGCGATGCCCCGTCCGTCATGACTGAAGTCTGTGATGTCAGCAACCTGTGTCTCAGAAGATAATCGCCGTCCCATCAGCGATACTGCATCAGGCCAAGTTCTTCCCACATCCAGGTAAAGTCATAGGGTGGCAGCGCGGCGTGCATGGAACGATTTTCCAGAAATTTGAGCCAGTCGATCACGTCTTCATGCGAATCCGGATTAGCTGCACAATCACGTGGTGTTCTGGCATCCAGCACTGACAGGGAATCATTCAGCATACTGTGGCATTCCTGGTCCATATGCTTCTTAAACTGGGACAGATCTGTCTGCTCAACCGGCGTCTGATCTGTATTCGCGAGCGCCCGAGGCAGATTTTTTTTACCTGACTGCAGGCCGGTTGAATACAGAATCATACCGGATCCGATATGTGAATCTAACAGGGTGGCCAACAGTTGTTTTCCCTGTTCTACCCGCGCACGTGATTCCACGCGTAATTCCAGTGATTTTGCGCGTAGTTTCAGTGTGCCGAGCGGCTTATCAGGTTCTGCCTGCCAGATCCAGCTACCAGATACTGCCGCACGGGTAAATGACGCAGCCTGATCCAGTATCTGTTCAACCTGCCCGATCTCCGACTGTAACGGAAAGCGGACCTTCGCCGGCTGATACACTTCACCATCGGCATTTTCAGACTCAGGTGACATTTGCGTACAGGCATCATATCGATTTAATGCCCAGGTCCGGAACGCCATTAAGGGCATCACTTCATCGACCTTTTCCTGTACTGCCTGATCAATATCCTCCGGTAATTCACTGATCACATCATCTCTGTACGCAGCGAGCATTGCTCGCTTCATATTCAGTGTCACATACGCCGGATCCTTGTAGAACATCATCGCCTTGTCCAACGGTATCGGCAAGACCGCACCGCTGAACAGGTACACCTGATTCAGGTTGATCAGACGGGCAGCGATGCAGTCCCAGCGACATAAACCCTGTGAGGCATAATGTTCTGCCACACGCACAGTTTTATGTCGTGTCCCGTAGGGCCGTATATCAATATACTGTCTGGGCACAACTTCTGCGACTTCCCAGAAACGCACCTGCGAGTCCTGCATCTTGTGCAGATAATGTCTGCCGGACAGGGTTTCATGTCGCCCGTGACGCTGCAGATAGTCGTCAATCAGCGTGGTGCCGGCATCTTCACACGGGCGTGTGGCAAACGCTTCGAAGGTGTAACCGAAAATGAGGCCCCAGTAAGGGGTATCCTGCATCACTTCAACAAACGTTTCCTGTTCTATCCCGAGGTCTTCCAGCACATGTGACAACATGAAGTCAAATTCACGGTGATAGGCATCATACCATTTTTCATGCGAACTCACGTAATGCAGCAGATTACGGATACTCTGTTCGATATTTTTTCTCAGTTTAGGATGTTTCATAACGGTACCCTGATGCCTGCATGGCAATGGTGTCAACTTAACGCCAGCGTGGTCAATTGATCCGAATACTTCAGCACTGGACGACCCGGATATCGGATCTTATAATCCCGCACGATTTTGTGCTATGCCGGAAGCGCTGTTTCCAGCGACTGTTTCAAACCTATTTTATACAAATATCCTGCCATTATGATGACTCTCTCTCTGAAAAATCTGCACGGCGATATCTACGGCGGTATCACTGCCGCCGTCGTCGCCCTGCCACTGGCAATGGCATTTGGTGTCGCCTCCGGCGTCGGCCCGATTGCCGGGTTATATGGTGCCATTGCCGTCGGTTTTTTTGCTGCCATATTCGGTGGCACTGACTCTCAGGTCTCCGGCCCTACCGGCCCTATGACTGTAGTCATGGGCGCGATTGTGGCGCAATATGCGACCAATCTGCCCGAGGCGTTCGCAATCGTGTTTCTGGGCGGTATGCTGCAGATTGTGTTCGGTGCCATGCGCCTCGGGCGCTATATTTCGTATACGCCCTATCCGGTCGTATCCGGCTTTATGTCCGGGATCGGGGTGATCATCATCACGATCCAGACTCTGCCCTTCATCGGACAGCCAACCGTTTCCGGCGGCCCGGTAGCCACTCTGAGTGCCTGGTTTTCGTCTGATATCACTATCGTTGTGCACGCCTTAATACTGGGCGCCATCTGCTTGGCAATTGGTATTTTCTGGCCGAAGACACTGAGCAAATTCCTGCCGGCGCCCCTGGCGGCGTTAATCATCGGCACACTGCTGGCCCTGATGATATTCACTGACGCACCGATCATCGGTGAAGTCCCGACCGGCCTGCCTGACTTTATCCTGCCACAGATTACATTTGCCAATCTGCATAACATCATCCAGCCGGCCTTTATACTGGCCCTGCTGGGCTCAATTGACAGTCTGCTGACCTCACTGGTCGCAGATTCAATCACACGCACCCGTCACCGGTCTGATCAGGAGCTGGTCGGACAAGGGATCGGCAACATGGTCGCCGGTCTGATCGGCGGTCTGCCCGGTGCCGGTGCCACCATGCGTACTGTAGTCAACGTCCGTGCAGGTGGTCGTACACCAATCTCCGGCGCCCTGCACGCCCTGATCCTGCTGGCGCTGGTGCTTGGTCTGGGCTGGCTCGCAGAAAATATTCCTCACGCGGTACTGGCTGCAATTCTGATGAAGGTCGGCTGGGATATCATTGACTGGGGTTACCTGAAACGCATCCGCACCGCACCCCGCGATCAACTGCTGGTGATGTTGCTGACGCTCGGTCTGACCGTCTTCGTAGACCTGATCATGGCGGTCGCTATCGGCCTGATTGTATCCGGCTTTATTACCGCGCGCTGGAACGAAGGCGAGGAACTGAAGGGTGTCACTGTCGCATCCAGGACACAGACCGCCACCGGACTGAATGCAGCAGAGCAGACCGCTCTACAGGCTGCTGCGGATGATGCATTACTGGTACAACTGCGTGGTCGTCTGTCCTATGCCTCGACTCGTTCGATGATTCATCACACGAGTACCCGGATTGCGAAGCCTGATTGTCGCAAGGTCCTGTTTGATCTGACTCAGGTTGACCGGCTGGACACCAGTGCCGCACTGGGCCTGGAAGAATTGATCAATATCGCCAGAGAAACGAATACAACCTGTTTCGTTTGCGGCATATCCGGCGATGCAGAACGAGAGTTGCAGGATCTGCAGATCACGGAACAGTTCAGTGCGTCTGAAGTTGTGCCGGACAGGTTGCAGGCATTACGTCAACTTGCCTGAAACTATCCCCATCCTCTCTCGCATAAACGCGGGAGAGGATGTTTGTTTTCTCCGGAATCCGCATGGAACAATATCTTGAATTTGCCAGCAATAACCTGTGGTTAGTCGCTGCATTTGTCGCTGTTGCCGCCGCCCTGGCCTGGAACCTGATCAGCCACGGGCGCGATAAACAGACCATCGGGCCACAGGAAGCGACTCGTCTGATCAATCGTGAGCAGGCAACTATTGTAGACGTCCGTCCGGTCAATGACTTTAAGACCGGGCATATTATCAATGCCCACAATATCCCATCCAATGGCCTGAAGGATCAGTTGAAGGTGTTACAGAAATACCGCAACAAGCCGGTCATAGCGGTCTGTCGCAGTGGCATGACTTCAGCCGCTGCCTGTAAGACATTACGCAAAGAAGGGTTCAGCCAGGTCTATAACCTGCAGGGCGGCATGCAAGCCTGGGAAACCGCCAACCTGCCGGTCAGAAAGGCCTGAGAGGACACAACGTAACATGGCAGAACAACAGACCGAACAACGCCGGTTCGGCATCCAGCGTATTTATACCCGGGATATCTCATTTGAATTGCCAGCCGCACCGGATATCTTCCGGCAGGAATGGCAGCCTGACATTGACCTCAATCTGAATGTCGAAGTGAACCCTCTGAGTGCGGAACAGGCCGAAGTGGTGATCATCCTGAACATTGAGGCAAAACAGGCCGATCAGGTGATCTTCCTGGTCGAAGTCCAGCAAGCCGGTATCTTCGCGATAACCGGCTTCAATCAGGAAGAACAAGCACCACTGCTGCATATTGGTGCAGCCAACACCCTGTTTCCGTACGCCCGCGAAGTGGTTTCTGATCTGGTTGCACGCGGCAGCCTGCCGCCACTGATTCTGCAACCTGTCAACTTTGAAACCCTGTATCAGCAACGCCTGGCACAACACACCACAGAGGCTGCAACACCCGATTCAACATGACTGCACCCCATATCGCCTTAATCGGCGCCGGATCCTGGGGCACCGCACTCGCCATTCAACTGGCACACCGTTATCCGGTACAGTTATGGGGTCGCAACCCGGATGCGATCAGGGCCTGCCGCACTGCCGGCACCAACACCCGCTACCTGCCCGACATAGTCTTTCCCACCAACCTGCACCCTACCGCCGAACTCGCCACAGCGCTCCACCATGCCACAGATGTGATGCTGGCAGTCCCCAGTCATGCCTTCGCTGCGACCTGTGCCCGGATCGCCGCACACACGCCTGCACTGAGCCGACTCAGTTGGGCCACCAAAGGTCTGGAACCCGATACCCGGCAACTGCTCAGTCAGGTTGCCAGGCGTTATTTCCCGCAGGCCAGTCTGGCGATGCTGACCGGCCCGACCTTTGCAACCGAAGTCGCACGCGGTCTGCCAACTGCCGTCACCCTAGCGGCACCAGATGTCGCCTGTCGCACCCGTCTGGCACAGTTGTTACACAGCGAGCACTTCCGGGTCTACACCACAGATGACCTGATCGGCGCCCAGCTGGGTGCCAGTTGCAAAAATGTGATGGCGATCGCCGCAGGTATCGCCGATGGACTTGGCTTTGGTGCGAATGCACGGGCAGCCCTGATCACCCGGGGACTGGCCGAAATCACTCGCCTGACAACGGCCTTGGGGGGACGCACTGAAACCCTGATGGGACTGGCCGGACTCGGCGACCTGACCCTGACGTGCACAGATAACCAGTCCCGCAACCGCCGGATGGGGCTGGCATTAGGACAGGGCAAAACGATCGAACAGGCCAGACACGAGATAGGCCAGGCGGTAGAAGGCATCGCTACTGCACGCGAGATCTACCACAAGGCACACGCCGTCGCTGTTGATATGCCGATCACAGAACATGTCTATCAGGTGCTGTATCAGGACATGCCGCCCCGCGCAGCAGTCAGTGCCTTATTAAGCCGCACTCCCGGGCACACAGAGAAATAAACCATTATGGCGCGACCCGATCCCCTCCACAAAACTGCCGCTATCATGCCGGATACGGCAGCAATCAGCACTCTGGATTCTCTCGGTATCATCCGGGTCAGCGGCACTGATGCACGTACCTTTTTACAGGGCCAGCTGACCAGTGACATTCAGCAACTGCGCCCGGATCAGACGCAACTCAGCGGCTACTGCACCCCAAAGGGACGATTACTCGCCATCTTCCGGGTGATCCCCGACGGCGATGCCGTGCTGCTGATGCTACCGCGCGAACTGCTGACCAACATCCGCAAACGCTTACAACTGTATGTATTACGCGCCAACGTACAATTACAGGACATGAGCGATACCCTTGGCATCTGTGAACTGGCAGGCCCTGGTATCGAACCCTGCGTCCCGGTGATGCCGGATACTGACAATACCATCGTACCGACCGGTGAACTGATTGTCAGTCGTCTGCCAGGTGACCGGCTACGCTGCTGTATCACCGGCCCGATCGCCGCACTGGATGAACTGCGCGCACAGGCAGGCCAGCACATGATATCTGTCTCACCAGAGGCCTGGCGTCTGCTGGACATTCGCGCCGGGCTACCCACCATCTATGCGGCCACCAGCGAAGCGTTCGTCCCGCAAATGACAAATCTGCATCAGGTCGGTGGCGTCAGCTTCAAAAAGGGCTGTTATACCGGCCAGGAAGTGGTCGCACGCATGCACTATCTGGGAAAACAAAAAAAACAACTATACCGGCTGCACATCACTACCGACGCACCTGTTCAGGTGGGCCAGCCACTGTATGCGCCGGATTCACGTGGTCAGGCAATCGGCACTATCGCAGACCAGGCCCTATCACCTGATGGGGGCTATGCAGCCTTAGCCGTATGCCAGACCAGCAGCATCGACCAGCTCAGCCTGACACCTGACGGAGCGACGTCAGCCGACATACACCGGCTCAGTTTACCCTACCAGACTTAGGGACGAGCACGACCTCACCCGGAAGTGCTTTACATCGGCACAATAACTTCCGTCCCCCCCATATAGGGCTGTAACACTGTCGGCACCCGGATACTGCCGTCCACCTGCTGATAATTTTCCAACACAGCCACCAAAGTCCGGCCCACCGCTAAACCAGATCCGTTCAACGTGTGTAATAAGGAGGGCTTACCGCCTCCCGACTCGCGCCAGCGCGCCTGTAGCCGTCGTGCCTGAAAATCCAGAAAGTTGGAACAGGACGAGATTTCGCGATATTGATTCTGCCCTGGCAGCCAGACTTCCAGATCATAGGTCTTGCTGGCGGCAAAGCCGAGATCGCCGGTGCACAAGGTCACAACCCGATATGGTAGCACCAGCAGCTGCAGGATCGCTTCGGCATGTCCGGTCAGCATTTCCAATGCTGCGGCAGAATCTTCAGGCCGCACCGCCTGCACCAGTTCGACCTTATCGAACTGGTGCTGCCGGATCATGCCGCGCGTATCCCGCCCGTAGGCACCAGCCTCAGACCGGAAACACGGTGTATGTGCGACCCAGCGACAGGGCAACTGGTGTGCCGGGACAATTTGCTGACGCACCAGATTGGTCACCGGCACTTCGGCAGTCGGTATCAGGAAAAACGGCGTCTCCGCCAACTGAAACAGATCCTGCTGAAACTTCGGCAGCTGACCCGTACCATACAGACTGTCCGCATTCACCAGACAGGGTACCTGAACCTCAATATAACCATGCACCCGGGTGTGGGTATCCAGCATAAACTGCGCCAGTGCGCGATGTAATTGCGCTACCTGGCCCTGCATCACCACAAATCGTGCACCTGCCAAGGTTGCCGCACGTGCAAAATCCAGCTGACCCAGATTCCCTCCTAAATCAACATGATCCTGCGGCGTAAAGTCAAACGCGCCCGGCTCACCCCAGACTCGTTCGACCCGGTTATCCTGCTCTGAAGTACCTGTCGGTACCGAGACATCCGGCAGATTCGGAATCTGCAGACTCCACTGACGCAACTGATCCTGCACTTCATCCAGAGCCTCAGCCACCTGTTGTAATCGCCCACCTAAGTCCGCGACCTGATCCAGCAAAGGCTGGATTGCCTCCCCACGTGCCTTTGCCTGCCCGATCTGTTTTGATCGGGTATTGCGTTCGCGTTGTAATTGTTGTGTATCAACCTGGAGTGCCTTACGTCTGGCCTCCAGCGCCTGGAAATGATCAATATCCAGCTCGAAACCACGTTGCATCAGGCGCGCAGTGATACCAGATATATCCTGGCGCAATAGTACGGGATCCAGCATAACAATGCCCTGCAAGAATGATTGTGACTATACCTGGAAAGGCATCCTGTATTTCAGACGACAGTAGCAGGTTACCAGCTGGACCGGTATCTGATCGCCGTGCATATCTCTGCTATCTGCCGCATCTGCAAAGATCGTACGCAGTTCTTCATGACGCTGTACACCGACTGCGTGTTTATTAAATCAGAATTCTGAGTCATATTTTGCATTCTTATACAAAAAA
>JAHDBG010000050.1 GCA_020630515.1 Gammaproteobacteria bacterium
ATTCTCAACTACTTTTCCTGCATAAGGAAAAACAGATAGTGTTTTTTGAAGTGAATCTATAATTTCATCTACAAAACTTACCGCTCTGACAGGATTATCTGCAGCAATATAACTAATAATATCTAATAGGCCTTCTTCTGCAGTGTTTGTAAAAGCGATATGGTATCTATTCATTGATGATTTATAATCTCGTGAAGTTTTCAGAGGCATCCTGCTCTTTGTTTCGCCTTTAGTCTGAGATGTTCGACATATTCATCAGTCAGTTGGTGAGTACGCCCGGCTTCAGCATCAGCAAGACCTACTTTAACTCCTTTTTTAATCGTTTCCCTGATATCATCAGCAAATTGTAGCAAGGCTGGTAGGTTATTCATTGCAAGCATGACACCTACCGGGTGGTTTTTTCTGGTTACCATCACAGGCTCACGTTGTGATGTGTCCAGAAAATCACAAAAGGCATGTTGTGCTTCTTCTGAAGTCATAGTTTTCATATGTATATACTCAAGTATGTATGTTAAAAATCATGGGTTCAGGCAACTTGATTTAAATCATATTCTGGATAAACTCCTGATCGCTGAAATTGAAGTTGATGTGGAGTAGCCTGCCGATGCACCTACACAGGGCAACTTCAAAATTAAAACAAATTGAGTCGCTTTGGTTGAACTGGCTGCCGGGCGACAGGCAGCACTCGCTGATTGGGAACAGATGAAGACTTCAGCCGCTCTGGTCGATCAGGTCTGAGGGAGGCAGACAATATTCCACCCGACCGTTCTTCCAGACTGGTATCGGGGTATTGTCTTTATGGGCCTGTTCAATCACCTGGCGAGCCGCGCGGCGCGCTGCCTGCAGTGCAATGTTTGTATAGTAAGCAGATTCAGACTGTGTCATATCAGAACAGGCCTGCTGCACACTGACCCCTCGTTCGGCAGAAAGGCCCTGGCAAAGGTTGTTTTGCCTGCGCCATTCGGGCCCGCGATGATAAAACAAATCGGTTTCAGGGCTGTTCTCCGGATGCTGGTGGATCCAGCAGTGCAACCGGAATGCCTCTGGCCTCCAGGGTGTCACCACGATGCTGTAAAAAACGCTGCAGGCTCGGCTGGTACTGATAGGCCCCGCTGATGACGTAGTCCAGCACGGCATGCAGATGAAAACTTTCCAGGCTGGTCTCGGCCCGGAAGATTTCGTGTCCATCGCGATCAAAAAAGACCAGGCTCGGGCTGAAATGCAGCTTCAGCTGATGTGCCCACTTAGCCGCCGACAGGGTAGCGCCGCCGGGTGTCTGTACCATCTGCGGTGACCAGCGATTCAGCAGGGCAACATCCAGATTGGTCAGGGCGGTCGCGATGGTGGGTTGTTGTAGTCGGGTACGCAACATGGTGCAGTCAGCGCAATCCGGTTCGCTGAAGATCACCAGTAAGGGACGCTGACGAGGTGTGGTGGCAAGACGCAGCGGGTGTGGCAGGGTGGCTGCCATCGGTGGCAGTGGCCGGGTGTCCTGGCTGGCTGGGGTAGTCAGTGCCTGCGTAGCCTCCGGCTGGCGTTGCGTTATCACATAGTCCAGTGCCTGGCGAAATTTATCCGGTGGCAGATAACCGTTCAGCCGCAGTGTGGTTGCACCTTGATCGTCCAGAAAGACTAGGGTTGGGGTATAGTGCACCTGCTCTGCCCGGGCATACGCCTTTTCGGTAGTGATCTGTTGTCTGAGATCGGTGACTTCGCGATCTCCCCAGATATTCAGTGCCACCACGTGGAAATGATCCTGCACCTGACGGGCGATGGCCGGATCGCTGAAATTATCGCGCAACAATCTGGCACAATAGGGGCAGCCGTCCTGATAAAAATAGAGTATCAGTCGTTTGTCCGCCTCAGCGGCCTCGGTGATATCTTCGCCTAGGTCTAAAAACGACTGGGTGAACCAGGCCGGTTGTTCGTGATAGCCCGGATTGACCAGACCGGGCGGCAGACTGGCTTCCATCGCGGCCTGGGCAAACACCGGGAATAGTCCGCAGCACAGGATGCTGACGATGTTTCTGAGGTGCATTATGCGGTCCCTCGTCTTATTTCTGAATGGTGAATGAATGGCATATCAGGTGTTAGCACGGCGCTGGCGACCAAAACGATTTGCGGAGCTGGTCGGACAGGCGCATGTGGTGCGGGTGTTGCAGAATGCGTTACGGCAGCAACAGGTACATCATGCGTATCTGTTTACCGGCACACGCGGGGTGGGCAAGACCACTCTGGCGCGGATTCTGGCAAAGGCGCTGAATTGTGAGTCCGGCGTCACCCCTGAGCCATGCGGCACCTGTGCGGTCTGCCAGGCAGTGGATGTCGGGCGTTTTGTCGATCTGATTGAAGTGGACGCGGCCTCTAAGACCGGGGTGGATGATACCCGCGAGTTACTGGATAACGTGCCCTATGCGCCGACTCAGGGTCGCTATAAGGTGTACCTGATTGATGAGGTGCACATGTTTTCTAAGCACAGCTTCAATGCGCTGCTGAAGACACTGGAAGAGCCGCCGCCGCACGTCAGGTTTCTGCTGGCAACCACTGATCCGCAAAAGTTACCGGTGACGATTTTATCGCGTTGCCTGCAGTTCAGCCTGAAACATTTGTCGCTGGCGCAGATTGCTGCTCAGTTCGGACATATTCTACAGACTGAACAGATCCCGGCAGAACCGGCGGCACTGGACCTGCTCGCCCGGGCTGCAGATGGCAGTATGCGCGACGGTCTCAGCCTGCTGGATCAGGCAATTGCGTTTGGTGCCGGGACGGTACAGCATGAGGATGTGCGGCAGATGCTCGGTATGGTCATGACCGATCTGTTACCCGGCATTCTGACCGACGTGCAGCAGGGTGATGCAGCGGCAGCACTGGATAAGGTGCATCAGGTGGCGCAACAGACTCCCGATTTTCACAGCCTGACCAGAGAATTGTTGCTGTTGCTGCACCATATCAGCTTATTACAGGCAGTGCCGGCCGGCTGGCAGGCGAGCTGGGGAGACGAAGCGACGCTGCGACGGCTGGCTGAATTACTCAGTCCGGAAGACAGCCAGCTGTATTATCAGATTGCACTGCACGGCCTGCGCGATCTGCCACTGGCACCGACCGTACAAAGCGGCTTTGAGATGATCATTCTGCGGATGCATGCCTTCCGGCCTGCGTCGGAGACGACACCAGCGTCATCCGGATCACCGCCTGCCAGGCAGCCGCCGCCGCAATCTAAACAACCTGCACCTGCGCCATCTGCGTCTTCGTCCGGCACAGGTTTCGGTGACTGGCACCAGATTGTGCCGCAATTATCGTTGGTCGGCATGACGCAGCAACTGGCACAACATGCAACCCTGCACGACTGGGATGGCAAGACATTGCGCCTTCTGGTACAGCCGCAGATAGCCTCTCTGATCGGTTCGCGCAGTGAGCAGAAACTGCAGCAGGCGTTGCAGGATTATCATGGTGCGCCGCTGAAATTGCGCTTGCTGGTCGCGCAGAAACAAGCGGTGGATTCGCCTGTCGCGCGCCAGACAGCCGCACAGGCCGAACGTCAGCAGGCAGCGGAGCACTGTATTACGCAGGATCCGGTGGTTCAGGCCCTGCAGCAAACATTTGATGCACAGATTATTCCGGGTTCGGTGCGCCCGCTGGTTACTGACTGATCTCATGTGTGCCATTCTGCGCGCAGCGAAGCGCAGCCGCAGAATCTATCGGATCTGCCACCAGTCTGTCCTGTCTGACCCCAGCAGCGGACTGCGGCCATGCATTGAATATCGCGTGAATCAGGGTGGCCAGTGGTATTGCAAAAAACACGCCCCAGAAGCCCAGCAACCCACCGAACACCAGGATTGCCACGATGATTGCAACCGGATGCAGATTTACCGCTTCACTAAACAGTATCGGCGCCAGTACATTTCCATCCAACACCTGGATGGTGAAATAGGCCGTGGTCAGCCAAGCAAACTCCGGTCCCCACCCCCATTCTACCCAGGCCACCAGCAACACCGGAATCGTCACCAGAGTAGCACCTAAAAAGGGTATCAGTACCGACAGCCCCATCAGTACCGCCAGTAACATGGCGTAGGGCAGTCCGAAGCTGGTGAACACGATAAAACTCACTGCCCAGATAATCAGAATTTCCCAGAATTTGCCGTAGGTGTAGTTGGTGATCTGTTTGTCAACCTCGGTCCAGACATGTGTCGCCAGCCGTTGTTCTTCCGGCATAAAGCGACTGAACCAGCCGACAATCTTCTGCTTATCTTTTAAAAAGAAAAATACTAATAATGGCATCAGCACCAGATAGATCATCAGGGTCAGTACGCCGGAGACAGATGCCAGTGAGATGGAGACAACCGCCTGGCCCAGGCTTGCTACTTCCTGCCGGATCAGTTCCAGCAGGTCCTGAATCTGTGCTGACGAAATCATGTCCGGATAACGCTCCGGCAGGGTCATCAGGGCCTGTTGTCCGAGACTGATCATATTCGGCAATTGTTGTATCAGCTGCGTCACCTGGCGCGATAACAGCGGCAGCAGGCCAAATAACACGATCGTTAAACACAGCACAAACAGCACAAAGGCAAGGCTGGCAGACAACCAGCGCGGCACGTGCCGCCGCTCCAGCCAGGCCGCGACATCTTCTAACAGATAGGCGATGACGGCACTCGCCAGCACCGGCGCCAGGATATCACCCAGGCCTAAGATCACACCAAAACTGATCAGCAGGATCAGGCTCAGGAAGACAATCTGCGGATCCGAAAAGGTGCGTTTAAACCAGGTAGTAATCAGGCGCATCAGATCAGTTATCCGGTAATCAGGCCACGATATCTGGTTTGTGCCTGTTCCATCGCAGATAACAGTACCGGAACCAGAAATAAGACTAAAAAGGTTGCGAACGCCAGCCCGAATGAAATGGACACGGCCATCGGGATCAGAAACTGTGCCTGTAACGAGGTCTCGAATAATAACGGCAACAGACCGGCAATGGTTGTCAGTGAGGTGAGCAGCACTGCACGCAGTCTGCGGCATCCTGCCTCAATCACTGCTGTCTGCAATGCCATCCCCTGCGCCCGCAGCTGTTTATAGAATACGACCAGAATGATCGAATCATTCACCACGATGCCGGATAACGCAAACAGGCCGAACATCGACAGAATAGTCGGTGTGATATCCATCCACCAGTGCCCGAGTAAGGCCCCCACCGCCCCGAACGGGATGATCGCCATCACCACCAGCGGCCAGCTGTACGATCCGAACACCCAAGCCAGTACGATATAGATCATCGCCAGCGCAAACCCGGCTCCTATCTGCATATCATTTGTGGTCTCGCGCTGATCCTCTGCCCGCCCGGTGTAGGTCCAGTCAATCCCGTGGGTCGCTGCCAGTTCCGGCAGTACAGAGTCTCTGAGTCGGGCACGAATCGCGTTCGCATCTGCCACTCGCTTGTCCACATCTGCGTATACGGTTACGGCCAGTTGGCCATCGACATGCCGCAGGGCCCGGAAGCCTGGCTGCGTGGTTAATTCGACGACCGACAGGAAGGAAATCGTCCCGCCCTGCGGCAGAAACAGATACAGGTCGTCCAGTGCGGTCAGGCGTTGTCGCTCAGTATCCGGCAACATCGCCCGTACCTCAATTTCTTCATCATCCACGCGAAAGATCTGGATCAGATAACCATCCAGTGCGCCGCGCAGTTGCTGCGCAACCTGTTCTGTTGTGATACCCAGCGACTCACCCAGCGGATTCAGGCGATACACCCAGTGCGGCTGGCCAAACGGCATATCATCTTCGACGCTTCTGGTACCCGGAATCGTCTTGAGCGCATCGGCTAATGCCAGTGCGGCCTGCTTTAACTGGTGATCCTGACCACCGGTCAGCCGGATTTCCAGTGCCTGACCAGGATGACCGCCCTGGCGCACACTGAAGGTCAGGTATTCCAGACCGGAAGGCTCGGTGATCCGGTTCTGCCAGTTTTGCAGAAAATCAGCATTGGTCACGGTTCTGGCATCATTCGGTGGCAATTCGACCACAATAGAGGCAAACTGGTCACCTTTCTGCGCATAACGTCCGTTTGAGAAATAACCCTGCCTCAGCGCAACTGTTGCCACCTGGACCAGATCGCCACCGAATGCCTGGTCAGTGGCATCCAGCGCCTGTTCAACCTGGTGCATGAAACGCGCCACCTGTTCCGCCGGGGTCCCGGCCACAAAGGATGCACTGGCTACCAGCATATTGCCGGGCACGTTCGGAAAAAAGGCAAACCCGATGCGCCCACCGAGGATCAATCCGACGGATATGATCAGCAACCCGACTGCCATTGCCAGGGTCAGCAATCGATGCCGCACTGCCCAGGTGAGCATAGTGCGAAAGGTATGGTCACGAAAATGCGCAAAACCCTGATCCCAGCGTTGCCGGAAGCGGCTGCGGGTCTGTGTCTGCAAACGGGTAAAGCTGTGCCGCAGATGGCCCGGCAGAATCAGAAAGCTCTCAACCAGTGAGGCGATAATGACGCAGACGATAACAAACGGGATATCGCCTAAAAACTTGCCGATAAAGCCGGAAATCGCAAACAACGGAATAAATGCTGCAATCGTGGTCAGTGACGATGACATCACTGGTGCAAACATCCGCCAGGCTCCGCCTTCTGCCGCACTGGCGGCTGATTCACCGGCCTGATAATGCGCCAGCGCATCTTCACCCACTACAATGGCGTCATCCACAATGATGCCCAGTGCCATGATCAACGCAAACAGCGAGATCATATTGATGCTGCCACCACCCAGATACATCACGGCCAGGGTGGCCATAAATGAGACTGGAATGCCGACGGTCACCCACCAGGCAACCCGTCCGTTCAGAAACAGGAACAGGATACCGACCACCAGCAACAAACCACCCAGACCGTTCTTCAGCAACAGATAGATCCGGTCTGCAATCAATTGCCAGCGCTCATCGTACACCGTCAGTTGTATTGTGGGTGGCAGGCGTGGTCGGGTCTCTGCCAGCCAGTCCTGCAGAATCTGTGCTGACACCAGTGAATCTGCCGCAGTTGCCCGCTGCAGCAGTAGTTCCACCGCTGGCTTACCCTGATAGGTAAGCTCAATCTGATTCGGTCGGGCACGCTGTTCAACCGTTGCGATATCACCCAGCCGGGTCAGCTGACCCCGATGCGACAGCATCAGGCTGGCAAAGTCTGCCGGGTCGCGTGCCTGGCTGGTCGCGCGCAACATGCGAGAGGCCTCATCCTGTCCCAGACTGCCCGCCGACACATCCAGCGAACCGGCGGCGACCTGCTGGCTGATTTCGTGCAACGGCATCTCCAGATCCAGTAACACTGCCTGCGGTACCTGAATCACGATCTCTTCAGTCGGCAAACCCCGGACAGAGATGTGAGAAATTCCCCGACCCAGCAGCTCGCGTTCAATCTGCCGCACCAGCGGGCGCAACTCATCCCGCATCGCCGGCCCGGATACCAGCAGACGAGCGACCTGTTCATATTGCACTACATGCGTAATCTGTGGACGTTCAGACTGCGCCGGGAGATGACGGACACTATGCACCAGTGCCTCCACCCGGCGTGTTGCAACCCCCATATCTGTGCCTGTCGGAAACTCCAGATTAATCACGCTGACCCCCTCACTGGAGGTTGAAGTCAGCTTATCCAACTGTGCCGTGGTACGTAATGCCTGCTCCAGCGGCAGTGTGATGGCCGTTTCGACATCTTCCGCACTGGCCCCTGCCCAGATCGTGCTGACGGTGACCACTTCGACCTCAAAATCGGGAAAAAACTGTACATTCAGCTTGCCCAGTGCCCAGACCCCGAGCAACAATAAGGTCACCATTAACAGGTTGGCAGCCACCGGGTGATGGGTAAACACTGCCAGTACAGAACGCATGGCAGAAGTTGTCGCTGCAGGGGGTAGATCAGAGGTCATAGGCATCTTGAGAAAAAATCGCAGGTATTACCATATTCTGCTGGTATCCTTCGTATGGCTGTGCAGTCTATCTGCCCGGGCAGACGTGGTCAAACCAGCACTGGTCGAAATCACCGCCCGGGCCGATGGCCGCATTACCCTGGAAATACGCGCCAGCCTGGAGGCCCTGCTGACCGGTATCAATGCAACATACCAGAATACACAGGATGCCCCGCAGGCTGCCGCGTACGATGTACTGCGTCAGTTACCTGCAGACCAGTTGCGCCTGCGCTTCCGGTCTTTCCAGCCACAATTTCTGCACGCGATACAGCTGACTGCGGACCAGCAGCTGGTCCCGCTCAGGCTGGATGACCTGCAGATTCCGCCACCCGGCTATACGCAGGTGCCGCGCATCAGCCGGCTCAGCCTGAGCGGACAACTGCCAGACCGGAGTCAGACTCTGCAATGGTACTATCCGGCCCGGTTTGGTGATCATGCGGTGCGCCTGCGTCAGACAGATCCGGCAGCCGGCGTCTGGCACTGGTCTGACTGGCAATGGCTGCGTACCGATACGCCGGGTGCACCCTTTCCCTTACACGTTATTGCACCCGGGCGATCGACCTGGTCACAGCTGATTGATTACAGCGTAACTGGCTTCCGGCATATCGTGCCACTGGGCGCTGATCACATTCTGTTCATCCTCGGCCTGTACCTGTACAGCATCCGCTGGCGTCCACTGATTTGGCAGGTCAGTCTGTTCACTCTGGCGCACAGCGTTACCCTCGGGCTGGGCATGGCTGGCTGGGTGCAACTCCCCAGCCACTGGGTCGAACCCCTGATCGCCGCCTCCATCGTATTCATTGCACTCGAAAACCTCAGACCGCGATCCGCCAGCTCGGCCAGTGCAACAGCCCCCGATCTGCGACGACTGCTCCTCGTCTTCGGATTTGGCCTGCTACATGGCCTCGGCTTTGCCGACATGCTGCAGATGTTCGGCATGCCGGCAGATGCGTATCTCACCGCCCTGGCCGGCTTTAATCTGGGCGTCGAACTGGGACAGCTGGCGATCATTGTCGCCGCCTGGACACTGACCGGCTGGCTGCGCCGGCAACCAGTCCGTTACCGGCACTGGGTGATCCTGCCCGGTTCCATCCTGATCGGTCTGACCGGCCTGTACTGGACTTTGCAACGTCTGACACTGCTGAACTGAAGGGCACCCTGAATATGCACCACAGCCTCCATACCCTGACCTTCGACAACCGTTTTGCCCGACTGACAGACGATTTTCACACACGAGTACAGCCCACCTCGCTGCCAGACCCGTATCTGATCAGCTACAGCCCGGCTGCTGCTGACCTGCTGGCACTGAATCCGGCAGTCTTCGATCGACCAGACACCCTGCAGATACTCGCTGGTAACCAGACCCTGCCAGCAATGCAACCTCTGGCCATGTTATATGCGGGACACCAGTTCGGACACTATGTGCCACAACTGGGTGATGGCCGCGCCCTGTTGCTGGGCGAAGTCTGCACTGCCGGGCAACACTGGGCCTGGCACCTGAAGGGTGCCGGTATCACACCCTATTCGCGCCATGCTGACGGACGTGCTGTGCTGCGTTCGAGCATCCGCGAATACCTCGCTTCAGAGGCGCTGGCCGGGCTCGGCATCCCCACCACCCGTGCGCTCAGTCTGGTCGGCAGCCCGCAACTGGTATACCGCGAACAACCTGAGACTGCTGCAACTGTGCTGCGTCTGGCCCCCAGCTTTGTCCGCTTCGGTAATTTTGAAATATTCTATTACCGGCAACAGTCGCAACAACTGAAGACACTCGCAGACTATGTCATCCGGCATGACTATCCGGCACTGGCCGGGCAGCCACAACCCTACTTGGCGCTCCTGCAGGCGGTGATTACCCGCACTGCAGACCTGATCGCAGCCTGGCAACTGGTCGGTTTTGCACACGGCGTCCTGAATACCGACAATATGTCGATACTGGGCCTGACGCTGGATTATGGCCCCTATGGTTTTCTGGATCGGTATGACCCGGACTTCATCTGTAACCACACAGACCAGACCGGACGCTATGCATTCAGCGCACAGCCTGGTATCGGCCTGTGGAACCTGCACTGTCTGGCACAGGCCCTGCTGCCGCTGCTGGACCCTGAACCAGATGCCGCAGCAGAGCAGGCCAGAGCCGCTCTGCAAACCTACGAACCCCGGCTGCAACATCGCTATGCCGCAGGCATGCAGCACAAGCTGGGGCTCGCCACACACCAGGCTGACGATGCGACACTCAGCGCCAATCTGTTGACCCTGCTGCACACACAACAGGTTGACTACACCTGCTTTTTTCGTCAGCTCTCATACCTGACGCAGGCTCAGATGCAGCAGGCAGACACACCGGTCCAGCAACTCTGTCGTGAGCCTGCCGCCTGCACTGTCTGGCTTACCCGCTACCGGCAGCGCCTGCAGGCCGAACACAGCGACGATACCAGCCGTCAGGCCCGGATGCAGCAACACAATCCGAAATATATCCTGCGTAACTACCTGGCACAGCAGGCGATCAGCCAGGCGGAACAGGGCGACTTCAGTCTGATCAACCGGTTGCTGGCGGTACTAACCAGCCCTTGCGCCGAACACCCGACCGAAGACACACTCGCCAGTCTGCCGCCCGCCTGGGCCGGAGAAATCACTGTCAGTTGTTCTTCATAA
>JAHDBG010000002.1:0-8993 GCA_020630515.1 Gammaproteobacteria bacterium
TCGCCTATACACGCTTTCCAGGCGTGCTCCTTAAACCACTCGGACACCTCTCCTGTATGACTGGGCAGCAGCCTCATGCACCTGATAGGAACCTGCTGTTACATTGTCAGGATACGGATATCTGTATACCTGCACAAGATCAGTCAGGTTTACATCAGATTCTGGTCAGACAATTGTCCTGGCAGATTCATACCAGAGAATGCTGGGCCGTTCTGGGTCCGAACGGCACTGGAAAAAGCACACTGTTGCATACCTTAAGCGGCTTGCGCTCGTGTCACAACCGGGATATATTCTGGCAGAATCGCCCATTATCCGGCTATTCTGCCCGGCAGTGCGCCCGACATATCGGGCTGATGCTGCAACAAAGCCATACCGGGCTGCAAAACACTGTGCTGGAACTGGTACTGACCGGTGCTTATCCCCACCATCCTGGCTGGTACCAGGAAAATGCGGCGGATCATCAGGCTGCGCGACGTGCGCTGGCCGATGTCGGTCTGGATAGCAAGGCAGACACCCCACTGGCTGTATTATCCGGCGGTGAATTGCGTCGTGCGGAAATAGCGCGCTTGCTGGTACAGAATCCGAGACTCGCCATGCTGGATGAACCACTGAACCATTTGGATATCGGCCAGCAGATCACCATGCTGCGTATATTGCAGCAACGCTTTCAGACCTCACAACGGGCTCTGGTACTGGTGCTGCACGACCTGAATCTGGCTCGCCATATTGCCAGCCATTGTTTGTTATTGTTTGGTGATGGTCGCTGGCAGGCCGGAAAAACAGCAACCATCGCGACAGTCCGTTCCTTATCTGCACTGATGAATTATCCACTCACCGAGTTCAGCACGCCGACTGGCAAACAACTCAGCTATTACCCGGGGTCAGCAAGCACAAGCCTTTAAGAAACGTGGCTCTCGCCCATGATTACAATTTGATTCAATGCTGGTCGGAGTGAAAGGATTCGAACCTTCGACCCCCGCCTCCCGAAGACGGTGCTCTACCAAGCTGAGCTACACTCCGTATATCTTCAATTAACCCCTGAAACTACTCTGCGCGCAAATACTGCGTTGAAAAATGCTCATGTACTCCCTTGGTACACTGCACTTCTTGTCTTTTCTCTGCTTCATTTGCGCTGTTTTCAGAGGTATCCTTCACGACTGCCGTGCTACGGCAAAGTCTGCCAATGATGATAAACCTGCGCGATATACAGTGTCCGGCAGCGACCGTATCGCCTGCTGCGCCAGATCAACATGCTGTTGCGCCAGTTGCTGACAGTAATCAAAGGCATCTGTCGATTGCATTGCGGTGACCACTTCATCCAGCCGCTCAACACAGCCTTCCTGAACGATCTGACGCAGCCGATCTTGCGTCCGGGTATCGCTCATCTGCAGGGCACGCAACACTGGCAGAGTCAGTTTCCCCTCGGTCAGATCATCACCTAGGTTTTTGCCAATCTGTTGCGACGAGGCCCCATAGTCTAACATATCATCCACAATCTGAAACGCCATACCGAGATGATAACCATAATCGGCACAGGCTCGCTCCTGGCTGGCACCAGCCTGACTGATCACAGCACCCAGGCGTACCCCTGCCGCAAACAGGGTCGCCGTTTTGCGCGCAATAATCTCCAGGTAACCGGTCTCATTCAGGCCGGGATCGTGACTGCTCATCAGCTGCATCACTTCGCCTTCAGCAATCCGGTTGGTTGCGGTCGATAAGATATCCATCACCCGCATGTTATCTAATGCCACCATCATGCGGAAGGTGTGCGAATAGATAAAGTCACCAACTAGTACACTGGCGGCGTTACCCCAGACCTGATTGGCGGTTTCTTGGCTGCGACGCTGTTCCGAGCCATCGACCACATCATCATGCAACAAGGTGGCCGTATGAATGAACTCAATGATAGCGGCTAAATGAATATGCTGTGTGTCAGCATATTCAAGTGCACGCGCTGACAGCAACACCAGCATCGGACGCAACCGCTTACCGCCACTGGCGATCATATAGTGCCCGATTTGATTGATCAGTACAATGTCAGATGCCAGCGAATCCAGAATCAACTGATCAGTTGCGCGTAAGTCATCTGCCATTAAAGCACGAACTGCTTTAAAATCCATAAGAATAATAGACTTGAGATTTGCAGGAGCCACCCCCGAACCGGATGCGGATTATGACACAACCCTTACGTCTTGTATTTGCCGGCACACCGGTCTTTGCCGTACCCTCATTACAGGCCTTGCTGACCAGTGAGCATGAAGTGGTTGCCGTCTATACTCAGCCAGACCGTCCTGCCGGACGCGGGCGCAAGGCAACGACCAGCCCGGTCAAAACCCTGGCGTTACAAGCCGGTTTGCCGATCATCCAGCCGCCACATTTTAAGGATACCACAATGGTTCGCGCACTCGCTGCCTGGCAGCCGGATCTGATGATTGTGGTCGCCTACGGGTTATTGTTGCCGACCGCTGTGTTAAACATTCCCCGGCTCGGATGTATCAATGTACATGCCTCCCTATTACCACGCTGGCGGGGTGCTGCCCCGATTCAACGCGCGATTGCAGACGGCGACAGCAACACCGGTGTCTCAATCATGCAGATGGACGCTGGTCTGGATACCGGTCCAGTATTTCTGACCCGCTCAGTGCCGATTGACACTACAGATAATGCACGAACCCTGAGCGACAAGCTGGCAGCAAAGGGTGCCGACGCGCTTCTTAATGCGCTGCCGGACATTGCCGACAAAAGATTGGTTGCCAGACCGCAGGATGGCGGTGCAACCTACGCGCGCCGCCTGAAAAAATCTGAAGCCTGGATAGACTGGCATCAATCTGCTGTCCATATTATCTGTCAGATTCGGGCATTCAATCCCTGGCCGGTGGCACAGGCCCGCTGGCAGGATCGGACGATACGTATCTGGCAGGCGAAACCCGGTCCGTCAGTAACCCGGCAGACACCTGCCGGGATCGTGTTTCAGGCTGACGCAGCAGGCATTGTCGTCGCTACCGGCACTGGTTCCATCTGTATCACGCAGTTACAGCTGCCGGGTAGGAAGGCTGTTGCTGCTGCCGACTTTATCAATGCCTATGATATAGTCGGGATAAAATTAAGCTGACACAGTACCTGGCTCAAACGGGCATTGTTACTCAGGGTGCCTCTGAACATTCTCACTCATGATATCAACGAATATGGATACTATGCCAACTTGGCTACAAATCGGCTCTGCACTACTCATTGCTGGCCTGCTGGTATTTTTATGGCCACAGATGAAACATTGGATGAAAAACAGTCCAAAAGCTCAGTCCGGTGACTGGTCCAGCTTGATTTTGCCGCTGACAGGCCTGGTGCTGTTCGTGATATTTCTGATCGCATTGGTGCGCTAATACCGTAAGTGGTCTGAGAATATCGTGAGTAGAGTCTGCCAGCTTATCGTGTGTCAGCTCATGTCTGGAGGTGTCAAAAAGTTGTTCCTTAACCAGCGTTACCACTACACATTCATATGTCCTGCCTGCTGGTCTGCATGGTAGGAAGAACGTACCATCGGACCGCTCGCCACATTCACAAAGCCCATTGCATCGCCCAATGTCTTCAGTGCGTTAAACTCGTCGGGTGATACAAATCGCTCAACCGGCAGATGGTCGCGACTCGGTTGTAGATACTGACCCAGAGTGAGCATTTGGCAGTCATGCGCCCTTAGATCCTGCATGACCTGTTCCACTTCTTCCTGTGTTTCACCCAGCCCCAGCATCAGACCAGATTTGGTCGGTACCTCCGGGTGCTGTGTATGGAAGTCTTGTAACAATTGTAATGACCATGCATAGTCTGAACCGGGTCGCGCCTGCCGATATAAACGCGGGACAGTCTCCAGGTTATGGTTAAATACGTCTGGTGGTGCCTCGTTGAACAAGGCCAGGGCGACGTCCATTCGACCACGAAAATCTGGTACCAGGACTTCGATTGTGATATCCGGCGTATGCGTACGCACAGCCTGGATACAATCGACAAAATGTCGGGCGCCACCATCGCGCAGATCATCGCGATCGACTGAGGTAATCACAACATAACGCAGCTGCATCTCTGCAATCGCCGCTGCAAGTTGATCGGGTTCTGCCGGATTCAGCGGCTGCGGACGACCGTGCGCTACATCGCAGAACGGACAGCGCCGGGTACATACATCGCCCATGATCATGAAAGTAGCGGTACCGTGCGAAAAACATTCGCCCAGATTCGGACATTGTGCCTCTTCGCATACTGAATGCAGCTCACGCTCGCGCAGAATCCTGCGGATGCGCTGCACGCCTGCCCCGGAGGGTAAGGTGGTACGGATCCAGGCGGGCTTACGCAGGGGGTGGTCTGTCCGCTGTACCTTAACCGGAATCCGTGCCACCTTCGCCTGTCCGCGCTGATGCGTATGCGGCGTCTGCCGCGAAGCAGGGGTATACTGAGTTTGTAACATAGCCGTTATGATTTCAGATGGGAAATGGCACAGTTGGCAGGAAGTATCATAACTCCTCGGAATTCAGATCACGATACTGAATTGAAGTTGATACCATTAATCTGCTGCAGGGGTGATGTGTGCCAGGAGACTAAGTAGTGGGATCGCCACATCAGCTTGCATCATACCTGATAGCAGGTGTGTGGTAGTGCTCACGCTCTGTGCATAATATATCAGCGTAAAGTGCTACGATATCATCTCGACTACAAAATTTGATATAGTGGTCGTACAGAGGTCCTGAGTTCATTTCCAGTAAATACCAGATGCCCTGGTCATCTCTGATCAGATCCAGGCCAACGTAGTGCAGACCAGGCAATTGCAATGCTGGTTGGGCGAACTGTGTGATGTTATCCAGGACACGGGTATCGGTGACTGTTTTCACATTCCCCTGATGCATATCCCAATAACGTGCACCGAATACGGCATCTCCGACGACTCGTTCGTAGCAGAGCAATAGTTTCCGACGGAAAAAGATGGCACGAAATTCCTGTCCGAGCTGAATCTGTTCCTGAGCTAAGGCCAGATAATCGTAGGGATAGATCTGTTTATCAAAGATGGTCCGGAGTGCGTTTGTGATGGATTCCGGGTCGTGGCACAAATAAACCTGTTGCCCGAGCGACCCCCGATTCATCTTAATCACCAGCGGATAGCTGAGTATTCTCTCAATATGAGTCACAATATCAGGTAAACTGGCATAATTCAGATAACGCTGATACCTGGGTTTTACCTTGATGTCTAAAAAACTCAGCGTTTCCGGCATCCGTATCTGCTGATGTAACAAGGCATAGGTTTGTGACTTATCCAGACATATCTTCGTCATGGATTCGGTATTAAACGGCGTGACATTATTTCTGAAGATCAACCCGGGCCCGATATTCACCCGGGCTATATGTTCGTTATCGTCTAATATATGAAAGCCGATATCGTGTTGAATGCAGGCCTGAGTCAGGCACTGGATATTATTTTCCACAGTCAGTACTCAGTAAATGCAATTCGTGCGTCGGCCAGCCCGGATGTGCTGGAAAATGTAGCGGGGTATATTCGCCGGAACGGACACAGGACCAGCCTGTATGAGGGTGTTAACTTCATTTCAGCCTGACCTGACACAGCAGACGCAGCGCGAATAGCCAGTTTCGTCAGCCGTCCGCCGGACGCACCAGCAGTCCTTTGATCGCTTGCGGTAACTGAGTGACAACCAGCTGCATCCCGGGCTGCAGTTGTGGCGAACGTACCAGCAAGCGCGTAGTAGTTTGATCTGGCGGACGCCACTCACCAAGTCGCTCTACCGTAACCGGTTGCAGGCGCTGTTCATCATCCAGATGATACAACCGGTGGCTGCCGTACAAAGCCGTTGGTGGTACAGAGACCACATTATGTAATACCGGCAGGTCCAGGTGTAATGTTATAAACTGTCCCTGTGCCAGGCCCGGTGGCTTATTCTGTATCATAAACACCGCTTCCAGACTACCGGTACCGACGACAACCTCACCACCCAGGCGATGTAGCCTGGCCTGAATCTGTTGTTCCCCCAGACGACCGGTTGCGACCAGCGTATCACCGGCGGCTAATGCCCGACGCAGATGTGCAGTATACCGTTCCGGAACTGGCGTGCGCACGATCCAGGCATCCGTGTCATACAGTTGCATCAGCACTTCACCAGGTCGCACACGTTGTCCCGGTGCCACAGAGACCTGGCTGATGATACCATTGAACGGTGCTGTGATCCGGCAGTGCTGCACAGCCAGTTCCGTCTGCTGCTGCGCGGCCTCAGCCTGCGTGACGCGTGCCTGAGCTGCTGCCAAACGCGTCGTATGTTCCGAAATCTGTTGTTTGCGGGCGGTTAACGTAATTGCGCGTTGTTGCACCAGCTGACGGGCATTATCCAGTGCGGATTGTGCTGTTACCCTGTTGCTGACCAGCTTGCGTAGCCGCTGTTCTGCACTACGTGCCAGATTCAGCAGGCGCTGCTCGCGTGGTAATGCGGCCTGATTCGCCTGGTGCCGGATATGTTCCGTCTGCACCTGTGCTTGCGCTTCCGCCAGTTGCGCGGTCGCCTGTGTCAGACGCAGCTGCGCTTCCTGATCATCCAGCTGCAGCAGAACCTGATCACGCTGCACTGCATCACCTGCCATTTGTGGCACGGTAATGACATCAGCCTCCACGACAGCAGAAAGGCGTGTCGTCCATAATGAATCTATGCGCCCGTAGAGTGCCAGGCTGGGCGCATAATCACCCGGCTCAACCGCCATCACACGGACTAACCAGGCCTTTTCTTGTGCGGTGACCGGTTCTGACGCCGGTTTACTGGCAATAAGCCACCCTGCCAGCAAGGCTGCCAGAGTGATAACACCCAGCGGCAGGAGCCGACTGAACATCTGACTTTTCATTCTCTACACCCCCGAGGCACTTATCATCCTGATGCAGACTGATCTACCGCATATTGCCATCATCGGTGCTGGCCTCAGCGGCCTGATACTCGCCCGACAGCTGGCACCATACGCACAATGTGAACTATTTGAAAAATCACGCGGCCTGGGTGGTCGTCTGGCGACCCGCTATGCTGGTGACTACCAGTTTGATCATGGTGCGCCTGACTTTACCGCAACCAGCGCAGCATTTCAGGCCTTTGTACACACGCTGGAGCAAGCGCGTGTCGTTGTCCCCTGGCATGCAATTCGGGTGCGGTTGCAACCCGGTAAGCCCCCGGTCATCAGTGAGTATCCGGAACGACACTACGTTGGTATACCCAGGATGAATCAGATCGGAAAATATCTGGCACAAGACCTGGTCGTCCGGCGGCAGGTACGAATCACCCGCATCCATGGCACACCGTACGCCTGGCAGTTACAGGACGAACAAGGCAATGATTATGGCCCGTATGACCGGGTGATCAGTACGGCACCTGCCGTGCAGACCGCAGTACTGATGCCGGACCTGCTAGCGGTGCAGTCGGTCTCAATGGTGGGTTGTTACGTCCTGATGCTGGGCTTTACCCAACCGCTGCCTTTGTCCTGGCAGGTCGCCGAGGTGACAGGGTCCGCGATTCGTCGGATACAGCTGAATCATACCAAGCCCGGACGTCCGGCAGGCGGCTATTCGATGGTCGTGCATGCCACCAGTGCGTGGACAGCAACCCACAGCGAAGCCGACAGGGTCTGGGTGCAGGCACAGCTGATCCGGTCAGCCGGGGAACTGGTTGGGCAGGATCTGAACCAGGCGGAACATCGTGCGGTGCACTTGTGGCGCTATGCCACTTGCCCACCGGCAGCTGAGCCGTTGCTCTACATAGATGATGCCGGACTGGCTGCTTGTGGCGACTGGTGCAGATCAGGCACAGTTGAGGCAGCGTACCACAGTGCCTGCGCTATGGCGGATACTTTGGGTCACGACTTTGCACAGCAGACAGGTCGGTGATAAGCCGACCTGCTGTCGGTGCCAATTGAGAGGCAGGTGATATGGGAAGGTGCAGGTGAATGCGGTAATAACGCTGGCACTATTACTTGAGGGCGGCTTCCCGGCGCGCCTTAACTTCCTTAATTACGGTTTCGGCGACATTGGCAGGGCAGGCTGCATAGTGCGAAAATTCCATTGAAAACTGGCCGCGGCCTGAGGTCATGGTGCGCAGATCACCGATATAACCGAACATCTCCGATAATGGTGCATTGGCTCTGATCCGTACCCCGGTCGGGCCGGCTTCCTGTCCCTGGATCATGCCACGACGGCGATTCAGGTCCCCGATCACATCACCGACGTGTTGTTCCGGAGTGAAGATATCAACCTTCATGATCGGTTCCAGCAATTGTGGGGCCGCCTTCGGTACAGACTGACGATAAGCTGTTCTGGCAGCGATTTCGTATGCGACGGCAGACGAATCAACCGGGTGATAGGCACCATCCAGCAGGGTGATCTTAACGTCCAGCAACGGGAAGCCAGCGAGTGTGCCTTCTGCCATGCTGGTGGCAAATCCTTTTTGCACTGCCGGCCAGAATTCGCGTGGCACATTACCGCCGGTGACCTGAGATTCAAACACAAAGCCGCTGTTGGTCTCACCTGGTTCAATCTGATAATCAATCTTAGCGAACTGGCCGGAGCCGCCGGTTTGTTTTTTGTGGGTATAGCTGTCTTCGATTGAGCGGGTAATCGTCTCGCGATATGCCACCTGCGGCTTACCCATGCTGACATCCACGCTGTGCGTCCGCTTCAGGATATCGACTTTGATATCCAGATGCAGTTCGCCCATGCCCTTGATGATGGTCTCGCCGGATTCCAGATCAGTTTCGACCTGGAATGACGGGTCTTCCTGAATCATTTTATTCAGCGCAATCCCCATCTTTTCCGTCGAAGCTTTATCTTTCGGCTGAATGGCAATAGAAATCACCGGATCCGGGAATACCATCGGCTCCAGTGTTGCGGGGTTCTTCGGATCGCACAGAGTGTGACCGGTCTGAGTGTTTTTCAGCCCAACCAGCGCGATGATATCACCTGCCTGGGCCGAATCGCG
>JAHDBG010000002.1:9093-21154 GCA_020630515.1 Gammaproteobacteria bacterium
ACCCCTTTGTTTTTGAAGGCAGAACCGCAGAAGGTTGGAAAAAAGTCCAGCGCGATGGTGCCTTTGCGGATACACTGTTTCAATTGGGCCAGAGTGGGCTCAACGCCTTCCTCCAGATAGGCCTCCATCAGGTCATCGTCCTGCTCAACGACCGTTTCGATGAGTTGTTCGCGGTAGGTATTGACCTGATCCATCATGTCTGCCGGGACATCTGCCAGTTGATATTTTGACGGGTCACCGGAATCATCCCAGATCCAGGCCCGGCGGGTGAGCAGATCCACCACGCCGGTAAAATTATCTTCAATTCCGATCGGTAACGTCATGACCAGCGGATTGGCACCCAGAACGTCTTTAATCTGTTCCACCACCCGATAAAAGTCAGCACCCATACGATCCAGCTTGTTGACGAAGATAATCCGCGCAACCTCAGATTCATTCGCATAGCGCCAGTTGGTTTCAGACTGAGGTTCAACGCCACCCGAACCACAGAATACACCAACACCACCGTCCAGCACCTTCAGCGAGCGGTATACTTCGACAGTAAAGTCGACGTGTCCGGGCGTATCAATGATATTCAGCTGATGATCTTTCCAGAAACAGGTCGTCGCAGCTGACTGGATGGTGATTCCACGTTCGCGTTCCTGATCCATAAAATCTGTGGTTGCTTCGCCATCATGCACTTCACCGATTTTGTGCGTCTTGCCAGTCAGATTCAGAATACGCTCGGTGGTGGTGGTTTTTCCCGCATCAACGTGTGCAAATATGCCGATATTGCGGTACAGGCTGAGATCAGTCATCAGAATTCTCTTACAAAAAATTTCCGGGGTTGTCAGGGTATCAGCAGTCTGGCTGAAACAACCAGCTAGTATAACATTTCTCTGCAAAGAACCGTATGTCTTCCAGATTCACTGATCCCGTGCAGGAACAACAGATTGCGGCGTATCTTACCGAACACACTGATTTTTTTGCACGTCACCCGCAGGCCTTAACGGCGTTGCATCTGCCACATGTTACCGGTGCGGCAACTTCATTGTTTGACCGCCAGATGCGGCAGTTACGTGAACAAAATCAACACCATCGTGCACAACTGGCAACATTGTTGCAGGTTGCACGCGAGAATGAAGCGATTGCGCAGCGTCTGCACCAGCTCACCCTGACCCTGATGCGCATCCGGGATATGGATGATTTGATGCGGACGCTGCCGGGTCAGGTGCAGATGGTGTTTCAGGCTGATGCGGTTGCCATTAAGTTGTTTGCAGCAGCGATGTTACAGACACAGACTAGGCAACCGATTGTGACACAGTTCTGTGCCTTTCTGCGCCAGGCACAGCCAGGTTGCGGGCCTGTATCTGCTGCGCAATCAGATTACCTGTTTCATAATCGGACGATCCGTTCAGTGGTGGTGTTACCGTTACAGTCGACAGATCAGGTCGGTATTCTGGCGGTCGGGAGTTGTGACGAGGTCCGCTTTCATGCGCAACAGGGCATGGATTTTCTGCAACGTTTCAATGACATCGTAAACGCTGTATTACAGAATACAGATTATTCTGGTACACCCGCACAGCGTCACATCAAATGATCCGGATGATAACATCATGCCTTATGTGAATATTAGAGTGACTAAAGAGTCCGTATCCCGCCAACAGAAAAAAGACCTGATTGTCGGAGCAACGCAGTTGTTAGTGGATGTTCTGGGGAAAAATTCGGCGACGACGATTGTTGTGATTGACGAAGTTGATACCGATAACTGGGGCATCGGTTACGATCAGGTTACCGAACTACGAAGTTGATGTCATGGTCTTCAGCTCTGGCAGTGCGATGTGCTGCAATCTGGGGTCAGAGCTGCTTTTTATCCGTTGTTCAATGAATGCCAGCTGCTCGGTGGCAGAGCTCAGGCGGCAGGTTTTCAGCAGCGCCCGATCCGTCAGCAACCATTGGCGCGGTACATTATGCTGTCGCGCCTGTCGCTCGCGCCAGGCTGCCAGCGGCTTCAGTCGACGTTGCTCATCAGCACGTAATCTGTTATGTCCTTTGATCCTGCGCCATATCTCATCTGGTGGTGGAAAATAGGTTTCAGCCAGATGTAATGGCGCTTGTCGTTGTGCCAGCTGCTGTGTTTGTTCTGCCGACAGGGCCGCAGATAAACGCGTGTACAGTCTGCCCAGATAAACGACATCATCCAGAGCATAACGTATCTGATGGGTGCTCAGAGGGCGGGCTGCCCAGTCAGTTCGGGACTGGTCTTTGTTCAGGGTAATACCTAGCAGGGACTGTACCAGATGGGTATAGCTCAGTTGCTGTCCATAGCCCAGTATATCAGCAGCAGATTGTGTGTCGAAAAACGGGGTCGGGATATGTTGCCACTGGTATTGAAAGATTTCCAGATCCTGACGTGCAGCATGCCATATCTTCATGATATCAGGATCAGAGATCAGTGCCAGTAGCGGGTCCAGGTGTGTCGCGAGTTGTTGCAGATCAATACAGGCAGCGTAAGCGGCATTGCTGATCTGTAACAGGCACAGTTGCGGATAATAGGTGTGGTCGCGGATAAACTCGGTATCCAGTGCCAGCCAGGGGCTGCCGTGTAGCTGAGTACACAGTTTGTCGAGGGTGGCTGGTTGCGTGATGATGTATTCTATCACCTGTGGTCTGTACCATATCGGGTGTGCACATAATCGCGCACGATCTGCTGGAACTCTTCCGCGATATGATCACCCTTCAGCGTCACGGTTTTTTTGCCATCAACATAGACCGGCGCGACCGGGCGCTCGCCGGTGCCGGGCAGGCTGATGCCGATATCTGCTTGTTTACTCTCACCCGGTCCATTCACCACACAGCCCATCACAGCGACATCCAGGTGTTCTACCCCCGGATACTGTTTGCGCCATTCTGGCATCCGGGCACGCAGATAGCTCTGAATATCCTGCGCTAACTGCTGGAAATAACTGCTGGTGGTGCGCCCACAACCGGGACAAGCAGTCACCATCGGCATAAAGGCGCGCAATCCCATGGTCTGCAGGATTTCCTGGGCAACACGCACTTCCTGTGTACGGTCGCCGTCTGGTTCCGGAGTCAGTGAAATTCGAATCGTGTCACCAATCCCCTGCTGTAACAGTACCGCCAGCGCGGCAGTGGAGGCAACAATGCCTTTCGTGCCCATGCCGGCTTCAGTCAGACCCAGGTGCAGCGCGTAATCGCAGCGTTCAGCTAACAGCTGATAGACGGCAATCAGATCCTGCACTCGGCTCATTTTGCACGACAGGATGATTCGGTTGCGTGGCAAACCGATCGTTTCTGCCTGGTTGGCGCTCTGCAGGGCGGAGTGCACCATAATCTCACGCATTATGCTGCCGGCATCCAGTGGTTGTGCGGAATGCGCATTCTCGTCCATCATCCGGGTGACTAAGGTCTGATCCAGTGAGCCCCAGTTGACACCGATGCGAACGGGTTTATCGTAGCGCAGCGCGGTCTCAATCAGGCTGGCATACTGGCGGTCTTTCTTTTTACCGGTACCGACATTTCCCGGATTGATCCGGTATTTTGCCAGTGCCTGTGCACAGTCCGGATGATCGGCCAGCAGTTTGTGCCCGTTGTAGTGAAAATCACCGACCAGTGGGGTACTGATATCAGCATGATCCAGTGCGGCCCGGATTGCAGGCACAGCGGCGGCGGCGGCATTATTATTCACTGTGATACGTACCAGTTCAGAACCGGCTTTTGCCAGCTGACGGATCTGCTCCACGGTGGTGGTGATATCTGCGGTATCGGTATTGGTCATTGACTGAATCAGAACCGGCGCAGTACCACCGATGGTGTACTGACCGACGGTGACGGGAGTGGTCGTGTGGCGGGACATAGGCTTGTGCTGTTCAGGTCATTACGATGGGAGGAGTCAGCCGGTAAGCCGGGTTCTGTCGGGGACGATCATTCATCTGGGATATACGTCGCCGTATACCTCATGCAACCTACCCGGAAGCATCTGCGGGCAACAGATTGCACTCAGGCGGGCTTCCCTATTTGGTCTTGCTTCGGGAGGGGTTTACCTTGCCGTTGCTGTTACCAGCAGCGCGGTGCGCTCTTACCGCACCTTTTCACCCTTACCACTGTCAGATATACCGCCTCCTGAGAGACGGGTGCATCCACATAGTGGCGGTTTGTTTTCTGTGGCACTGGCCGTCGGCTCGCGCCGCCCAGGTGTTACCTGGCTCCCTGCCCTGCGAAGCCCGGACTTTCCTCCCTTGCTACGGTATAGCAACAGCGATCGTCTGGCTGACTCCGGGTGAAGGACAGTACGCGGTTTCCGGGATTTATGCAACCGATGTAAAGCGTAGGTTCCGGCAGCAGATTTTATAGTATCAGAAACACAAAATGGCTATAATATTAGTCTTTAAGGTATGTAATGCCTGCTATAGTAGTCATTTCAGTGATGAGAGAAGAGGGATGGCAAAACAACGTATTTATTCCCGGTATGCGCAGGACGCCGTGACATTGATGGGCGAGCAGATCCGGTTGCAGCGTAAGCAGCGTCACTGGACAGAGCAGAATCTCGCTGATCGGGCAGGCATAGCCAGGGCCACGTTACAGAAAATTGAAAAAGGCGCCATGAGTAGTGCTATCGGACTGGTATTTGAGGTTGCTGCCCTAGTTGGTATACGTTTGTTTGCTACAGAGCACGGGCCGCTGTCCCGGCATATAGAGTATACGCGAGATAAAATGGCGCTTTTACCACAGCGTATCCACATGCCCCGGAAAGCGGTGCAGGATGATTTCTGACACTGCCAGAGAAGCGTTTGTCTGGATATGGTTGCCGGGTGAAACGGAACCGATGGTAGCCGGTCGGCTGACAGCAGATAAAGATCATCTGGTCTTCAATTATGGCCGGAGTTATCTGACACGTCTGCGTGATCATCGGCCTGTCATATCGATTTACACGCCTGAACTGCCCTTACAGGCCGGGGTGCTGCCTTTGCTTGAAGGGCTGAATATGCCGGGCTGTATCCGGGATGCTGCTCCGGATGCGTGGGGGCGGCGTGTGATTATGAACAGCAGACTCAAAGGGGCTGGTACAGATACCGCCGAATTGGATGAGCTGACTTATTTGCTGGAGTCCGGCTCGGACCGGATTGGTGCACTGGACTTTCAACGTTCCCCCAGCGTATATGAGCCGCGATCTGCCAGGAATGTCAGTATGGCAGAACTACTGGCCTCAGCTGAGCGGGTTGAACAGGGTATGCTCTTAACTCCTGAGCTGGATCAGGCATTGTTTCATGGTAGCTCAATTGGTGGTGCGCGTCCGAAAGCCCTGATTCAGGATCAGGGCAGAAAGTACATCGCCAAGTTTGCTTCCAGTAGTGATTTGTATAGTGTGGTGAAGGCAGAATACATCGCTATGCGACTGGCTGCACTGGCTGGCCTGCAGGTTGCGCCGGTACAGCTGATCAAGGCAGCGAATAAAGACGTACTGCTGATAGAACGTTTTGACCGTCTGCCCTGTCATGGCAACTGGTCGCGCCGAGCGATGGTGTCGGCACTCACGTTATTTGGCCTGCACGACATGATGGCGCGTTATGCCAGCTATGCCACGCTGGCAGAAATTATTCGTTACCGCTTTCATGATCCGAAGCGCAATCTGCGCGAATTGTTTACGCGGCTGGTCTTCAATGTGTTGTGTGGTAACACCGATGACCATGCCCGTAACCATGCTGCTTTCTGGGATGGTGAAGCACTCACACTGACACCGGCGTATGATATCTGCCCACAAGGCCGCACCGGCAATGAAGCCGCACAGGCGATGTTGATTGCTGGCAATAATAATCTCAGTCAGCTTAGAACTTGTCTGGCAACGGCGAAAAACTTTTTGCTGTCTGAGGAAGAGGCACGCACAATATTCGCGCATTTGCAGGCAACTATAACGCAACACTGGCAGGCTGTCTGTGATGAAGCTGAACTCAGCCAGGTCGATAGAGCCCTGTTGTGGAGAAGACAGTTCCTCAACCCTTATTCGCTGATTATCGAATGAGGTCGTTTTTAACGTCCTGTGGTGCGGGTACAACCGTGCGTAAACAGATTTCGAAAAGCAGTGTGAAATATGCAAGTTGATAGTGTAATGCAACAGGCAGCCGATCTGCGGGCTGGTGCCTGTTCCAGTGTCGAACTGACGCAATCTTATCTGGCACGCATCCGGCAGCTGGATGGTACCCTGAATAGTTTGATCACGGTGACTGAGGATATCGCACTGGCGCAGGCGCAGGCCGCAGATGCACGGCTCGCCGCCGGATCAGCCGGGCCGCTGACCGGGATCCCGATAGTACATAAAGATGTGTTCTGCACCCGGGGTGTCAGAACCAGTTGCGGCTCGCGGATGCTGGACAACTTTATTGCACCGTATGATGCGACAGTGGTCAGCCGGTTACAGGCGGCAGGTTGTGTGATGTTGGGCAAAGCAAATATGGATGAGTTCGCGATGGGCTCATCGAATGAGACCAGTTTCTACGGGCCGGTGCATAACCCCTGGTCTGTTGATGCTGCACCAGGCGGTTCTTCCGGTGGTTCGGCGGTTGCTGTGGCGGCACGATTATGTGCTGCTGCGACCGGCTCTGATACCGGCGGTTCGGTGCGTCAGCCAGCGGCCCTGACCGGCATCACGGGCCTGAAGCCGACCTATGGCCGTTGTTCGCGCTGGGGGATGGTGGCATTTGCGTCATCGCTGGATCAGGCCGGGATACTGGCGCACAGTGCGCAGGATGTGGCGGCTTTGTTGCAGGTCATAGCCGGATTTGATGCACAGGATTCAACCTGTGCCGAACAACCGGTACCGGATTATGCTGCCGGGTTGGCGGGCGATCTGCGCGGGTTGCGGATCGGCCTGCCGCAGGAGTTTTTTACCGACGGGCTGGATGCTGCGGTTGCTGCAGTGGTGCAACAGGCGGCTCAGGTCTATGAGTCACTGGGTGCGACCCTGGTGGAGGTGAGCCTGCCAACCAGTCAGGCGAGCATACCGGCCTATTATGTGATTGCGCTGGCGGAAGCCGCATCAAATCTGTCACGGTATGACGGCGTGCGTTTCGGGCATCGCAGCGCACAAGCAGACGATCTGGCAGCCTTGTATGCCCACTCGCGGGCGGAAGGGTTTGGCACCGAGGTGAAACGGCGCATTATGCTGGGCACCTATGTGCTGTCTGAAGGCTATTATGATGCGTATTATGTGCAAGCGCAGAAGGTGCGCCAGCTGATCGCGAACGATTTTCAGCGGGTGTTGCAGGAAGTGGATCTGTTGCTTGGTCCGGTCACGCCGTTTGCGTCATGTGCGTTGGGCGCATGGCAGCAGGATCCGGTGCAGATGTATCTGGGCGATGTGTATACGGTGCCAGTCAGTCTGGCCGGATTACCGGCGCTCAGTCATCCGGCTGGCTGCGCACAGCATGGTATGCCGGTCGGGGTGCAGCTGATCGGTAACTACTGGGCTGAACCCAGATTGTTACAGGCGGCGCATCAGTATCAGGGCGTGACTGACTGGCATCAGCAGGCACCAGATCTGAGCTGGATCGGATGATGCATCCGGAGACACAGCCGCTACCGTACTGGCGTTTATCCGGCTTTTATGTATTTCATTTTGCCATTCTTGGCGTCATCATCCCGTACTGGGGGCTGCTGCTGAAGGGACGCGGATTTGACGCACAATCTATTGGCGAACTGATGGCGATTCTGCTGTTGGCCAAGATTATTGCACCGAACATCTGGGGTTGGTTGTGTGATCATGTCGGCCATCGTATCTGGCTGATCCGGCTGGGTGCCCTGTGTTCGCTGCTGGTCTTTATCGGTTTATTCCAGGTACACACCTTCTGGCTGATAGCTGTCGTGATGCTGGCCTATAGCTTTTTCTGGAATGCGAACCTGCCCCAGTTTGAGACTCTGACATTCCATTACTTGCGTGAGCGGGCCGCCCTGTATGCCCGCATCCGGGTGTGGGGTTCGGTCGGCTTTATGCTGGCAGTGATCTGCCTCGGCTGGCTGATTGATCTGTATGGCACTGAGATTGTGTTATGGGTCGTACTGGGTCTGTTCTTCTGTTTGTGGTTAAGCACCCTGATTGTCGCAGAGCCACCTGCAGTACCGCATCCACCGGGTACGTTGGCCCTGTCACAATTGTTGCGTCGCCCGGTGGTCTGGGCATTTCTGGCCGCGATCTTTTTGTTACAGGCCAGTCACGGGCCTTATTACACCTTTTATACCATTTACCTGGAAGGCTATGGCTATACTAAGACACTGATCGGACAATTGTGGGCGTTGGGGATTCTGGCTGAGATTGCGTTGTTCTGGGTGGCGCATCATGCGCTAGGTCGCTGGTCAGTCAGGCTGCTGCTGGTTGTCAGCTTTGTGCTGACTGCATTGCGTTGGGTGATGATTGCATTATTCCCGCAGTCTCTGACCAGTCTGGTGCTGGCGCAATTGTTACATGCTGCCAGCTTTGGTCTGTTTCATGCGTCAGCGATCCACTGGGTACAACATTATTTTCCCGGACGCTTGCAAGGGCGTGGTCAGGCACTGTATTCCAGCGTGTGTTTCGGGGCTGGTGGTGCGGTGGGTAGCCTAGTCAGTGGTTATGTATGGGATGATCTCGGTGGTCAGCTGACCTTTCTTCTGGCGATTGCCCTGCCACTGCTGGCGGCGATTCTGATTGGTACAGTGATGCGCGCTGCGGATATGCCGGCCTGTGGAACGCGCTGATCCGCGCCAGCAGGCGCTGACGAATCTGCAGCAGGTATTGCAGGGGCGGGCACTGGATCAGGTGCTGGCGGTACCGAACAGATTGCATGCCCGCGATCAGGCATTTGCGGCTGAACTCAGTTACGGGTTGTGTCGCTGGTACCGCCAGCTGGACATGCTGATTGCGCGTTATCTGCGTAAACCGTTGCGGCGTAAGGATCAGGCTGTCCGGCGTATCCTGCTGCTGGGTGCGTATCAGCTGTTACACAGCCGGGTGCCGGATCATGCAGTGCTGGCCACCAGCGTGGCATTGACGCGGCGTCTGGCCAGGCCCTGGGCCGCCGGGCTGGTGAATGGCGTGTTGCGTCAGCTCCAGCGTGAGCAGAAACACGGAGCCGGACTGACTGCCGCAGAACCAGCGATTCGTTATGCACAGCCGGACTGGATATTGGCGCAGATGCAGGCGGCCTGGCCGCAGGATTGGGCGATGATGCTGGCCGCATTGCAGCAACGCGCACCAATGACATTGCGCCTGAACCTGCGCCGTCAGGGTCTGCCGGACTATCTGGCCGCGCTGCAGACTGCTGGCATGTCAGGCACCGGCATTCCGGCAGTACCGGGTGCAGTGGTACTGCAACAGCCGACAGCAGTGGAACAGGTTCCGGGATTTGAGGCGGGGATTGTGTCTGTGCAGGATGCGGGAGCGCAACTGGCAGCGCAGTTGCTGGATGTGCAGCCCGGCCAGCGCATTCTGGATGCGTGTGCGGCACCGGGTGGTAAGACCGGTCATATCCTGGAACTGGCGGATGCAGTGGAACTGGTCGCAGTCGATCAGCAGGCAGATCGCATGGCGCAGGTGACAGATAATCTGCGGCGCCTGAGGTTATCCGCACATTGTCAGGTGCAGGATGCGAGCCAGCCACCGTCAGATTGGCTGCAACAGCCTTTTGACCGGATCCTGCTGGATGTGCCTTGTTCGGCGACTGGTGTGATGCGGCGCCATCCGGATATTCGCTTATTGCGCCGGGCCGACGATATTCCGGCACTGGCGCAGCGCCAGGCCGCGTTACTGCGCGCCGTGTGGCCATGCCTGAAGATTGGCGGTAAGCTGCTGTATGCCACCTGTTCGGTATTGCCGTCAGAAAATCAGGATCAGATCACTGCCTTTGTGCAGCAACAGCCAGATGCACAACCGGTGCCGCTACAACCGACCTGGGGGCATGTATGTTCTGTCGGGCGGCAGATTTATCCGGGTGAACAGACGATGGATGGGTTCTATTATGCCTTACTCACTAAAGGGCACCTCTGAAAACTGCTGTGCTTGCAAATGTTTCAGGGTGTGGCCGGCGCAAGGGTAGCAATCGTCAGGTTGTCTTCGATCAGGTAGCGTTGTGCCACAGTACGCACCTGTTCCGGTGTGATCGCACGCAACTGGTCGATTTCTACGTTGCTGAGCCGCCAGTCCAGTCCGACGGTCGCGAGCAGTCCAAGCTGCATCGCCTGGTAAAACAATGAATCCTGTTCGTAGACCCTGGCAGCCACGGCCTGGTTGATCACACGGTTCAGTTCGGCAGGTGCCAGTAAGCTTGTTTGTAACTGCGTGATCTGATCGAATACGGCCTGTTGCAGATCAGCGATTGTGTGTCCGTCCGTCGGAGTGCCACTGAACAGAAACAGATTCGCCAGACGGGTGTAGGGGGCATAATCGGCACCGATACTGGCTGCAATGCGTTGTTTGCGCACCAACTCGCTGGGCAGGCGGGCACTCTCACCACCATCCAGCAGACTGGCCAGGATGGCCAGCGCGTAGGGCTCCCAGTCTTGCGTTGTCCTGCCGACCACCGGTACCTTGTAGCCCAGCATCAGGTAGGGTTGTTGCGCAGGCGCCCGAACCGTGACCTGGGTAATGCCATGTTGTTCCGGTTCGAGTTGCGGTTTCAGCGGGATCACAGTACGGCGGGGTATCGGGCCGAAATAACGCTTTGCTAAGGCGAGGACTGCGTGCGGTTGTACGTCGCCGACCACGACCAGTACCGCATTGTTCGGGGTATACCAACGCTGGTACCAGGTCTGCAGATCAGAAAGTGTCATCTGATTCAGATCCTGCATCCAGCCGATCACCGGGTTGCGGTAGGGTGAGGCACGCCAGGCAACGGCCTGCAATTGTTCGTAGGTGAGTCCGGTCGGGCTGTCGTCGGTGCGTAGCCGTCGTTCTTCTTTGACCACTGCCAGTTCTTTGGTAAATTCAGTCGGCTGCATCACCAGATTCTGCATCCGATCGGCCTCCAGCGCCAGCACCTGTTCCAGGTGTGCGGCCGCCAGGGTAGCGAAATAGGCAGTGTAATCACGCCCGGTAAACGCATTTTCAGTCCCGCCAAGGGCGGCAATCTGGCGCGAATAGTCGCCTGGGCCGTGATCTTTCGTGCCCTTGAATAACATGTGTTCCAGCACATGCGACAGACCGGTCGAACCAGTTTCTTCGTAGCTGCTGCCGACCTTGTACCAGACTTGTGCGACTACTAAGGGGGCACGCTGATCTGGCTTGACGAGCACCTGTAATCCGTTATCCAGGTGATATTCGTGCACATGAGTGGCCGCGATCAACGGGGTGATCAGGCTGCTGAGAAGGATACAAAACAGTCGGGACATGTTCAGGGCGCAATAAGGGATTGATGTAAGGTCGCAAGGCGTTCAGGTGTGCCGATATCCAGCCAGTCACCGGTGTGGCTGGTGCCCGAAACCGTGTCAGCTGCTACTGCCTGACGCAGGATCGGGGCCAGAGGACAGGTGCCGATTGACAAATCGCGGAACAGGTCGGGATGATACACGCCGATGCCGCTGTAGGTCTGCCTGAAGGTGGGTTGGTTCGTCACGCGTCCGTCGGGATGCAGATGGAAATCACCATTCGGGTGATGCGCCGGGTTCGGCACCAGTACCAGATGAGCCAGATCGTTTGTTGTTAAGCTGAGCTGGTGCAGTGCCAGATCGCACCAGATGTCCGCGTTCACCACCAGGAAGGGGTGCTCACCGAGCAGAGGCAATGCCTGATGGATGCCACCGCCGGTTTCCAGACCGGCCTCGGGTGGTTCAGCAGAATACCGGATCTGCACCCCCCATTGTGCGCCATCGCCGAGCGCGCGGACGATTTGTTCGCCCAGCCAGGCATGGTTGATCACGATCCGGCGAATGCCAGCGGCGGCAACACGGGTGATCTGCCAGACGATCAGCGGTCTATCGCCCACGATGAGTAATGGTTTCGGTGTCTGGTCAGTCAGCGGTCGCATGCGTGTGCCGCGACCGGCCGCCAGGATCATTGCGGTATGTGGATAGACCCGTTGCATTAAGCCCGTTTCAT
>JAHDBG010000002.1:21254-51117 GCA_020630515.1 Gammaproteobacteria bacterium
CCCTTAAATTCTTCATAGATCACATCATCCATGCGTGAGCCGGTTTCGATCAGTGCGGTCGCGATGATGGTCAGAGAACCGCCTTCTTCCAGATTGCGCGCGGCACCAAAAAACCGTTTCGGCTTCTGTAACGCATTCGCATCCACGCCTCCGGTCAGTAATTTGCCGGAGGAGGGTAGTGCTGTGTTGTAGGCGCGGGCCAGGCGAGTGATCGAATCCAGCAGAATCACCACATCCTTATTGTGCTCAACCAGCCGTTTCGCCTTTTCGATCACCATTTCAGCAACCTGAATATGGCGCGTGGCGGCCTCATCGAACGTGGACGAGAGCACTTCTCCCTTCACCGAACGGGCCATTTCGGTCACTTCTTCCGGGCGCTCATCAATCAGCAGGACGATCAGGTGACTGTCCGGGTGGTTGGTTGCAATTGCCTGGGCGATATTCTGTAACAACATGGTCTTACCCGCCTTCGGTGGGGCAACGATCAGACCGCGCTGGCCCTTGCCGATCGGGGCGACAATATCAATGATACGCCCGGTCAGATCCTGAGTGCTGCCATTCCCGACTTCCAGTTGATAACGTTCGTCCGCGAACAATGGCGTAAAGTTTTCAAACAAGATCTTATTTTTGGTTGTCTCCGGGTCTTCATAGTTGACACTATCGACCTTCAGAATAGCAAAAAAGCGTTCATTATCCTTTGGTGGACGAATCCGACCGGAAACGGTATCACCGGTACGCAGGCCGAAACGGCGGATCTGGCTGGGTGAGACGTACAAATCGTCCGGACCGGCCAGATAAGATGAGTCACCCGCACGCAGAAAGCCGAAGCCATCCTGCAGGACTTCCATTACGCCTTCACCGTAGATGGACTCGCCACTCTTTGCCTGGGCCTTCAGGATCGAAAACACCAGGTCTTGCTTCAATGAGCGGCCGGCCTGTTCAATGTGCTTGGCGCGCGCCATGTTTTGTAATTCTTCAACCGGTAATTGTTTCAGCTCATTTAAATACATACGATTGTGCCTGGGAGGTGGATCAGAATCTGGTGTGAGGGGGAGTGGTGTCCGGGGGCGTGCAGGTGCCGGGAGCGCTGTCGTCGCGAGATGATGTGGTTCGGGGACAGGGAGGGTGTGCAGAATGTGAACAAAAAGTTTGCTAAGTACAGCTGGCCAATCGTAACACAGACTTATTGGTAATGTCGAGAAACCCGGGCAGACACGCCAGTAAACAGGGTATAAGGCAGGGTCTGTGCCCAGATGGCAACCTGGTCTGTTGGCAGGCCATTGCCCCACAGCACAGTCCGGTCGCCAATGTGTGCCGGGATATCAGTCAGATCTATGCTCAGCATGTCCATTGAGATACGACCAACGATGCGCGCAGGGTGCTGGTTGATCAGAACATACGCATCTCCTGAGATATTGCGTGGGTAGCCATCACCGTAGCCGATACCGACCACGCCGATTCGGCGGGTCTGATGCGCCTGCCAGATGCCGTTATAACCGACCCGGTCGCCGGCCTGTACCTGGCGGATCGCCAGCAAGGGGGCGGTGAGTGTCATCACGGGCTGTAGCCTGCAGGTGCTGATCGTTCCAGCAGAGTGCGGCGCAGCGCCATACAGCATCAGGCCGGGACGCACCCAGTCAGCATGGCTGGCAGGCCAGTGCAGAATCCCGGCGGAATTGGCTATGGTTTGTGGCAGATCGTGCCGTCTGCCGAGTGTTACCATCTGGTTCAGCTGTTGCTGCACACTCGCATCAGTCGGGTCATCAGCATTCGCCAGATGGGTCATCAAGCCGACCAACTGGCTGTTTTCGCAGCGGCATAATTGTTGTATCGCCGCATCGACCTCAGCCGGTGCAAGACCTAACCGATGCATTCCGGTATTGACCTTCAGCCAGCAGAGAACAGGTTGACGGAGCTGGGTGTGACGCAATAGCGTGATCTGGGATGCCTGGTGCACCACCAGTTGCAGGTTGAGGTGGGTAGCTAGGCTCAGCTCTTCCCGGTCATTCACCCCTTCCAGTAGCAGGAGATCGGTTGTGATGTCGGCCTCACGCAGGGTCACCGCTTCATGCAGGCGTGCCACAGCAAACATATTAACCTGATCCCGCAGTGCCTGTGCGACAGGTAGCAGGCCATGACCATATGCATCTGCCTTGATGACGGCTATGATCTGGCGTCCGGGTGCTCGCTGGCGAACCTGAGTCAGATTATGTTGCAGGGCGTGTAAATCAATCCTGGCCTGTGGTTGCCAGTTGGTCACAGGCTGGTCCCGTAGGTATCCTGGGCGAAGTTATCAAATCGGGTGTACTGGCCCTGAAAGGTCAGACAGACGGTGCCGATCGGGCCGTTACGTTGTTTGCCGATAATGATTTCGGCCTTACCTTTGTCCTGAGTGTCTTCGTTATACACTTCATCCCGATAGATAAAGGTAATCAGATCCGCATCCTGCTCAATCGCGCCTGATTCACGCAGATCGGACATCACCGGGCGTTTGTTCGGACGTTGCTCCAGTGAGCGATTCAGTTGCGATAAGGCAATGACTGGCACATTCAGTTCCTTCGCCATTGCCTTTAACGAGCGAGAGATGGTTGACAGCTCGGTTGCGCGGTTTTCTTTATTATCAGCTGCCTGCATCAGCTGTAAATAATCAATGATCACCAGGCCCAGTGCCTTGTGTTCGCGCTGCAGGCGGCGGCAGCGGGCGCGCAGTTCGGTCGGGGTCAGGGCAGGTGTATCATCAATAAATAGTTTGGCCTGACTGAGCAGATTCACTGCTGAGGTAATACGTGGCCAGTCGTCATCGGTCAGCTTGCCGGAACGGATGGATTGCTGATTGATGCGTCCGAGTGAGGACAACATCCGTAACACCAATTGTTCGCCCGGCATTTCCATCGAAAAAATTGCCACTGGCAGCTTGGTTGACAGAGCGACATATTCGGCAATATTCATGGCGAAGCTGGTTTTGCCCATGGATGGGCGTCCGGCCACGATGATCAGATCGGCATTCTGCAGGCCCAGTGTCTTGTGATCGAAATCATGAAAACCACTCGCCAGTCCGGTCAGTTCCTTGCCGCTGCTGAACAGCTCTTCAATCCGGTCAATGGCTGCGGCAAGCAGCGTGTTGACCGGCTTGAATCCGGCCCGCCCGCGGGCATGCTGTTCTGCGATCCGGAACACTGCTGTTTCAGCCAGATCCAGTAATTCATTCACCCGCCGTCCCTGCGGACGATGACCGCTTTCAGCAATCTGATTTCCAACCTGGATCAGTTGCCGCGTGACCGAATGCTCCCGCACGATGCGGGCATAGGATGGCACGTTAGAGGCATCCGGTGTGTCGTTTGCCAGGGCGCCCAGATACGGCATTCCGCCGACATCATCCAGTTGATTGCTGCGTTCCAGCGACTCAGCGAGTGTGACGATATCAAATGGCTGATCGTCTTCATCCAGTTGCCGGATCGCGGCAAACAATAGCTGATGTTCGCGCCGGTAAAAATCTTCTGCGACCACCTGATCCGCAATTTTTTCCCAGGCCTGATTATTCAGCATCAGGCCGCCTAGTACTGCCTGTTCTGCCGGGATGGAATGAGGTGGCACACGCAGTGCATCCACCTCCGGATCACCACTCGGTGGAATCGAATCTTCTGTGTATGGTGGTATTTCGTCAGACGGGTCGGTAGACATAAGTGTTATCAGGCAAGTCCCGGATCAGGGGTGTACATTTGCAGAAGAGGGCATGGAATGCAGCGGAGTTGCTGTGCGGTGCAGCATCCTATCAGTTATCTTTTCTGTTTGCTGCGTCATGTAGTGTAGTGGTCAGTCGCGCCAAATCGCTGTAATGGCGGCTTGTCGGTGGGTATGCAATGCCTGTCCCAGCGCAGTTCCCTGCAGCCCCTGTGCCCTGATGATGTCAGATCGCACTTGTGCCGCTGCAGCCTGCGCCGTTTGAATCTGCGCCAGCAGTGGCACATGTTGCTGATGAGCCTGTAACACCAGCATGATCGCGGCATAAGGCCCGTCTGCGTGCCAGGCGCGTAGTCGTTGCAGAAATGAACAGATGGTCGCTGGTGTGGTATTGCTGGACAATCGTATCAGTTGTGACCAGGCACTGCGCGCCTGCGCTAACAAGCGTTTTGTGCGACGTGTCAGCGTACTGTGTAGCGGTCTGTCCAGCTGCAGACAGTGCAGTGCATAAGCGACAAACCGGATGTCCGGATCAGCCGTCCGGGCACAGACTCGTCTGAGTGCGGCCAGCGCCTCTGTTTGCACGGTCTCCGGGATGTCTGCTACAGGTTGTACGCCGACCTGTGCCAGTAGGGCAAAAAAATGCCAGGGTTGAGTGCAGCGCAAAGCCTGCTGCATCTCGTGTCGGATACGCTCTGAGGTCAGTTCATAGTCGTTTGCAGCGACCATCAGATGCATCAGATGCAGCGTCTCCGGTACTACCGCAAAGCCCAGATGCCCGAATCTGGCGGCAAATCGGGCCGTGCGTAATACCCGCACCGGATCTTCACTAAAGGCCGGTGTCACATGGCGCAGGCGTCGTGAGAGCAGGTCACGTTGTCCCTGATAGGGATCAGTCAGGCGTCCGGTTGCATCCTGTGCGATCGCGTTGATTGTCAGATCGCGTCGGGACAGGTCTTGCTGTAAAGTGATTTGTGGGTTGATATCCAGTGCAAAGCCGCGATATCCGGCCATTGTATGTGTTTCACGCCGGGCCAGTGCGTATTCTTCACCCGTTGCAGGGTGTAAAAAGACCGGAAAATCGGGATCGGCGAGCCGGAATCCGGCTCGTCGCATCTGCTCCGGCGTACTGCCGACGACCACCCAATCCCGCTCTGTGACCGGCAGGCCCAGCAACTGATCACGTACTGCGCCACCAACCAGATAGATCTGACCGCCGCACGATGATTGTGCACGATCGTCTGACCAGGTTGTTGCATGGATTTTGCCCGTGAGCATCAGCAGAACTGATCTATAATAGCCGACCTCATATTCAACCCGTTTTTAATATCGCATATGCCATTCATCCCGCATACTGAGCAAGATGTTCGTCAGATGCTGAGCGCCATCGGCGTTGCAGCGATAGATGATTTATTTGATGAGATACCGTCCTCACTCAGGACGGTGGACTGGTCCGGTTTGCCTGATGGCTTGTCGGAAATGGCCGTGACGCGCCTGTTGCAGGAACTGGCTCAGCAGGATGGGCAACCCCTGTGCTTTATTGGTGCAGGTGCCTATGACCATCATATACCGGCCGCTGTCTGGCAGATCGCCACCCGAGGCGAATTTTACAGTGCTTACACACCGTACCAGGCCGAAGCCAGTCAGGGCACGCTGCAGCTGCTGTATGAATATCAGTCGATGATGACAGCCTTGCTGGCCATGGATGCGGCGAACGCATCTTTATACGATGGGGCCTCTGCCTTGGCAGAAGCGATTCTGATGGCAGTTCGTGCGAACCGCAAGGTGAGGTCAAAACGTATTCTGGTCCCACGCACATTGCATCCGGCCTACCGTCAGGTGGCGCAGACGATTGTCAGTAACCAACAGATTGAGCTGGTTGAGGTGCCGTTTGATCTGGCAACCGGGCGTACCGATCAGGCGGCCTTAGCCGCGCTTGCAGAACAGGATTTTGCGGCACTGGTCATTCCGCAACCGAACTTTTTTGGTGTGTTAGAAGAGGTTGATCAGCTGACTGATCGGGCACATGCCAGTCAGCGGCTAGCTATCGGCGTGGTCAATCCGCTTGCGATGGCCGTGTTGAAGCCCCCCGGCGCCTGGGGAACCAGAGGTGTGGATATTGCGGTCGGGGAAGGGCAGCCGCTCGGGGTCCCCTTATCTTCCGGCGGGCCTTATTTCGGTTTTATGAGTACCCGACAGGCTCTGGTACGTCAGATGCCGGGGCGGATTGTCGGCAGAACGGTTGACCTGGCAGGAAATACCGGCTACAGCCTGACTCTGCAGGCCCGCGAACAACATATCCGGCGTTCTAAGGCAACCTCGAATATCTGTACCAATCAGGGCTTGCTGGTCACTGCGGCTACCATCCATATGGCCTTGCTCGGCGGCACCGGGCTGGCCCAGGTTGCGGCAGCCTGCCATGCGCATACGCAACAACTGGTTACAGCCTTGACTGAGCTGGATCGCGTGGAGACCCTGTTTCCGACACCGATGTTCCATGAGTGCGTCCTGCGTTTGCCGGCTGACCCCGGTCCGATCCTGGCGGCCCTGGCAGAACAGGATATCCTGGGCGGGTTTGACCTGAGCACTGATTATCCGGAGCTGGGTCATGCACTACTGGTGTGTGCCACGGAAAAACACACGTCTGAGGATATTGATCGGTATCGGCAGGCGCTACTCAACCACACGCGGCACCAGATATAGACCTTCATCTACCTGCGGTGCAACGGCCTGATAAGCTGCCCGCTGATTCTGTTCCGTGACCTGATCTGTACGCAGGCGCTGTACCATTGCCAGCGGATGCGCCATGGGCTGTACGCCCTGCGTGTCCACGGCCTGCATCTGTCTGACCAGAGCCAGCATCGCAGATAGATCCTGTTGCAGACCAGAGACTTCTTCCGGCTGCAGATGTAATCTGGCCAGCTGGGCGATCCGGTTTACCTCAGCAGATGGTAATAACATTATCTTTTGTCCTGTAATCGTTTCTGGAAAAACACATGTTCTTACGTCGCCTCCGGGGCATCTTCTCCAACGATCTGTCCATTGATCTGGGCACCGCCAATACGTTGATTTATGCCCGGGGTCAGGGCATTGTACTGGATGAACCCTCCGTCGTCGCGATCCGGCATGACCGGGGACGCAGCAGCAACAAATCGGTGGCCGCAGTCGGCAATGCAGCGAAACAGATGTTAGGCCGTACACCCGATAACATTACGGCAATCCGACCGATGAAAGACGGGGTGATCGCGGACTTTACCGTTACCGAAAAGATGTTGCAATACTTCATTCACAAAGTGCATGAGTCGCGCATGATCCGGCCCAGCCCGCGTGTCCTGATCTGCGTGCCCTGCGGCTCAACTCAGGTAGAACGTCGCGCGATTAAAGAGTCTGCTGCGGGTGCTGGTGCACGCGAAGTGTATCTGATTGAAGAGCCGATGGCGGCTGCCATCGGCGCAGGTCTGCCAGTCGATGAGCCACTGGGCTCAATGGTGCTGGATATCGGTGGTGGCACCTCGGAAGTGGCCATTATCTCGCTGAACGGCATTGTATACTCCAACTCAGTCCGGATTGGTGGCGACAAGTTTGACGAAGCGATTATCAACTATATCCGGCGCAATTATGGTACCCTCGTGGGCGAAGCGACGGCAGAAAAAATCAAAAAGAAGATCGGCTCAGCCTATCCCGGCAACGAAGTGTTAGAGCTGGAGTTCAAAGGACGTAATCTTGCGGAAGGTATCCCACGCAGCTTCACCCTGACCTCGAATGAAGTGCTGGAGGCGTTGCAGGAGCCGTTGAGCGGCATTGTGCACGCGATGAAAAAAGCACTGGAACAAACACCGCCTGAACTGGGCGCCGATGTGGCAGAACGAGGCATCGTGCTGACTGGCGGTGGTGCATTATTGCGTGATTTAGATCGCCTGATTGAAGAAGAGACCGGTTTACCCGTGATTATTGCAGAAGACCCGCTCACCTGCGTTGCCCGGGGTGGCGGTCGTGCACTTGAATTAATAGACGAACACAATGGTGGCCTCAGCGTCGAATAAACTGTTCGTTATTGGCACATTTCTCATAACACCTCACGATACAGGACAACTTGTATGCTGATTAAGACATTCTTTGCCAGCTTAACACTCGCTTTACCACTTGTATTGCAGGCAGCCGAAACACCCAGAGTGGTTGACCTGGTTCAGGTGAACGGGACTAAAATCAATAATCTTCATCTGGCCATTTTCAGCGCCCAGGCCACAGGTAAACAGAAAGCAGATTCGCCTGAACAGCAGGCGGCGATGCTGGAAGAACTGGTTAATATCTTTATGCTTGCCCGATCTGCAGAAGGTAAAAAGCTGACAAAACACCGAGAGATTGCGGCTGCGCTGAAGGTTGCCAATGCCCGTTTAATCGCAGAGGCCCTGGTGCGCAAAAAAATGCAGGATACGGAGGTCAGTGAACAGGCGATTAAAACAGCCTATCAGGAACAATATGTCAAGGCACCTAAGATTGAATACAAGGCGCGCCATATTCTGCTCAAAACTGCAGAAGATGCGAAGGCGATTATTAAGACGTTGAAGACAGGTAAAGACTTCGCAACGCTGGCGAAAGAAAAATCTACGGGGCCGAGCAAGACGGTCGGTGGTGACTTAGGCTGGTTTAATCTGCAGCAGATGGTGAAGCCATTCAGCGACGCCCTGGCGACAATGAATAAAAACACCTACTCCCGGGAACCGGTAAAGACGCAATATGGCTGGCATGTGATCTTACTGGAAGATACCCGTAAGCTGCCGAAGCAGCAATTAGATCAGGTGCGTGACAAACTCATCCAGCATCTGAAGGCACAGAAAGTGGGTGAGTATATTCGTAGTATCAGGGGAAAAAGTAAAATCAGGATTTTAGCTGAGAAAGCCAGCACAAAATAATTGCTGACCTGCGTATGGAACGCGCAAAATGACAGGAATGAGTGGGAACAATCTGCTGGATGGTACCGAGGGCGAGACTCGAACTCGCAAGCCTGTAAAGGCGGGGGATTTTGAATCCCCTGTGTCTACCAATTCCACCACCCCGGCTAGTTTGCGGCGCACTATAACTGACCAGATCACGAAACGCAACGATGCGCTTAGCTGATTTTGATTTTGACCTGCCGGATGCACTGATCGCACAATATCCACCGGCTGCACGCACGGCGAGTCGCTTATTACAACTGGATGGTGCGACCCTGATTGATCGGCAGTTTACTGAGCTGCCGCGACTGATCCGGTCGGGCGATCTACTGGTATTTAACAATACCCGGGTGATGGCCGCGCGTTTGATTGGCCGCAAGGCAACCGGTGGCCGGGTGGAGATCTTGATTGAACGATTATTGGGGTCAGATCGTGCGCTGGCGCATATTCGTGCCAGCAACGCACCGAAGCCAGATAGTCGGCTGATTATTGGTGATGCAGTTCTGCATGTGGTCGATCGGCAAGGAGCGTTGTTTGAGCTGACGCTGGACAAAGGCGGTGATTTCGCCCGGTTGATGCGTACTCAGGGGCATGTGCCGTTGCCACCCTATATCCAACGCCAGGACGTGGCGCTGGATCAGGCGCGTTATCAGACGGTATATGCCAGCCGGTTGGGGGCTGTGGCAGCGCCGACAGCCGGGCTGCATTTTGATCAGGCCTTGCTGGAGCAACTGCATGCGCAGGGTGTATACACCGCAGAAGTGACCTTGCATGTCGGGGCTGGTACCTTCCGGCCAGTGCGGGTTGAACAGATAGACGAACATCAGATGCATGCCGAATGGCTGGAAGTGAGTGCCCGCGTGTGCGAGCAGGTGGCAGCAACCCGCGCGCGCGGTGGTCGGGTGATTGCGGTTGGTACGACCAGTGTGCGTAGTCTGGAGACCGCAGCGAGTAGCGGCCAGCTACAGCCGTATACCGGTGATACCCGATTGTTTATCCGGCCTGGCTTCCGTTTCCGGGTAGTGGACCAGCTGCTGACTAACTTCCATCTGCCGCGCTCAACCCTGTTGATGCTGGTGTCGGCCTTCGCCGGACACACTCAGATTCAACGTGCCTATGCCCATGCAGTACAACAACAGTATCGCTTTTTCAGCTATGGCGATGCGATGTTATTGACGCATTGCCCGGACGCGATATGAAGTTCCGGGTACAGCATACAGATGGCAATGCCCGGCGTGGACAGGTGCAATTGCCCCGTGGACAGATAGACACCCCGGCGTTCATGCCGGTCGGCACCTATGGCACTGTGAAGGCAATGACGCCCGAGGAAGTGCGCGCAACGGGTGCACAAATCCTGCTCGCGAATACGTTTCATCTGTGGTTACGACCTGGTACCGACATCATCCGGCAGCATGGCGACCTGCATGATTTTATGCACTGGTCTGGCCCGATTCTGACCGACTCCGGCGGATTTCAGGTCTTTTCTTTAGGAAAATTGCGAAAAATCACGCCTGAAGGTGTCCATTTCCGTTCACCAGTGAATGGTGCCAGGGTCTTTCTGAGCCCGGAAGAGTCGATGCGGATTCAGGCCGTGCTGGGTTCAGACATCGTGATGTGCTTTGACGAATGTACCCCGTATCCGGCAACTGAGCAGGCTGCTCGTGCTTCCATGGCATTATCTCTGGACTGGGCGGAGCGCAGCAAAATGGCCCATGCGAACAATCCGCATGCGTTATTCGGCATTGTCCAAGGGGGCATGTATCCGCACCTGCGTCAGGCCTCACTGGCAGGGTTGCAACAGATTGGATTTGATGGGTATGCAGTGGGTGGTTTGTCAGTCGGTGAGCCAGCAGCAGAGCGCTGGCGCGTGCTGGATGCCTTGGCGGATCAGCTGCCGACGGCTGCCCCGCGTTATCTGATGGGTGTCGGCACACCGGCCGACATCGTAGAATCAGTCTGGCGTGGTATTGATCTGTTCGATTGCGTGATGCCGACCCGCAATGCACGGAATGGCTATCTGTTCGTACAGTCCGGTATCATCCGTATCAAAAATGCGCAATACAGACAGGATACCGGGCCACTGGATCCGACCTGTGATTGTTATACCTGCCAGCATTACAGTCGGGCCTATCTGCACCACCTGTATCGTTGTCGCGAAATCCTGGCAGCGCGCCTGCATACCCTGCACAATCTGCATTATTATCAGCAATTGATGCAGGCAATCCGCGCAGCGATTGCTGCCGGTGATTTTGCCACATTTCGTGCCGACTTTTATGCGCGCCAGCCTGACTGACCACTACAGTCTGAAGCCCAATGGAACGAAAAGTTACTCTAAGGTGTCCTAATCGCGTATATCCAATAAAAATATCAGCATAAGGCAGAAATTCCCGGTCTACGTCTAAGTGGAGGTGTAGTGGTCCACTATACCTGTAAACGGGCGCTCTGATCTGCGCCAGCCAGACCACGCCAGTGATATGTCAGGTTCTGATTAAACCCGATGACCTTAAACCGTTCACCCATTGTGGTCGGCAGGGTGAACTGTCTGACCGCTGCGAGCAGGGCAGCCTCATCTTCCGGATGTGCCTGCCGGGCCTGTTGTAACAGATCGGTCAGGCCTGTGCCAAGCAGAAATTGTGCCTGAGTGGTAAAGCCTGCCAGTTGTAATCCGGCATCCAGTCCGGCATGGGCGACTTCACTGAAGTTCACATGCGCTGTTATATCCTGTTGTCCGACTCGTTGGTATGGGTCAGTGTGTGCCTGATGGTGGTGATAACATAACAATGTGCCGTTGGTGCGTTCCGGATGGTAATACTCATTCGCGGTATAACCATAATCAATCAGGATCAGCGCACCCTGCGCCATACGTTCTGTGATTGCGCTGAGCCAGGGCGCAAGCCGCAGATTGATCTCGGTCTGATAACCGTCAGGTAACAATTCAGTCGGTATCCTGTCAGTTGCCTGCGCCAGCCCCGGGCTTTGTATCGGGCCCCGGATGGACTGAAGGCGATGTTGCTGCCAGGTGACATATTCTTCCTGCCAGGTTGTGCCGGTATAGTGCACCCGATGTACTGGCAATGCGTCCAGCAGTTCATTGGCCAGCACGATACCACGCCAGCCGGTTGCAGGCAGGCGATCCAGCCAGGTGATGCGTGGCAGCAGATCGGGTACTGCCTGTGCCAGGCAGGCGCGTTGTTGTGCCTGCAAATCCGGGCTGGTGTCCAGGATTAGATAATGTTCGGGCAACCGGTCCAGTGCGTGCAGGTGACGCAGGATGCTGGCGGCCATTTGTCCGGATCCGGCACCGAATTCGAGCAGATCGCCGTTGCCGAGCGTCTCCAGTAATTCAGCACACTGATTTGCCAGGCACTGGCCGAACAGGGGTGAGATATCGGGTGCTGTGATAAAGTCACCGGCTGCCCCCAGTTTGCGGCGACCATTCACATAATAGCCGGTGCCCGGGGCATACAGTGCCAGTTGCATGAACTGATCAAACGGCAGTTGTCCACCTGCCTGCCGGATGGCGGCGCGGATGACGGATGCCGGGGTGGTTTGCATCAGGGGTTAGAGTTGGTGGGCCGGGGGTGCAGGGTCAGCCGCAGATCCGGGCCGATGGATTGTGTCTCGGTTAGTTGCCAGGACAGGCGTTGCGTCAGGTGTTGTAATCCCGGTAAGGTGACCAGACCGCGTGCCTGATCACCCAACAGACAGGGAGCCAGGTATACGATCAGTTCGTCCACAATTCCGGCCTGCAGGACACTGCCGGCGAGGGTTGGTCCGCATTCAATCAGTATCGTATTCAGTTCGCGTTCGGTCAGGTGTGGGATCAGATGCGGGAGGGAGAGTCGGTTGTCAGAGAGGGGCAGGCTGATGATGTCAGCCCCTGCAGTCTGCAGGGCCTGGTGTCGTGTGGAGGGTATGTCAGGGCTGGTGATCACCAGAGTCTGGCCGGGTAAACGGAGCATCCGGGCCTGTGGCGGCATCCGGGCCTGGCTGTCCAGGACAATGCGCAGTGGCTGGCGACTGGCTGGTATGCCGTTGTCGGGACGTGCTGTCAGAGCGGGATCATCTGCGAGTACCGTGCCGATGCCGGTCAGGATGGCTGAACTGGCCGCGCGTAGTCGGTGTACGTCTGCACGGGCTGCCGGGCTGGTGATCCACTGGCTTTCGCCACTGGCCATTGCAGTGCGTCCGTCCAGGCTCATTGCCAGCTTCAGGCGCACCAGTGGTTTCCCCCGGGTCATGCGCTGGATAAAGCCGGGATTCAGTGCGCGTGCTTCTGCTTCCAGCAATCCTATTCGGGTTGGGATACCAGCAGCCTGCAGTGTTGCGATGCCCTGTCCGGCAACACGCGGATTCGGATCCTGCATCGCGACTACCGCACGCTGTACCCCGGCTGCGATCAGTGCCTTGGTGCAGGGTGGGGTACGGCCCTGGTGGCAGCAGGGTTCCAGTGTGACATAGGCGGTTGCGCCCTGTGCGTGATGGCCGGCTGCAGCCAGCGCATGGCATTCAGCGTGTGGTTCACCAGCTCGTTTGTGATAGCCGGTGCCGACAATGGTCTGGTCTTTAACCAGTACAGCACCGACGCATGGATTCGGGTCTGTGGTATAACGGCCTTGTGCTGCCTGTTGCAGGGCGATCGCCATGAAGTGGCGATCTGCCGCTGAAAAGGCTGACATATTCAGCGGGATTCATACACCGGATAGCGTGCGCACAATGCCGCTACCTGTGTTCTGACGGTGTGAATCTGATCTGTATCCCCCCGGCTGTCGACGATGTCGCACATCCAGCCAGCCAGCTGGCGGCTGTCTGCCTCCGTCAGGCCACGCGTGGTGATCGCAGGTGTGCCGATGCGGATGCCGGAAGTGATGAAGGGAGATTGTGGATCTTGCGGCACAGCATTTTTATTTACGGTGATATTCGCATCCCCCAGCCAGGCATCCACGGCCTTCCCGGTAAGGCCGGTCTGCACAAAGCTGACCAAGAATAAATGATTATCGGTGCCACGTGAGACTACATCATAGCCGCGATCCATAAATACCTGTGCCATTGCCCGGGCATTGCGTACCACCTGCTGCTGATACTCCACGAACGCAGGTTCCATCGCTTCTTTAAAGGCGACTGCCTTGGCCGCAATCACATGCATCAGCGGGCCACCCTGACAACCAGGAAAGACAGCTGAGTTCAGCTTTTTCTCAATCCCGGGGTTGGCGCGGGCTAGGATCAGACCGGAACGCGGACCGCGTAACGTTTTGTGTGTGGTGGTGGTGGTGACATCAGCGATGCTGACCGGATCCGGATATACGCCAGCAGCTACCAGACCCGCAATATGGGCCATATCCACCAGCAGATAAGCACCGACCTGATCAGCGATGGTGCGGAAACGTTGCCAGTCCACGATCCGCGAATAGGCAGAGAAGCCGGCAACGATTAGTTTCGGTCGATGGGTGTGTGCCAGCTGTTCAACCTGTGCATAATCCAGCTCACCTGTGGCCGGATCCAGGCCATATTGCACAGCATGGTACAGTCTGCCGGAAAAATTCGGTTTGGCGCCATGAGTCAGGTGGCCACCTTCCGCCAGTGACATGCCCAGCACGGTATCTCCCGGTTCACATAATGCCAGGTATACAGCGGCATTTGCCTGAGAACCGGAATGTGGTTGTACATTTGCATAGTCTGCACCAAACAGCGCTTTAGCGCGATCTATGGCCAGTTGTTCGGCATCATCAACGGCTGCGCAACCGCCGTAATACCGTTTGCGCGGATAGCCTTCGGCATATTTATTGGTCAGTACTGTACCCTGTGCTTCCAGGACCCGAGGGCTGGTATAGTTTTCTGACGCAATCAGCTCAATATGGGATTCCTGGCGCGTTGCTTCGGCGGTTAGCGCCTGGTGCAGTTCATCATCATAGCCTGCAATCTGCATTGTGTGAGCAAACATGCGTTTTCCTTTGGCAAAATCACAAACAAAAAAGGCCGCAGAGCGGCCAGTGTTAAGTATTATCCTGAAATCTGGGGTGGGTAATGGGACTCGAACCCACGACGACCGGAATCACAATCCGGGGCTCTACCAACTGAGCTATACCCACCATGATGTGGTTGCGGGCATTCTGTCCGCCGGAATATGGCGCGCCCGGCAGGATTCGAACCTGCGACCCACGGCTTAGAAGGCCGTTGCTCTATCCGGCTGAGCTACGGGCGCCGGGGGGTGGTATTTTACTGACGACTGGTCGGGGTAGAGGGATTTGAACCCCCGACATCCTGCTCCCAAAGCAGGCGCGCTACCAGACTGCGCTATACCCCGTCGTCCGGCCAGAAGCGGAACCATTTTAATCGGAGAAAGATCAGCAGGTCAACGATATACTGGCATTATTTTCCGGCCTGCTGGTCGGAGCGGGGAGATTCGAACTCCCGACCCCCACAACCCCATTGTGGTGCGCTACCAGGCTGCGCTACGCTCCGAGATTCAGTTACCGTTGAAAACTTTTTGCTATGCCGGGAAAAACTGCGGTTTGTGAGGCGGGCGTGAAACTGAGTTGGCGCCCGGATCAAGTTCCAGACTATGTGAATTGCGGCACCGGCTGCATGTAGGAGATAGGTGCAGCCTCCTGGTCGGCGAAGGTAACTTCTTCCCAGGCCTCCGTGCGCTGCAGCAGGGTATTCAGCAACAGATTGTTCAGTGCGTGGCCTGATTTGTATCCGCTGAACTGGCCGATCAGGCTGTTGCCGAGTAAATATAAGTCACCAATGGCATCCAGTGCCTTATGTTTGACAAATTCATCCTGATAACGCAGGCCATCTTCGTTCAGTATCCGGAAATCATCCACGACGACTGCATTGTCCATTGTGCCACCGAGTGCCAGACCGCGATCCCGTAAGTTTTCTATATCGCGCAGAAAGCCGAAGGTGCGCGCCCGGCTGACTTCTTTAACAAATGAGGTGGAAGAAAAGTCAATCGTGACTGAAGCAAACTGGCTCGGAATGGCCGGGTGGTCGAAATCAATGCCGAAGCGTACCTTAAAGCCATGAAATGGCTCAAAACGGGCTACTTTGTCGCCATCCCGGACTTCGACTGTCTGCAGAATGCGGGTAAAACGTTTTGCAGCGTTCTGTTCCTCAATGCCGGCAGACTGAATCAGAAATACGAAAGGTCCGGCGCTGCCGTCCATGATCGGGACTTCAGGTGAATCCACATCAACGAACGCGTTATCAATACCGAGTCCGGCAAATGCGGAGAGCAGGTGCTCCACGGTGGAAACTCGTGCGCCATCACAAGCCAGTGTTGTGGAGAGCTGTGTATCACCTACGTAGCAGGTCCTGGCCGGAATACAGACAGCAGGCGATACATCGGTACGGCGAAAGACAATGCCGGTATCCACAGCTGCCGGACGCAGTGTCAGGCGTGTCTTCGCGCCCGTGTGCAGGCCAACGCCGGTGGCGCGGATAATATTCTTTAAGGTACGTTGCTTGATCATGAACGAAGAATTACAGAAATCACGTTTTCATTGCCGAGCTGGCTATTGTATCTGACAACGGCAGCACCTGTCCAGGCCGCGTTTTCAGCCGTTCAGCTGTTGTCTGTAGGGTGCGCTGGCTGTACACGACCCTGCTGCAGATGGATAATGCGTTTCCTCAGGGGTCGAATCAGGCTGACATCATGCGTTGCGATCAACAGCGTGACACCGACCGTGTTAAACTCAGTGAACAGCCCCATAATATCACGCGACAGTTCAGGATCCAGGTTGCCGGTGGGTTCATCTGCCAGCACAATCGGTGGTTTGCTGACCAGTGCACGCGCAATGCCGACGCGTTGTTGTTCGCCGCCGGACAAGCTGATCGGGTAACTGTTCGCCTTGCGTGCCAGTCCCACCTTGTTCAGTACCGCCTGCACGCGTCGCCTGATGTCCTGATGGCGTACGCTTGCCACCACCAGCGGCAGGGCCACATTGTTATACACGGTTCGCTGCGGCAATAACCGGTGATCCTGAAAGATCATGCCGACCTGGCGCCGGTGGTACGGGATCTGCCGCTGTGTCAGTTTATTCAGGTTGCGCCCGTTCACCCATAGTTGCCCCCGGGTCGGGGTTTCGAGTCGCCCGATCAGTTTTAGCAGGGTGCTTTTGCCGGCACCGGAATGGCCGGTCAGAAACGCCATCTCACCAGTCGCCAGGTGCAGGTCAATATGGGTTAACGCCTCATGTCCGGTGGCAGGATAATGTTTGCTGACTGCTTGAAAACGTATCATGAACGGAATAAGGCCTGTACGAACGCTTCCGGCTCAAACGGGCGCAGATCGTGCAGACCTTCGCCGATGCCGATATAACGGATCGGGATCGGCAGCTGATCAGCGATGGTGAACACGATGCCACCTTTCGCTGTGCCATCCAGCTTGGTCAGAGTGATCCCGGTCAGGCCGACAGCCCGGTGAAATTCACGTGCCTGGTACAGGGCATTCTGTCCGGTACCGGCATCCACCACCAGCATCACTTCGTGTGGTGCCTGCGGGTCCTGTTTTTTCAGCACCCGGACGATCTTGGCCAGTTCATCCATCAGGTTATCTTTGGTATGTAGTCGCCCGGCTGTGTCCGCAATCAATACATCATAGCGACGCGCTTGTGCAGCCTGCAAGGCATCGAAGATGACTGAGGCCGCATCAGCACCCTGGCCCTGGCTGATCACCGGAATTGCGTTCTGTTGTCCCCAGTTCTGTAATTGTTCGACCGCAGCAGCGCGGAACGTATCACCGGCGGCCAGCATCACCTTATTACCTGTTTCCTGATAGTGATGTGCCAGTTTGCCGATTGTGGTGGTCTTACCTGCACCATTGATACCGACCATCAGGATGACCAGCGGTTGCCCCGGCTCCGGCTGCAGGATCGGCTGCTTAATCTGACGCAGTATCCTGATCAAACGTTCCTGTAATGCCTGATATAGTGCGGCACGATTGCTCAATTCACGCCGCCGCACCTGGTGTTGCAGCTCATCAATCAGCTGGCGAGTGGTGTCCAGACCGACATCGGCAGTCAGCAGCACGGTCTCCAGATCGTCCAGCAGATCGTTGTCGATCGGTTTGTCACCGAGTACTAAACTGGCCAGGCCGTCATTGAAATTATCCCGGGTGCGTGCGAGACCGGTTTTAAGTCGCTGAAACAGGCTGTGTTTCGGTTCATTGTCGGGTTCTGCCATCAGGAACTGACTCGTTAAGGGGATACCAGTGTGGATTTACGGGTGGGATTGGGTGTTGATGCGCATCGTTTCGGACCAGGCGGTGCAATTGTGATTGGTGGTGTGACGATTCCGCATACGCAGGGTATTGTCGCGCATTCTGATGGTGATGTGTTAATCCATGCGATCTGTGATGCCCTGCTGGGTGCCGCCGCACTGGGTGATATCGGACAACATTTTCCGGACATTGATCCGGCGTTTTACGGTATCGACAGCCAGGTTTTATTACGTCAGACCTGGTCGCTGTTACAGGCATCAGCCTGGCAGTTGGTCAACCTGGATGCGACTGTGATTGCACAGGCGCCGCGTTTGTCCCGGCATATTCCGCAGATGTGCGACACGCTGGCAGCGATCCTGACTGCTGACGCGAACCAGGTGAATATCAAGGCGACCACAACCGAGCGGATGGGCTTTGCCGGACGTGGCGAGGGTATTGCTGCACAGGCAGTGGTATTATTATCCCGGCATGTGATGATATGAAGATCAGTATTCTGCATGGGCGTCTGATAGATCCGGCATCCGGTCTGGATGCCTGCCAAGCTGTGCATATCGCGGATGGCAAGCTGGTCGCACTGGGTGCTGTGCCGAGCGGTTTTCAGGCCGATATCCGTCTTGATGCGCAGGGTCAGGTTGTGTGTCCGGGGCTGGTTGATCTGTCCGCCAGCCTGCGTGAGCCGGGCCTGACTGAAAAGGGTACGCTGGTCAGCGAAACGGCCGCTGCTGCGAAGGGCGGGATTACCACGCTGGTCTGTACGCCGGATACGGAACCGGTGATTGATACGCCAGCAGTGATTGAGCTGATTCAGCGCAAGGCATGTCAGGCGGCGCAGGCGCGGGTATTGATCTGCGCAGCGCTGACGCGCGGTTTGCAGGGCCGACAGCTGGCGGATATGATGACGCTGCAACGGGCAGGTGCGATTGCGTTCAGCCAGGCCGGACGACCCTTTGCCGATGCATTGATGCAATATCACGCCTTGGGCTATGCGGCGACATTTGATCTGCCGGTGTTATTATCGCCGCAGGATCCGGCGTTGCAGGCAGATGGCTGTGCTCATGCCGGGGCTACTGCTACACAACTGGGCCTGCCTGGCATTCCAGTTGTGGCTGAGACAGTCGCACTGGCCCGTGATCTGGCGTTAGCGGCGGATACGGGTGCGCGGATACATTGTCGTGGGCTGTCGGCAGCGGATTCTGTGCCATTATTGCAGATGGCACAACGCTGTCGGCAGTCAGTCAGTGCGGATGTGGCAATACATCAGCTGCACCTGACTGACTGGGATCTGGCCGATTTTGATGTACGTTGCCATGTTTCGCCGCCGTTGCGGACACTGCGTGACCGGGATGCATTGCGTCAGGCAGTAGCCACCGGCCTGATTCCGGTGATCTGTTCGGATCATCAGCCACATGATCAGGATGCGAAGACGGCCCCTTTTCCGGCGACCGCACCAGGGATATCCGGCCTGGAGACCCTGCTGGCGCTGACATTACGTCTGGTGCAGGAACAGGTACTCAGTCTGCCGGAGGCACTGGCACGGATCACCTGTAATCCGGCAGATGCTCTGAGCCTGCCGTATGGGCGACTGGCAGTTGGTCAGGCAGCGGATGTGTGCATCTTTGATCCGGAGGCACACTGGATCCTGCGGGCTGACCAGATGTGCAGCCGGGGGCATAATACCCCGTTCGACGGTTGGGACTTTATCGGACAGGTCACCCATACGATCTGCAATGGTCGTCTGGTGTATCAACGAGATCAGGAGTGAACAGATGGTGAAGGGAAGTATCGTGGCCCTGGTCACGCCGATGACCGAGTCCGGAGACATAGATTATGCCGCACTGGATGATCTGATTACATGGCACATAGAGACCGGGACACAAGCGCTGGTCTCAGTCGGAACCACCGGAGAATCAGCCACCTTAGACACAACAGAACATTGTGCAGTGCTGGATTTTACAGTCCAGCAGGTTGCCGGGCGCATCCCGGTGATTGCCGGGACGGGAGCGAATGCGACGCGGGAAGCGATACATCTGACGCAACAAGCGCAGAAACTTGGCGCAGATGCGTGCCTGCTGGTCACGCCTTACTACAACAAACCGACCCAGGAAGGGCTATATCAGCATTACCAGGCAGTTGCCGAAGCGGTTGCCATCCCGCAGATTCTGTATAACGTGCCGGGCCGGACAGCGGTTGACCTGCTGCCGGAAACAGTTGCGCGTCTGGCCGGATTGCCGAACATTGTCGGTGTGAAGGAAGCGACTGGCGATGTGCCACGTATTGCCCGCCTGCGCGAGATGATCACCAGTGATTTTGCTATCTACAGTGGCGATGATGCGACTGCTTGCCAGGCCATCCTGCAGGGCGCAGATGGCGATATTTCAGTGACTGCAAATGTGGCGCCGGCACAGATGCAGGCGATGTGTGCAGCGGCACAGGCCGGTGATGCAGAACGAGCTCAGGCGCTGGACGCTGAATTAGCCGGATTGCACCAGATGTTATTTGTTGAATCTAATCCGATCCCGGTGAAATGGGCACTGGCAGAAATGGGCCGTATATCAGCCGGGATTCGGTTGCCACTGACGCCGTTATCCACGGATGCACAGCCTGCGGTCAGGCAGGCGTTGCGACAGGCTGGTGTTATTTGATCATCCGGAACCTGTCAGCCTGAAAGTCGCTACGAATGCGTGTCGGCTGCTCTGTGTTATAGTTTGCCAATGAATCAGACCGATGACGTCACACGATCAGAATTTCAAAAACCTGTTCATTGACTACCCATTGCAGGCGCTGCGCTTCTTTGCGCCGTCAGAGGCCCGGCATATTGATGCAACCGCCACCATTACGCCGGTTCGTCAGGAACAGCTTCAGGACAGGCTGGGTGAACGATATCACGAGCTGGATTGTCCGTTGCTGGTTGACTGGCCGGATCAGCGGCGCGAAGCCCTGTTATTTGTGCTGGAAGAAGAAACTGAACCGAAACGCTTTTCGATCCATCGTTTAGCCCGTTATTGTCTGCACCTGGCCGAGATGTTTGAGACCGATCGGGTGGTGCCCGTGGTGGTGTTCCTGCGTCGTGGTCGTTATGCCACGGAGCTGACACTTGGCAGCGAGCAGAAGACATACCTCAATTTCGAGACAATTGTCTGTGATCTGTCACGCCTACCGTATCAGAAATATCTGCACACAGATAATATTCCGGCCTGCGTCAATCTGCCGAATATGGCCGATGCTGAGGCAGATAAGCTGGCTGTGTATGCACATGCCACGCAACGTTTGTGTACACTGGAACCGGACCTGAGAAAGCTGGCAAAATATCTCGACTTTATTGATATCTATAGCGCACTGACCGAACAGGAGCGCTCTGAATATACGCAACGCTACCCGAAGGAGGCAAAATACATGAGCGCATTTGCTGAAAGATTCCGTCAGGAAGGTCTTCAGGAAGGTCTTCAGAAAGGCCGTCGGGAAGGTCTTCAGATGGGGCGTCAGGAAAGTTTGTATCAGGTGGCGTCGAACATGCTGAACAAAGGTTCTGAGCTGAGTTTTATTCAGGAGGTTACCGGCCTTTCGGCATCCGATATGCGGCAACTACGCAGTAGTCCGTAACGAATAACCCGGATGCTTAAAGGGTACTCCGGAAACCGCTATGCTTGCTTAAGGGCGTTCTGGTGCTTGCTGTATGCTTTCTGATTGTTACTGCTTACCTGTTGGGTTCTGTCTCCACTGCAATTCTGGTGTGTCGGTGTTTTCGTCTGCCGGATCCACGGACGCAAGGGTCACATAATCCGGGTGCCACCAATGTGCTGCGTATCGGCGGTAGATTACCTGCGGCTGTCACTCTGGCTGGTGATATGGCGAAGGGTCTGATACCGATGATCGTCTGCCATGCCCTGGAGATGGCACCGCTGGTCTTTGCCTGCGTGGGCCTTGCTGCCTTTCTGGGTCATTTATATCCGGTTTATTTCAGGTTTCAGGGTGGTAAAGGGGTTGCAACGGCGATAGGTATGGATCTCGGGCTGCACTGGCTGATTGGGGTCAGTGTGATCGGAATCTGGTTGCTGGTGGCGAAGATTATGCGGGTATCCTCACTGGCCGCATTAGTTGCGATGAGTCTGGCGCCCCTGATTGTGGCCTGGATCTGGCCCGCGTTCGCGATTATCGGGTTACATCTGGTGGTCACACTATTGTTGCTGATACGTCATCGTACTAATATTCGGAAATTAATACATGGCGAAGAAGACAGAATTCATCATTAACCAGGTTTTTTTACACTCGGAGTTTACCGATGGCAGAATTTGCACAGGAAGTTGATGCTTCCGGACTGAATTGCCCCCTTCCTATACTACGGGCGAAAAAGGCGCTTAACAGTATGGAAAAAGGGCAGAAACTGCGTATTTTTACCACTGATAAAGGTTCCGTCCGGGACTTTGAGGCCTTTACGCAACAAACCGGCAACCCGCTGTTAGAGACCAGCGAAGAGCAGGGCACCTATACCTTTATCATTGAAAAAGGATAACGCACGTGGCACAGAAAAAACTGGCGATTATTGCAGCGAAGGGTACCCTAGACGGGGCCTATCCTCCGTTTATTCTGGCCTCAACCGCCGTTGCCTTAGACTATGAGGTACAGGTTTTTTTTACCTTCTATGGTTTACAGTTATTGCGTCGGGAGCTGGATCTGAAGGTCACCCCGCTGGGCAATCCGGCGATGCCGATGCCGATGAAAATGGACAAATGGTTTCCGACCATGTTGACAGCCTTGCCAGGTATGGAAGGCATGATGACCACTATGATGCAGAAAAAGATTGCTGAAAAGGGTGTTGCTAGTGTGCAGGAACTGCGTGACATCTGTCAGGAAGGCGGCGTGCGATTAATTGCTTGTCAGATGACGGTTGATTTGTTCGATATGAATCCGGATGAATTTATCGAAGGTATTGATTACGCTGGTGCAGCTGATTTTTTTGCCTTTGCCGGAGAGTCTGATATCTGTTTGTATATGTAAGATCCGGCATTGTTGAAACGGCAGTGCGCGTTGATCAGATTGTACTGGGTGTGGTGCGCAATGCTGCTGGTGACGTGCTGATTGCACGACGCGCACTAACTGTACATCAGGGTGGTTTGTGGGAATTTCCGGGTGGCAAGTGTGAGGCAGGAGAATCGCCTGTTGGCGCGCTGCGCCGCGAACTACGGGAAGAAGTGGGTATTGTGGTGACACAACAACGCCCGCTGATTCAGATCCGGCATCATTACCCGGATACGCAGCTGGTATTGCAGGTGTGGCAGGTCATTGCCTGGGAAGGCGAGGTGGTCGGGTGCGAGGGCCAACCACTGCGTTGGGTAAGGTTGCAAGACCTGCTGGATTATGCGATGCCGGCAGCCAACCGGGCGATTGTGCAGGCGGTGCGACTGCCGGATTGTTATGTCATTTCGCCACCAACCTGTGGAAGTCCTTCTCGCTGGTTAACAGGTTTGCGTCAGGTCTTGTCAAATGGAGTCAGGTTAATCCAGTTGCGAGTCTCAGATCTGAACCAGTCAGATTATGTTAATCTGGTCCATGCAGCAACAGACTTGTGCCGGACAACAAAGACGACGCTGATGTTAAATACCGACATCACACAGGCACAGCAACTGGGTGCGCAGGGCCTGCATCTGAACAGCCGGCAATTGTGGACATGTCAGGAACGTCCTGCCGGATTGTGCTGGCTGGCGGCATCCTGTCATTCACCCGCTGATATTCAACAGGCACAGGTGATTGGTGCCGATTTTGTCGTACTCTCGCCGGTGTCACCCACACTGAGTCATCCGCAGGCGGTGCCACTGGGTTGGCAGAAGTTTGCTACGTGGGCTACGGCGGCGCAGATCCCGGTGTATGCACTCGGCGGTATGGTATTACACGATCTACCGCAGGCCTGGCAGGCAGGTGCGCAGGGTATTGCTGGCATCCGGGGTTTATGGCCTGACTGAGTTGAAGCCAAACCATTGATCCAGCTTCGCCTGAGCTTCGGTGATGCCCCAGTGTTTATGCGATGAAAATATCTGCAGACTGGCTGTCACCTGATCCGCCAGCAAAGAGTCCTGTACCTGTTGCAGACTGAATTCGGTGGCAGCCCGGCTGAGTTTATCGGCCTTCGTTAACAGAATGTGTACCGGCAGTGACATGGTGCTGGCCCAGTTCAGCATCTGCCGGTCATATGCCTTAAGCGGATGACGGGCATCCATAATCAGCATCAATCCGCGCAGACAGCGGCGCTGTTCCAGATAATCGGCCAGGCTTTGTTGCCATTGTTGCCTGACTGATGCAGCGACCCGGGCATAACCATAGCCTGGCAGGTCAACCAGACGATGTTCGGCATCAATCCGGAAGAAATTGAGTAACTGGGTGCGTCCGGGTGTGCGACTAGTGCGGGCCAGCTTTTTTTGCTGGCACAATGTATTGATCGCGCTGGATTTGCCGGCATTAGAACGCCCGGCGAAGGCGATTTCACAGCCGCTGTCGGGCGGTGTTTGTGTGAGGTTGGCAGCGCTGGTGAGAAATTGCGCTTGTTGGTAGATGGGAGACAAGATATGCGTATGTGACAAGGGTAGCCTGAACAGGCCACCCTCTTTATTCAGGTGGCTGATTTATTTGGTGTAGCGAGCAATACTGTCTTGAATTTCTTCTTTCGCAGCGGTAACGCCTTCCCAACCCTGGATTTTGGCCCACTTGCCAGGTTCCAGGTCTTTGTAATGTTCAAAGAAATGTCGTAGCTGATCCAGAATAGTGGACGGCATATCCTGGTAGCTTTGCATCTGGTCATAAATTGGTGTCAGCTTGCTGACCGGGACGGCCAGGATCTTGGCATCAATACCGCCGTCATCTTCCATCTTCAGTACGCCGAGTGGACGGCATCTGATCACAGCACCATGAATGATCGGCAATGGTGCGATGACCATCACATCTACCGGATCACCGTCTAAAGACAAGGTTTGTGGCACATAGCCGTAATTACACGGATAATACATTGACGTCGCTAAAAAGCGATCCACACACATTGCTCCGGTTGCTTTGTCCAGCTCATACTTGACTGGTTCTTTGCTGGCGGTGATTTCAATGATGACGTTGATTTCGTCGGGGGCCTTATCGCCTGGTGCGACGCGGTCTAAGTTCATACCATATCCTTATGGATCAGAAGAGTACAAAGGGAAGGAATGTGATTTTTTCAGCCATAATAGCCTGTGTTCTGTATCTGCTGGCTGCTGGCTGGCGCACAGCCTGTCTGTTTCGACCTGCCTGGGTGGCACAATCAGCCGTCCCGTGGGATCTGTGGTCAGGTGCGGTTGCTGTGCTGGCGCATACAGTCAGTCTGGCTGTGATGCTGCTTGCCCCGGTTGGCTGGATGCCAGACTTGTTTACCGCGATCTCTCTGGCTACCGGACTGGTTGCGGGTCTGTTTATCTTATCCTGTCTGACCAGGCCGCTGGGCAGCCTAGGTATTGCGGTCTTCCCGCTGGCCGCCGCAGGTGTTCTGGTTGGCCTGAATGCGCCATCACCCGTTGCCTCGCCGGATATGGACGAGCTACTGCTCGGCCATATCATAGGTTCGATGCTGGCGTATGCGGTATTGTTCCTGGCCGCCGCCCAGGCTGTCCTGCTGACAGTACAGGATCATTGGCTGCGCCGACATCGTCCGAATGGCTTTATTCGCAGTCTGCCACCTCTGCAGACTATGGAAACCGTGTTGTTCGAGTTGATCACGCTTGGCTTTATCCTGTTAAGCCTGGCATTGCTGTCTGGCTTGACTAATCTGCACGATATGTTTGCTCAGCAGGTGGCGCATAAGACTATTTTATCGGCAGTGGCATGGGTGGTATTTGCCGGATTATTGTGGGGGCGCTGGCAGGGTGGCTGGCGCGGTCGCACGGCTATGCGCTGGACTGTATCCGGCTTCGGACTGCTGTTACTGGCTTATTTCGGCAGTAAGGTCGTGCTGGAACTGATCCTTGGCAGTTAGAGACTGGCGATCATCGCCTGACCGAAGCCGGAACAACTGACTTCTGTGGCACCCGGTAGCAGGCGTGCCAGATCATACGTTACGGTTTTATTACTGATGGTCGTTTCCACAGCCTGAATGATCAGGTCTGCTGCTTCTGTCCAGCCCAGATGGCGTAACATCATTTCAGCAGACAGAATCAGTGATCCCGGATTGACTTTATCCTGTCCGGCATATCTGGGTGCCGTGCCGTGCGTGGCTTCAAACATTGCCACCCGATCTGACAGGTTGGCACCGGGTGCGATGCCGATACCACCCACCTGTGCGGCCAGGGCATCCGAAATATAATCCCCGTTCAGATTCAGGGTTGCGATCACATCGTAGTCGGCGGGACGTAATAAGATCTGTTGCAGAAACGCATCAGCAATCACATCTTTGATCACGATCTGGTTGCCGGTGCCGGGGTTGGTAAAGTGGCACCAAGGCCCGCCGTCCAGTTCCGTTGCACCGAATTCACGTTTTGCCAGGTCATAGCCCCAGTTTTTGAACGCACCTTCGGTATATTTCATGATATTGCCTTTGTGCACCAGAGTGACTGAAGGGCGATCATGTTCTATCGCATACTGAATGGCCTTGCGTACCAGCCGCTCAGTACCCGATTGCGAGACCGGCTTGATGCCGATGCCGGATGTTTCCGGGAAGCGGATCTTGTGAACACCCATCTCATTCTGCAGGTAATGGATGATCTGTTCTGCCTCCGGGCTGCCTGCAGACCATTCAATTCCGGCGTAGATGTCTTCCGAATTTTCACGGAAGATGACCATGTCGGTGTGTTCCGGATGCCGCAATGGGCTGGGTGTGCCGGCAAAATAGCGTACCGGGCGCAGACAGACATACAGATCCAGCTGCTGGCGCAGACTGACATTCAATGAGCGAATACCGCCACCGACAGGTGTGGTGAGCGGACCTTTGATGGAAACGACATGATCCTGTACCGCCTGCAGGGTTTCATCCGGCAGCCATACATCCGGGCCATATATCCGGGTGGATTTTTCACCCGCATAGACTTCCATCCAGGCGATCTGACGTTTACCACCATAGGCCCGGCTGACCACAGCATCCACCACCTGCCGCATCACAGGTGTGATATCAGTACCAATGCCGTCACCTTCAATATAGGGGATGATTGGTTGATCCGGAACCTGTAGTCTGCCGTCGTCGGAACAGATGATGACGTCGCCTCGGGCTGGGCGCTGGATGTGTTGTGGCATGGGTAACGTGTTTGTTCTTAAGGGGTAATGGGGAGAAGCGATTTCAGCTGGCAGATTTTATCACATTCCGGTTCAGGGTAACGGGTGCAGCTCAGATAATGGCACCGATTTGCCATGATACTGAATGATGCGCACGTGTTCACGGGTGAGCGCACGTGACTGAGATACACCACACGCATGTGCAATCAGGCTAACGTTGTGGTTGATTTCATGGGCAAAATTTGCAACTCGTATCGCCTTATCCTGCGGCACCAGACCGCGTTGCAGCATCGGGTTGTGGGTTGTGATGCCGGTCGGACAGGTGTTTTTATTGCACTGCAGTGCCTGGATACAACCCAGTGCGAACATAAAGCCACGTGCTGAAACCACAAAATCGGCACCAACCGCGATGGCCCAGGCGACCTTACCTGGCACCAGTAGCTTACCTGAAGCAATCACGCTGATGCGTTCGCGCAAACCGTATTCGTGCAGCAGACCGACCACCAGAGGCAGGCTCTCAGACAGTGGCAGACCCACATAATCGAGCAATGGTTGTGGTGCCGCACCGGTGCCGCCATCGGCACTGTCCAGGGTGATGAAGTCGGGTGCTGTATCCAGTCCTTGTGTCTGAATCTCACCGAACAGAGAGGTAAAGAAGTGTAACTGACCGACCGCCGTTTTGATACCTACAGGCTTGCCTGTCAGCTGCCGGATGCGTTGTATCATCTGCAGCAGGTCATACACCGAGCGGATATCCCGATGTGCATTCGGACTGATTGAGTCTTGTCCGATGATACCGCCGCGAATGCGGGCGATTTCGGCTGTGACCTTATCTCCGGGTAGAATGCCACCCTTGCCCGGCTTGGCGCCCTGACTGAGTTTGATTTCAAACATCTTGACCAGAGGCTGCGCAGCAATGGTACGCAGTTTATCTTCAGATAATTTGCCTGCTGCATCGCTGACACCATGCTTGCCGGTCCCGATCTGAAAGACCAGATCACAGCCACCGGACAGATGATGAGTGGACAGTCCGCCTTCACCGGTATTCAGCCAGATGCCGGCCAGCCGGGCACCCTCTGACAGGGCCTGTATAGCTGGCTGCGAGATGGAACCATAGCTCATGCCGGAGATATGAATCAGGGATTGAGCGGTGTAAGGCTGTACACAATAGCCTGCGCCTATCGTCACGGGTGCAGTTGCTGTTGCCTGTTCAACCAGAACCGGGAACGGACTGTGCAGAAAGATCGGGTCTCCCGGTATATTCAGCTGGCGTGTTGAACCGAAAGGTATCGTGGTATCCGTTTTTTTTGCGGCACGATACACCCAGGAACGTTCTGCTCGGTTGAAGGGTAGTTCTTCGCGATCCATCGCGAAGAAATACTGGCGGAAAAAAGTGCCCAAATGTTCAAACCAGTAGCGGAACCGGCCAACCACCGGATAATTACGCCGGATGGTATGGGTAGTCTGAGTGCGGTCCACCAGATATAGGATGCTGGTGAGTAGGATCAGTAAGCCGATCACAAACAACAGCGTCAGTGCACTCCACTGAATGACCGTCTGGGCAAATTGTTGTAGCGTATCCATAGCAATGATCTCTGGCAACAGAGGGAATCTCAGTGTGGTGATCCTGGCGATCAGGCGTTTATCCAGTGCCCTGGAGATGGTTTGCCAAAGGGGTCAGACAGGATGGTCCGGCGGCATATTGAATCAGGGCGCGGGCCATGCGAGCATCGGATCAATCGTCTGCAGTCCGCACAGGAGGTGCGTATCAACGGCTGGCGGCAACTCTGTACAGGCTAACAGCACGGCGTCCGCATTGCTCTCCTTCAGGTGCATCATCCCGTGACCCAGCATGCGCCCTGAGTGACTCAAAGATGATCGGGGCGTGTGTGGTGTTGCTACGAAAATACTTGACCACTACACCATTACAATTCATCGTTCGAGGTTATTCCGGTCGGGTGATTTTCTGCAGGATATGGGCTGCTGCAACCAGTCCGAAAGTTGCTGTAACTGGCATGCAGGCGCCGAAGCCGGCGCAGTTGAGTGAATGATCAGTCTGTGGGGCACAATCGCGTGCGCGTACAATCGCTTCAGGCGACCAGACAGCAGGCACACCAAAGCAGCGGGCCGGATTGCGTGGAAAGTGGTAAATCTGACGAAGCTGTTTGCGGGTGCGGGCGAGGAGCGCATCCTGTCTCGTTTTGCGCAGGTCAGAACAGCAGACGCGGGTCGGATCCTGTTGTCCGCCCGCAGCGCCGACGGTCAGAATGGGTTGGTGCTGGCGACGGCAATGTGCAATCAGTGCTGCTTTCAGACGAAAGTTGTCAATACAGTCAAGTATCCAGTCACTGGCTGGTGTGATCAGTTCGGTAAGATTGTCTGATGTGATGAACTGATCAATGCAGTGTACCTGGCAGGTGGGGTGAATGTCAGCGATGCGTTCAGCCAGTACGTCAATCTTGCAGCGGCCCAGTGTGCTGCTCAGTGCGTGTGATTGACGATTGATGTTCGATTCTGCCACATGGTCGCTGTCGATCAGGGTGAGTGCACCGATGCCACTGCGGGCGAATGCCTCAACTGCCCAGGAGCCGACACCACCAACACCGATCACTGTGACATGTGTCTGTGCAATACAATCTGCACCGGTGCTACCATACAGGCGTCTGACCCCGGCAAAACGACGTAACATGCCAGGCACAGATTCAGATCACCTGAGTCCACTGGCCAAAAAAATGAGGAAACATTGGTGTTCGTATACTCCCGAGCTGGATTATGAAATAAAGTTCGTTATGAGGCGTTGTAGCATATCCTA
>JAHDBG010000051.1 GCA_020630515.1 Gammaproteobacteria bacterium
CAGTCGATTGCGAAGACGGTCTGGACCGGTTATATGCCGGATGGCACGCGGCGGTTGTCCTGTGGCGGGAAGCCATTGTTTCACTATATGGGGACTTCAACCTTTGCGGACTATACGATTGTGCCGGAGATTGCACTGGCGAAGGTGAATCGGGCCGCACCACTGGATAAAGTATGTCTGTTAGGGTGCGGCATTACCACCGGTATTGGTGCGGTACGTAACACAGCTCAGGTGCAGCCGGGCTCGACGGTCGCTGTATTTGGTCTGGGTGGTATCGGGCTAAGCGTGATTCAGGGTGCCGTGATGGCACAGGCGGCGCGGATCATCGCGGTGGATATCAATCCGGATAAATTTGCGTTGGCGCGTGATCTGGGTGCGACTGATTGTCTGAATCCGCAGGATGTCAGTGGGCCGGTACAGGAAGCGATTGTTGATCTGACCGATGGGGGTGTGGATTATTCGTTTGAATGTATTGGCAATGTTGAGGTGATGCGTGCGGCACTGGAGTGCACTCACCTGGGTTGGGGGGTGTCGGTGATTATCGGCGTGGCCGGTGCCGGGCAGGAAATTCAGACACGCCCCTTCCAGCTGGTGACCGGTCGCACCTGGAAGGGCTCTGCATTTGGCGGAGTGAAGGGACGTTCACAATTGCCCGGTTATGTTGATCAGTATCTTGCGGGTGATATTGAACTGGATAAGATGGTGACGCACACGATGCCGCTGGAAGAGATCAACCAGGCATTTGATCTGATGCATGCCGGACAGAGCATTCGTTCAGTCGTATTGTTACAGGAGTCTGTCTGATGGTCAGACTGGTTGAGCGGATTAAGGAATTTGACGGTGTTCTGCATTTGTATCAGCATGATTCCGAAGTTTGCGGCTGCACCATGTCGTTCACGGTGTATCTGCCGCCGCAGGCAGCACAGAATGAAGTGCCGGTGTTATGGTGGTTGTCCGGCCTGACCTGTACCGATGAAAATTTCCGGGTGAAGGCGGGTGCGCAACGGTATGCTGCCGAGCTGGGTATGGCACTGGTGATCCCGGATACCAGCCCACGCGGTATGCAGGTGCCGGATGATGCGGCGTATTATCTGGGACAGGGTGCTGGGTTTTATGTGAATGCAACGCAGTCGCCCTGGTCGCACCATTTCCGTATGTATGACTATATCACGCAGGAATTGCCGGCGATCCTGGCTGGTTTACAGCTACCCCTGAGTGACCGGCAATCGATTGCCGGACATTCGATGGGTGGACATGGTGCACTGATTGTGGCGCTGAACAATCCCGGCAGATTTCGTTCTGTCTCGGCCTTTGCGCCGATCTGTCATCCGACGCGTAGCACCTGGGGCAAGCAGATATTTCAGGTCTATCTGGGCGAAGATCAGGCGGCCTGGCAGAGATATGATGCGTGCTGTCTGATACAGCAGGGTGCGGCGGCGTTACCTGTGCTGGTGGATCAGGGTACGGCGGATGAATTTTATCCGCAGGAGTTGCTGACAGAAGAACTGGTGGCGGTATGCCGGGCCAGAGATCTTCCGGCGGACATCCGGCTGCAGCCCGGATATGACCACAGTTTTCATTTTGTGGCCACCTTTATCGGCGAGCATCTACGTTGGCATCATCAGCGTTTGCGATGAAATTCGAGGTAATACACGACGGCGATCAGCCCGCAGACGCCGCATGCAGCCAGTATGATCAGCACCGGCTCCCAGCTACGGGTATGCTGTTCGGGTAACAGATTCCGGAAGGCCTGCATTACCGGGCGTTCTGACCCCCGGCCAGATGGTGGTGTGTGGTACAGGTGCAGGGTACGATCCTCTGGTGCGAACACCAGCGCGTGCAGGGTGCGTTGATTGAAGATCGCCTGGTGATGGTTTGCCCCATCCAGCATGATATTAATGATATCTCCGGTTTCTGCCGGGTGGGTGCGATCAAATGTGCCCAGCTGACTGAAGCGTTGCCAGAGAAAGTTATCACGTGAATGGGTACAATTGTTGGGTGCTCGGGCCAGGATATAACAATTCACAGCTGCGATCTGGTTCGTGCTGCCCCAGGGTTTGTCGGCACGATAGACACTATGGTCGGTTCTGATCCGGGTCGTTGCATTCTGTGGTTTTTCCAGTACCTGGATACTGACGCGGTCTGCCATCACGATGCTGTGGCTGGCAGGATAACGATACCGGGCGAGTTGTCTGGCGGCCTGGTGACTGGCACCTGCGGTCTCCAGTGTCCTGCGCAGTGTGAACACGACAGAATCAGGTTGTGCCGGGATGGTGCCGGATCGGGTTAAAGGCGAGGCGATCTGCGCCAGGAACAGGCCGGACTGATTAAAGCCGGACAGAACGCCGGGATAACCAGCAAAACCGATATTCACCATGCTGTTAACCGGGTTGGCATACACAGTGAGTGCCTGCAGGCTTCTCAGGTTCGCATCACCTGGCCAGTCCAGGTTGCGTCCGATCAGCGGGCTGTCGGTCGCTGATGCGCTATGCCAGACACCGAATGCTGAGCCCCGCACTGCGGGATGATGCAGGTCAGGCAATAATACAAATGTCCAGTATTCGTGCAGCGACAGGCGACCATCACCCAACTGGTCATGACCGAATAGTTGCCAGCGCGAGGTAATCCCGGCGATTTCGTCCTGATAGGCGGCATCGACCTGCGGCCGGATGCTGTTAACGCGCTGTCGCAGCATCTGCTCAAATTGTGCCTGGGTCATGATTGAGTACAGATACGCATCGTAGCGCGCCTCAATATCCGGAAACTGTTGTTTCACCGCACTGCCCAGGGCCTGGCCGATCTGCAGGCTGGTCTTGCCGGTCGTATCCACCCGGAACACCGGTAAGGTATCCTTACTCAGGGCGGTCTGTGCAACGACCAGGCAGAGCAACAGAGTCAGTACAGATTGATACAGGGATGAATACCACATATGTCAGGTAATACCTTCGGGACTTTGTTTAAGGTCACTTCATTCGGTGAAAGTCATGGCCTGGCGATAGGCTGTGTGATCGATGGTTGTCCGCCCGGTCTGCCGCTGACTGAGGCCGATATTCAGCCGGATCTGGAGCGGCGACGCCCGGGTAAGACGCGGCATACCACACAACGACGTGAAGCCGATCAGGTAGAAATCTTATCTGGTGTATTTGCCGGTCAGACCACAGGCACACCGATTGGCTTACTGATCCGGAATACCGATCAGCGCTCAAGAGATTATCAGGATATTGTGCACAAGTTCCGTCCGGGCCATGCGGATTATACGTATCTGCAGAAATACGGGGTGCGGGATTATCGTGGCGGTGGGCGTGCCTCGGCGCGTGAGACCGCGATGCGGGTTGCGGCAGGTGCAGTAGCAAAGAAATATCTGTGCACGGCATACGGGGTACGTGTTCGGGCGCACCTGTCGGCACTGGGTCGCATCCGGCCACAACAGATGAACTGGCCGGATGTGGAGCAGAATCCGTTTTTCTGGCCGGATGCGGCACAGATTTCAGAATTGGAATCAGTGATGGATGCATTGCGCAAATCGGGCGATTCGCTTGGTGCAGAAGTCACGGTGGTCGCTGAGGGTGTCCCGCCGGGCTGGGGGGAGCCGGTGTTTGACCGGCTGGATGCGGATATTGCACATGCCCTGATGAGCATCAATGCGAGCAAGGGCGTTGAGATCGGTGCTGGTTTTACCGCAGTGGTGCAGACCGGAACCGAACACCGGGATGAAATGACCCCGGCAGGCTTTTTGTCTAATCATGCCGGTGGTGTGCTGGGTGGTATTTCCAGTGGGCAGCCGATTGTGGCACGCGTCGCGTTTAAACCAACTTCCAGCATCCGACTGACCGGCAGGACGATAGACCAGACGGGGCAGGCGACAGATATCAGTACCACCGGGCGGCACGATCCGTGCGTTGGCATCCGTGCAGTGCCGATCGTTGAAGCGATGCTGGCGATTGTGCTGACCGATCATGCGTTGCGCCAGCGCGGACAGAATGGTGCGGTGCAGTCTGATACGCCGGTGCTTCCGGCAGATGCGCTCAGCGCGGCGGCAGTGTGACCCGGGTATAGCGCCAGGCGAGCAGGACCAGACCGATTACCGGTAATCCCAGACCGGTAGTGAAGATAAAAAACTCAGGGTAACCAGACTGATCGACAATCATTCCGGAAAAGCCACCGAGAAACTTTGGCAGCAACAACATCAGCGAGCTGAATAACGCATACTGGGTGGCTGAATAAGCGATGTTGGTCAGGGCCGACAGATACGCAATAAAGGCGGCAGACGCAAGCCCCGCACTCAGATTATCCATGCCGACCACCGCAACCAGCCACCACACATCCGGGCCGATCTGTGTGAGTAGCAGAAACAACAGATTGGTTGCAGCTGCCAGGATCGCACCCAGCAGCAACATCGGCATCACACCCAGCCGATATACTGCAATTCCACCCAGTAACCCACCCAGAATCGTCATATATACGCCAAATCCCTTCGCGACCCAGGCAATTTCAGCCTTGCTGAAGCCGATGTCGTGATAAAACACATTCGCAATCACCCCGAGCACAATGTCAGAGATGCGGTAGCTGGCGATCAGGGCCAGCACCAACACGGCCAGACCGCCATAACGCCGGATAAAATCTGCAAAAGGCCGCCAGACAGCGGCGACCAGCCAGAAATGTAGTCGGTGCAGGCGCGACTGAACGGCGACCGGCACGTTTACCGGACGAGTGATTGTTGGTTCAGGTGCCCACCAGCTGGTCAGCAGACCCGGTAACATCGCAGCTGCCATGCAGGCATAGGTAATCGCCCAGGGCAGATGATGATAGCCGGCCTCGTCAGGATCAAACCAGGCTGCAATGCCCAGGGCACCGCCGGATGCGAGCAACATCGCCAGCCGATAGCCGATGGTATAGATACCAGCGAGGATGCCCTGTAACTCTGGTTCGGCGATCTCAATCCGGTATGCATCAATTACCAGGTCTTGAGTTGCGGAAAACAGGGCAACCCACAGCGCGAGGCCGACCAGCAACCCCAGGTGCTGCGTCGGGTCTGTCAGCCCCATACCAAGCAGACCCAGCAGAATTGCGCTCTGAGACAACAACAACCAGCTGCGGCGGCGACCGAGCCGACGAGACAGGCCGGGCAGTTGTAACTGATCAACCAGCGGCGACCAGCACACCTTCAGGGCGTAGGTCAGGGCGACCCAGCTGATCAGGCCGATGGTGGTGCGGTCGATGCCTGCTTCGCGCAGCCAGAAGGACAGGGTGCCGAATACCAGCAGCAATGGCAGGCCGGACGAAAAGCCGAGCAGGCCGATGCGGAATACGCGAGGGTCGGCACAGGCATGCAGCATATCGCGCCAGCCGGGCGAGGCACTGTTCAGAGATGAGGATGGCACAGATCAGACAAAGGGTTACGTATCCGGTAAAATTCAGACCTATGACACATTATATCTTTATCACTGGTGGCGTAGTGTCCTCACTCGGCAAGGGCATTGCGGCGGCCTCGCTCGGCGCCTTGCTGGAGGCACGTGGTCTGGCGGTTACTCTGATCAAGCTGGATCCGTACATCAACGTTGATCCAGGCACCATGAGCCCGTTTCAGCATGGTGAAGTGTTTGTCACCGAAGACGGTGCAGAAACTGACCTGGATCTCGGACATTATGAACGTTATACGTCTGCCAGGATGCGGCAGCGGAATAACTTTACTGCCGGGCAGATCTACGAACAGGTGATTCGCAAAGAACGCCGGGGTGACTATCTGGGTGGTACGGTGCAGGTGATTCCGCACATCACTGACCAGATCAGACACAACATCCGCGCAGGAGCGGGCGAGGCACAGGTTGCGATCATCGAAATTGGCGGCACCGTAGGCGACATTGAATCCCTGCCATTTCTGGAAGCGATCCGTCAGATGGGAGTAGAGCTGGGCCGCACCCGGGCAGTCTTTGTGCATCTGACCTTAGTGCCCTATATTGCCACTTCGGGAGAGATCAAGACCAAGCCGACCCAGCATTCAGTGAAAGAACTGCGTTCTATCGGCATCCAGCCGGATGTACTGGTCTGTCGCACAGACCGTGCCTTGCCAACCACAGAACGGCGCAAGATCGCCTTATTCACCAATGTGCAGGAACCAGCAGTCATCTCAGCCGTGGATGCCGATACGATCTATCGTATTCCATTGCTGCTGCACGCGCAGGGACTGGATGCGATCGTGCTGCAGCAACTGGCACTACCAGCCCCGGCCATCGATCTGGCACCCTGGCAGCGGATTGTGCAGCGACTGGATCATCCGGCGGGCGAGCTGCGTATCGCGATGGTGGGCAAATATACTGAACTGACTGATGCGTACAAATCAGTGAATGAAGCGCTGGTACATGCCGGTATTCAGGCGCACCAGAAGATTCAGATTGAGTATGTGGATTCGGAACAGGCTGGCACCGCACAACTGGCAGAGATGGATGCGATTCTGGTACCAGGTGGTTTCGGTGAGCGTGGTGTCGAAGGCAAGATCCAGGCGGTGCGCTACGCACGCGAACATCAGGTACCGTATCTCGGTATCTGTTTAGGAATGCAGTTAGCCGTGATTGAGTATGCGCGGCATGTGCTTGGATATCCGGAGGCGCACAGCACCGAATTTGCGCCGGGTACTCCCGATCCGGTGATCGCACTGGTGACCGAATGGACCGAAACGGACGGCACAGTACAACAACGGGATGCACAGGTGGACAAGGGTGGCAGCATGCGTCTGGGAGGGCAGGCGTGTCACCTGATCGCAGGCAGTGGTGCACATCAGATGTATGGCAAAGACCAGATCATTGAACGTCATCGCCACCGCTACGAATATAACAACCAGTATCGGGCCGCGCTGGAAGATGCCGGCCTGCAGGTAGCAGGTACTTCAGCAGCAGGTGACCTGGTCGAAATGGTCGAAATCCCGGCCCATCCGTGGTTTATCGCCTGCCAGTTTCACCCGGAGTTTACCTCTACTCCTCATACCGGCCATCCGTTGTTCAATGGCTTTATACGTGCGGCACAACACTATCGGGATGCAACATGAACCTGTGTGGATACCAGGTCGGTCTGGATCAGCCATTTTTTCTGATTGCCGGCCCCTGCGTGATTGAGAGCGAGCAGTCTGCATTGCAGACTGCTTCCCGACTGCAACAGATCACCGAACGGCTCAACATCCCGTTCATCTACAAATCGTCATTTGATAAGGCGAACCGCTCATCGCATCGGAGCTATCGTGGTCCGGGGCTGGAAGAAGGTCTGCGTATCCTGCAGACCGTGCGCGAACAGATCGGTGTACCCGTACTGACGGATGTGCATGAAGACACACCGATGGATGTAGTGGCCGACGTGGTGGATGTGCTACAGACACCGGCCTTTCTATGTCGGCAGACCAGCTTCATGCAGAGAGTGGCACGCACTGGCAAGCCGGTGAATATCAAAAAGGGCCAGTTTCTGGCACCGGCAGATATGCAGCAGGTCGCGTACAAGGCGCGGGCCGTCGGCAACGACCAGATCATGGTATGCGAACGCGGTGTCAGCTTTGGCTATAACAACCTGATTGTTGACATGAGCAGCCTGGCGATCATGCGTCAGACTGGTTGTCCGGTGGTATTTGATGCGACTCATGCGGTGCAGCAACCAGGTGGATTGGGAGACAGGTCCGGTGGGCGGCGCGAACTGGTGCCCGTGTTAGCCCGGGCAGCTGTTGCCAGTGGCATCGCGGGCCTGTTTATGGAAACTCACCCGGATCCCGACCGGGCATTATCCGACGGGCCGAATTCGTGGCCGCTGGACAAACTGGAGGCCCTGCTGATTACACTGCAGGCGATAGACCACACAGTGAAGCAACAGGGTCTGATTGAGCAGACCTTATCTGTATGATCTTTGTTAAACCTTTGGGGAATCGACATTATGACTGCACAAACACACAAATATCAGATTAAGATCAGTCTGCGAGGTGCCAAACCGCCGATCTGGCGCAGATTGTGGGTATCCCGGGACACGACCTTAGGGCAGCTGCATGAAGTAATTCAGATGGCAATGGGCTGGTATGACTGCCATCTGCACCATTTTGATGTCAATGGCGAATATTACAGTGCGCCGGAGCAGGAGCTGGGCCCGGATGTTGCAGATGAAGACGAGGTGACATTAGCGACTGTGTTGCGTGAGCCCAAGCAGCGCATCGGATATGAGTATGATTTTGGTGATGGCTGGTTACATGACATTGTTCTGGAAAAAATCTTACCGCAGGAAGGACAGGAGCCGTTGCCGGTCTGTGTAAAGGGGAAACGCGCCTGCCCACCAGAAGATTGCGGGGGTATCTGGGGTTATGGTGAACTGCTTGAGATATTGTCTGATCCGAAGCATGAACAATACGAAGACATGCGGGAGTGGATGGGTGATGAGGATTTTGACCCGGAAGCGTTTTGTGTGGATGCAGTAAATCGGAAATTAGCGGCCTATGGGTAATGGGTCAGATTATGTGTGTCTGCATGAATCAGGAAGTGGCACGAACCACACTCTCGTGGCTGCTTTCAGGATGACACGGCGTCATTCCGCGCGCAGTCGCGGAATCCTCCGGGGTCAGACGGGGATAGATTAGTGGCAGATCAGGTAGATTCTGCGACTGCAGCTGCGCTGCGCGCAGAATGACAGCGTGGGGGTAATGGTTAAATTTTGACTGCCGCTGATTTGGCGATCAGTGGAGCGACATCAGGGGATCGGCTGATGACTCACCAGTTATGATGTGACACTGACAGTTCAAATATAACCACTATCTATTCTGAAGCATGCTGCCCGCCGACAACCACCGTAACCTGTTGTTGTGCCTGTATCCGGCGTCGGAAGGCGGTGCGAATCTGGTCCACACTCACTGCCATGACTTTATCTGGCAGGGTTGCTAACCAGTCCAGGGGCAAATCATAAACACCCATCATGGCAATATATTCGACAATCTTACGATTACTCGCGACTGATAACGGGAAGCTCCCGGTGATATATTGTTTTGCGTCCTGTAGTTGTGCCGGCGTTGGCCCCTGCACCATAAACTGTTGTAATACATCCTGCATCACCTGCAACGCTGCTTCAGCCTGTGCGTTCTGCGTCTGAGCAACCATCGCGAAGGGCCCTGGTACCTGCATCGGCCTGAAATAGCTGTACACGCTGTAAGATAATCCGCGCTGATGACGTACGGCCTCGCCCAATAAGGAATTCAGCGAGCTGCCTCCCAGGATATGGTTGCCGACATACAGCGGGAAATAGTCCGGATCATGGCGACTGACGCCCAGCCGACCCAGCGACAGATGACTTTGCGATGCTGGAAAATCCAGACGGACCTGCTGCGCTGATACAGGCTCCGGTGGTGGCAGAACCGGCGCGCTCTGACCGGTGTTCAGTTCAGCCAGTACCCGATCTGCCAGCGTCGCAGCTGTTGCACGATCAATATCACCGACTAAGGCAACCACTGCATTCGCTGCGACATAATATTGACGATGGAATGCCTGGATATCAGACCGGCTGATCTTAGTCAGGCCTTCCGGTGTACCGGATACCGGATGCGCATACGGATGATCACCGTATAGCGCCTGATACAACTGTTCTGAAGCAACTTTCGCTGGCGATTGTGCGGTATAACGCAGTCCGACCAGCAATTGCTGACGAATCTGTGTGATCGCATCCGGAGCAAAACGCGGTCTTCCCAGTACCTGTGCCAGACTGTCTGTTGCCACAGCAAGCGCCGGTTGAGTGGTCAGCGTACGCACTGCCACCCAGGCCATATCCCGGTCAGCACCATTGCTGAGCTGAATCCCTTCGGCCTCTATCCGGCCAGCCAGGGTCTGTGCATCCCAGTCTCCTGCACCTTCCGCTAATAATGCATTGGTAAACTGCGCTAACCCCGGCTGCGTACCGTCCCGCGCACTACCCGCCAGAAACACCACGCGGATGTCCAGCATCGGCAGGTCATCTGCCTGCACATACATTACCTGCGCGCCCTGACTGCTGGTCCACGACTGTACCAGCGGCGGTGCTGCCTGTGCCAGACTGACAGAACAGAACAGAAGACACATCATGCAATGAGGTATGATGCGTGTTAAAAAGCTTGCCATCATGGTATAAAATCAAGTAGATTAACCGCTATCGGTCGGGTATCTCTGAAAACATCGCAAACTCAGCTGTTTTCAGGGATGCCCTGATACAGGCGCGTAGCTCAGCTGGTTAGAGCACCACCTTGACATGGTGGGGGTCGTTGGTTCGAATCCGATCGCGCCTACCAGACAAT
>JAHDBG010000052.1 GCA_020630515.1 Gammaproteobacteria bacterium
GGCTCGAAAGTCGGGGCGCGGATACTGACAGACTTGGTAGACCGTTATCCGGATCAATTCGAAAGGACGGCAGCCGGCAGGGTAAAGCAGCGGTTTGCAGCGGTGGGATGATCGCAGGCAATCAGACCAGGCAATGTTCAGGCTCTTTCGAGTTTGGGTGGTTTTACATGGAGGGATTGCAAATCGTCATGGATGACACCGCTATCTCAATCCCTGTTTGCCGGCTTTAGCCCAATACAACCCAACACAAAAGCATCATACTCAAACGTACCTTGCAACCCAGGTAGCAGGTCATTAACTATAGATTCAGCAAACACCCATGCTTGCCGTGCATCCTGTTGGGAAAAGGTACCGACAACACTGTAATCTGCGTTATGCCGGTCTTTCTGCAGCATAATAAATCGAGTACAAAACTGATCCATTTCTGGCGTTAGCTCGTGCCCAGGCAGCCACTTGGAATCGCGAGACCTCAAATTAGCTGCGCACACCTTAACCTTTTCATGTGCCGGACAGCGGCACAACACAGGTCTCAATTCAGCAGCAAACTTGTCAGCGATAGACTCACATATCGCATGCCAAGCAGCGTAGTACGCAGATGAAATACACCTTCTGTACTCCACCTCTGATTGGGCAGTGTTGAAACAACGCTCAGTGTAATCAAGTAAATTACGACCTAACGACATTTACTTCAACAAGTATGGATGACCATTCAGGCACTTCATAACGCTCGGTGTATTCCGACGCAGTTACATAGTCGCAGTACGCAAACGCGACATGGTCTGATATACGCCCACTGCCAAGCTGGCATAGCTCCGTCCAATTGTTCAGAAGTTGCTCGTTGTGCTGCGGGTAGTCAGGAACGATCCAAACGATCGTCGCAACCCAGCTCCGATAATCTTGATCGTACTCAGTGTAAAAAGAACGGGCGATACCGTTGCCGCGCATGCGATAAAGCCGCTCAGCATCTTCCGGTTGTTGGTCAGGCCGATATATCACGCCACTCTCGAGCTCAGTATTCAGCCTAGCGAGCGCTTCCTGGATTTCCGTCACTGGTGCGTCGGCTATCTCTATTTGTTCAATGGCACTCACAATTTTCTCCCCATATGCCCACTACCTTTCGACACCTTACGTCCAATTTAATTCATTCAAGTAGCGCACTCAACTCTCCAGTCTGGCAGCCGCTTCTGTGCCAGAGATCGGCAGCGTACAAACAGCGTTTAGCCGAAACCACGCTTCGAGGGTAGCAATGAGGTAGTAACGAGTTTTTACATTTTGGACAGCGTTTCGGAGGATTGTAATAAAACACTGTTTTTGAACAAATAAATTGGAGCTGGCGAACGGAGTCGAACCGCCGACCGGCTGATTACAAATCAGTTTTAACTTATATCTACCGATATCACACTGTATCTACAATCATAGTTTCATATAATATTATCAACAACATGCAGTGACATTTGGCGACCTACAGGCCGGATGGCAGACTTGTAAATATAACTCCCTGCGGTAGCAATGGGGTAGCAACGGTTTTTGGGGTAGATCTTGTCATGACAGCCAAACCGCTGAGTTTCACCAAAAGCCGGATCGAGAAACTGAAACCACCACCAGACCATGGTTCAGTCGACTGGTATTTCGACGACCACGAGAACCACACGCGCAAGTTGCGTCTTCGCGTATCTCACACCAGCGCGATGAGCTGGTATTACTACGGAAAGGTCTCAGGCGTGCCCCGTCGCATTCTTATCGGCGATCCGGCTGACGTCTCAGTCGATGAAGCTCGCAAGATAGCGGCAAAGTACAGCGGAAAAATTGCAGACGGCAAGGACCCTCATTTAAAAAAACAGCGCAAACGCGAAAGGCGCACTAGGAAGTCTATAACACTGGCTAATGCGCTCGAGCTGCATTTAGCGAACAAGGCTCACAAGCATTCAAGCAGGACGTCGGCAGAGTACCGGAAGGTTTTTCACGTGCGAACCGATGAACAGAGAGATCCAGCAAAAGGCAAAATGCCGATGCAGGAGCCTCAGTTCGAAAGGTGGATGCACAAGCCGCTTATCAGGATCACTGAAAGCATGGTCGAAACGTGGTTCCGGCGTCGTGTGAAAAAAGCGCCGGCTGCGGCGGCTGTTGAAGCTCGCTATCTGCGGGCGGTCTGTAACAGCACCATCGCAGAACACCAGGAACTACGCGAGCATGGCAACCCCTGCGATGTGATCAGCCGAAAGTCATTATGGCCGACTATCCAGCCGCGCAAGGGGTACATCAGGCCGAAACAAATGCACGGCTTTTTGCATGCACTGCACACGCTGCCGGACGACATTCAGAACGCTCAGTTTTCCATCGCAAAGGACTTTTTACGCTGGCTGCTGTTTTCCGGTTGCCGGGTAGACGAAACGGCCAAACTCAAGCCGTCCGACATAAATATCGAAGAACGGTTTTTTGTCTTGCGCGACCCAAAGAACCGACAGAAGGATACAGAGTTACCACTTAACGACGAGCTGCTCAAGATTGCGCTCAAGAGACTGGAAAATGGTGACGGTTATCTTTTTGCCGACAAAAGCGGCGACAAGCCTATACAGACCCCGCGCAAGGCAATCATAGCAATCAGAAAGCTGTCAGGCGTGCACTTTACTCCGCACGATCTCAGGCGCACATTCAGGACTACCGCGGCGAAGATATCATTGCCAATGAAGGTTGGTGCCATGCTGGTGAATCATAAGATCACCGGGGAGCTGAAGGTTGATCTGGACTACATCCAAGTAGAGCCAGAAGAATTGCTCACGGCCTCCAACAGAGTCGCAAATGAGCTGTTACGCCAGTCGCAGGATACGATCGCTGATGTCCTGGAGCTGCATGTACATGGATGATGGAAAGTTTCGAAGCCGCATAAAACCCAGCACATTCACAATCAAATATTTCCAAGCAACCCTAGATAAGCTCACCCCCGAAAACTGTCAGGCGGTAGCACTGGGCATTCAAGCCGGTCTCAGCTTTGGGTGCAACCAGCACGAGCAGCTGAGTGACGATCACTTTGCCGCCAAGCGCAAATCCAAACAGGCCGGCGCGGACTCAAAGTACGCCGAGCAACATAACATCGTCAGAAAGTTGCGTAGACAGCACCCTACAGCAGATTCAGACGAACTCACCGAAATAGCAATGAAAGAGCTGCGCAGACTGCAGTTAGCAACTGACCATCCCGTGAAGTTCAGGAAGAACATTGTCAGACCATTGGCGAACAAACTATGTGGCCACCTCCCCCCCAAAAAAAAGAAAGGTATCGCTGCAGAAAGGGCAGTCTTTCATCTTGCGTTCGTACTAACTGACAAGGGCAGTGTTGATTTGTTTGACGTGGCGTTCATTGATGACAAAGAATTTGCATTCAAGGTCGTCAAACACTGGCTCGAATGCCAGATAGCCGCAAATTCATGGCGGGAAGCCCCCTGATCGCTATCGACAACCAGCCGCACATGCATAACATATCTCATCGACATCAACAGGAGTCGATACGTTATGCAGCAAATCAACCCGTCACAATCAGTGTTGTCCACAGTCTCAGACCCATTACTCACTGAAACACAGATCGAAAAACAGACCGGCGGCGTCTTGAAAGCCGTCTCACTGCGCAACTGGCGCTCGCAAGACAAGCATCAAAAGGAATTGCCTTGTGTTCGCATTGGCAGCCGAGTGTATTACCGGAGGTCGGTAATTGAGAGATTTCTTACACCGAAAGAATCAGCTCCGGAGGTCAGCGCATGACCACACTCTCACCCGAGCATAAAAAAACCCCGGATGGTGCCCGGGGCTTTTCAAAACGCAAATCAGCAAACAGTTTAGATACTACCACACTGCAAGATGCAATCATGGCTGCGGGCATGAGGCCACCGCAACACATTCCTTGCGGAGCAATCACACGTTTTCCGGGAATTGGTAAAAAGTCGAGCAACCGGGCGGGCTGGTGCTGGCGATCTGACGACTGCGGTGGTGCTGCGTATGGTGACTACAGCACCGGATTGCGTGAAACCTGGCAGGCAACTGGCGCAGAGCGATCACAGATTGATTGGCAGGTAATGCGTAAGGTTCAGCGGCAGCGTATTGCAGTAGATGAGGCCCGCTATCAATCCAAGGCGGGTGAGGTTCGCGAAATCTGGGCGAGTCTATGTGAAGCACCACCTGTATTTGCTTACTTTGTCGCCAAGCAAATAGAAAAATTCTCACATCTATTTAGGACACACGAATACAACGGTAGGCTCTGCGTGGTTGCGCCGCTTGAGTACCGGGGAGCGGTGGTCAACATCCAACACATTAGCGAAAGAGGTGGAAAATGGCCGTATCCAGGTGCCAGATGGGCTGGGGCTTATTGTGTTGTCCAGAGGCCGTACAAGCACACCCATCTTATTCTCTGCGAAGGTGTAGCCACAGGATGCACGCTTGCAACGCTAGACCCGACTGCAGTGGTTGTTGCTGCTCTGAACAAAGACAATTTGCTGCCAGTGGCACGTGATATTCGCCGTGTACACCCTAATGACAGGGCAATCATAGCGGCAGATAATGACCGCTACACTGATGGAAACCCAGGTAAGACCAAAGCCATTGAAGCCGCTCGCGCTATCGGTGCGGAGTATTCAGTCCCGGAATTTCCTCCAGGGGTACCAGGCACCGATTTTAATGATTTATATTGCGCAGGTTGTCTGTCATGAGCGCCTCACAGTTGCGGACGGTTAGACCCGGGCCCGAAGAAGGGTATTTACTGACATCGGACACCCCACCGAAGCTAAAAATAGAAAGCCATGCCGCGAAAAACGTCGCGCTATATCTAACAAACATCGCCGCATACGATATCAATTCAGCGACGTGGGCATTATGGTCTGACACGCATTGGCACCGGCTAACCGATAACAGCAAAGCAAAGCGATTGATTGCCAAGCAAGTTGAGCTCGGTACCGAGCCGAGAGGCCACAGCAACCGCTACGTTAACGCGATCATGGAAAACCTAGAGACTCTGGACCGGTTACCGATACCAGAACTACAAACTGGTGTGGTGCCGTTTCAGAATGGTCTGCTGGATGTGTCGACCGGTGAACTGAAACCAGCGGCACCAGATTGTGCGACGGATTACGTATTGCCACACAGCTACGACCCGCTGGCCCAATGCGAAACAATCAAGTCATGGCTGACAATGTGTGTCGATGATGACGGCGATACGGTGCAAGTGTTGCGAGCGTGGTGCGCAGCTCTTGTCCGTGGAATACCAGTACAGAAAATACTTATTCTACGTGGCCTCGGGGGTACCGGCAAAGGCACGTTTCAACGTCTAGTAGTCGCTCTGGTCGGTGCTGCCAACACCGCCACTAGCAAGATTAGCGACCTTGAGAACAACCGCTTCGAGCTGGCGAAACACTTCGATAAGCGACTTTGCTTAATCAATGAGGCGGGCAAGTACGCAGGAGAGTTGAACATGCTCAAATCTATGACTGGCGGGGATTGGCTACCGCTGGAGCGTAAAAATCAGCAGCAGACCGGCGGCTTTCAGTACAGAGGCGCGGTTCTAATCTCTACCAATGACGACATACTGGCTAGTGATAGCGGGACAGAGCGCAGAAAAATTACAGCGCGATTTGATAAGCGCCCATCAGCGCAAGAGCTCCAGCGGTGGAATGATGCCGGTGGTGAAGAATCTGTTCTCCATCGTGAAATCCCCGGTTTTATTCGGTGGCTGCTCGAATTATCTGAAGCTGAAATTCAACAACTACTCGAAACCCTGTCACCGCGAATCATTGCAGATAATCGACTGAGTATGCGCTCAGGTAATAGTGTAGCTGATTGGATGATTGAGCACTGCATGTGCGACCCGCTCGCGGCGACTCAGATAGGGAGATGGAAACCGGGTGATCATGAGGCGAGTTTGCAGCTTTACCCGAACTATCGCGAATGGTGCGAAGAAACCGGACGTAAACCAGCCGCTAACAATACATTTGCGAATAAGGTCATCGAAGTAGCGGCAGATACCGGTCACGTAGTGAGTCGCCAACAAGACCCGGACAACCGCCGTGCATTGCTTGTAGGTATTCGACTGGCAAAAGATAGCGAAACCTATTTCGGTAAAAGTGCCTACAGTAGCTCCAGTAACTTCGAAAAAGCCGAAGGCACTGAAGGCACCGAAGGCACTTTTGAAAAACTAACTTCTACAAAAAATGCCAGGGCAGTGACGATATGAGTCTTCTGCAAGAGATAGTTCAGCAATGCATGACTCGCGGCATCCAGCTTTATGTTGTCGGTGACACACTCAAAGCTTCACCCGCGCACCTGGTAGACAGCGACCTAGTGTCACTACTTAAAAAACATAAGCCAGATCTGATTCGACACCTGACGAGGCCGGCACATATCCCGTGTCAATGTCAGTGGGTGCCTGAGTGTCTGGGACCGGATGCGCCGACCGAGCTTATACAACCAACCAGGTACAAGTTTGAAGCTGGCGACCATCAGGCAGCCGCGGTTTGTGCGGGCTGCCAGGCTGTGCTTAAAAGGCAGGCCCGAGGTGCTAAGCAGCGACAAAGTAAAAAGTTTGGCATACACCGCGAGAATCATCTGTTATGGGCTGTACTTCGAACGCAGCGATTAATTGAGCAATAGGTCTGCCGCTTCACCGTGAAACAGGTGATGCACCACAAACGAAGCTGCCCAAGCTACCCAAGCCAGTGCGATAGCTATTTGATCAGGTGTGGACAAGGGCCAGCTTGGCTGGCAAATAAATCGAAACTATCTTTAGTGAGGCTTGCCGCGACCGAGGGATTTTCGCGCAAGGCTCCGCACATACAAGTAAGTTTGAAACCAATGTCGCGTCGCATTAAGTGGGTTTAGGTCTACACACAAAGTAGATGGATGAAAGCAGGTGCGACATTTTGGCTGAGTAAAATCATCACGGGTCCCCAGACGCGATTTTTTTATCAACGGGGGTATTTGCGAGTTACGGTGTCTGAGAGAGAGATTACCTCCAGATCGACCTACAACAACACGGGTCTCAAACCATGAAAATAGTCGACTTTGAACCACATCCGAGCGAGTTGAAGCGCTGGAGATCGCGGGACTACTCCCTTGCCGATACGTTGGAGGCCTTCAACAACCAAGCAAAGGCGGTGGATGTTTTTCGATATCTAAACCGACCCTGCCCGGACGGCGTGTCCGATGAAACGCTGATTGACTGCAGACGTATCCTGCCCAAGCTGGAATCAATAGCCGTCATCGAAAAAGCATTGGGTCGTGATGACCTGCAGATGCTCATCAATTTTGAGGTGGAGTGCTGGGACGAGTGCCACCTGGTGGAGCGCGGGGTCAGCAAAAAAGATATTCCACTGTATTACCGGGCGGAAGTAGCAGAGTATTTCAAAGCTGATGTAATGCTGACGGTGAATGCTTTGCACCGTGATTTACGCATCGATAGGGAAACAGCTCATCGATACACGCGTGACCTGCCGGGACAATACAAGCCGGACGGTAAAGTAGTGCATTACTCCTCACAGACGGTGGCGTTTAAGCTCCAGGAGGGAGGCCACAGCTCTGTGCATGTCGACAAATGGCTTTGCCAGAATAGTGAATTACAAGCCGTGCCACCGATAGACATTCAGTCATATTTCCAGCAGCAAGCCGCCTGATAGCCACCGCTGCGAAACTACGTGCAACTGTAGTAACTGGACGCGCACAAAAAAATGCGGTTATTGTGATGGAGTGCTCATCAAGAGCGCACCGGGCAAAGGGTATCGAACACCCCCGCCCGGTACATACACCACCAATTGAATGAGAATTGACGATGCAACACGATAATAACACCACTCCCCAGCAAGCGCGTTTGCTGGATATCATGATTACGTTGGATGACGGGCTACAGTCGCTGCTTGATCGGGAGCTCTATGGAAGTTTGATCGACGAAGCCGTGGCACTGTTGGAACGCACATCATCGAGGCCTGCCGACCAGCAGGGTTGGGAGTACGTGCACTGGAACGAAAATAAGACGCATTTTGTCCTACGACCGTTTCCGCAAGATCCCGACTGCCCGGATTATGAATCTGTCGACGCGCTGCCACCCAGCGAAACAATACAAACCTTCGCCGTTACACAACCACACAATCCCAAGAGGCCCGCCCATGCCTCTAAATAACGAGATAATCGACAGCAGAGAGTTCATGGCAATGCTGAAGATTAAAAGCATGACGACGTTTCAAAAGCGAATCAAAGACGATCCGGATTTTCCCGGCGCCATTGTGTGGCCGCCGAACACCCGCACGCGCGGGTGGTACCGCGAGCAGGCAGAAGACTATGTAAACGACCTGATGGAAAACGCCACCCCGTGGTCCGAGGTGAGCGAGAAAGCCGCTGGCCAAACCAAATCGCGCCGTGACATGGTTCACGGCTTCTCTTCGAAAGAACCGGCAATCTTAAGTGCTCGCAGTAAGCGAAGTAATTAGTAACAGAGGTAAAACCAAATGAGTGCACCAGTAACCGGAACCGTTAAGTGGTTCAACACCGAAAAAGGCTATGGCTTCATTTTGAACGAGGCTGGTGAAGATGTTTTTGTTCACTATCGCGCCATCCAAGCGGAAGGCTTTAAGAATCTGAACGAAGGTCAGGAGGTTGAGTTCCTGCAGGTAAGGTCTGAAAAAGGCTGGCAGGCTGCAGAGGTGTATCCGCTCGAGTACGTCGACTGACCAACCCCAGCGATACAATCGAAAGGCCCGGCATTGTTCGGGCTTTTTTGTGTCTGAGGCATTGTCCCGATTATTGCCTACACTCACATTGAGGTCGGCGATTGCCGATAGCCTCAATGACTGACTAATCAGTCGCCTGCCGGAAAGGTGCTACCAACACCAGACCGGCCAGGACTTTCACACCAATCCTATGGAGATTGACATGCAACGCGATAATACCGCGCACAGCACTTGTGCGCCTGAAAAATCCCCCACCCTGCCGGCAGCTGTACCACCGGCCACCCCGCCAAAAACGATCACAAAAACGATCACAAACCCTCTAAACGTGATCGGTTCCCCTATAGGGCGACTGATAACATTGACAACGGGGCTGATTGGATTCTTCACCCTGGCGTATTTCATCCCGATGGCTGCAATGGCTATCACATGCTCAGTCGGGCTATACCTGGCGAATACTTTCGTGGATGGACAATTCACTCGGGGGCGTCGACATGGAAAATAATCAACCGCAGGGCCTGCCGTCCACAATGGTACTGCTGGCATATCTGGCAGCTGGATCTGCGCTCAGTTGCTCGTGGTTGATGCTGCGACAGGTATTAGACCAGAGGGCGGCAGGGCTGACAGGCGGCGAAGTAATTGGCTGGCTACTGCCAACGGCGATTTTATTTGGTGCTGCGATACTGGCTCGCATGTGCGGTCATCTGGCAACCCGGAAAACCGCATCGGTCGGGCTGGCGCTCGTGGCCTGTTCATGGCTGTATCTTGAGGGCATATCGATTTACACCTCATTCATTAGTGTCAACGTGTCGCTCGAAACTCAGGCAGCTGCCGAACGTGACAACACCGTGATGGCTCAGTCATCAAACCGGAGCCAGGAGGCGGTCAGCAGGGCGATATCAGAGCTGACCACCAGTATGGAGGCGATGCCGGCGAACTGGATTACCAGACGACAGCAGGCAAGTGAACAATTATCCGGATTGATTGATCAGCAACAGGCGCTCGCTGCCATAAGTCAGAGCCAGACCACCGCCATGATGAGCGCTTTTGACGGTCAGCAAAAACAGTGGTCACTGCTGATTGCGGTGGCATTGTCCGTGATCGTGCTGGGCGTGCAATTTGGCCTCGGGCTGACCAGTGACGGTGCGCAGCGTGATCGACGTGGTTTTCTCGACGACTTCCTG
>JAHDBG010000053.1 GCA_020630515.1 Gammaproteobacteria bacterium
CCTATCCAGAAGGTTCTTATCTGAAACTGATAGTGACTTCTTAACCAGTCCGGTGCATCACTTCGATAGATGTATGCCATGATAACACCGATGATACTTGTGATGCCAAAGACTATACCGATCAGATAGAGGATATAAACAATCTTTGCTGTTTCCTCAGCGGTTGGCTTTACCCGTTTTTTTATTTCGTTCATGGTATTGCCTATCAGCTTAGTTAAGTTACTACTACCAGCGTACGACCACTACAATTGGCAGTGCGTTATTTTGTCAGGTCAGGAAACTGAGGGTGCGTGACTACTTTCCCTAAAAGAGCCTGCACTGCAGGGCCAAATGCATCAGCTACGTTCTTACAAGCACTGTATGCATCCCAACTTGTGTCGAATCCATAATTAACTGAGACCAGATAACCTGTAGAGCCCGGTGAACTCACTGACATGGCTATATCCCAGCTTGCTGGTGAAACAGAACTGAACTTTATGCCTTCAATTTCTGCATTAATAACCGTTTCAGAAGTTGCTGCATACGCCTTAGCTATGAATAATTCTTCTATAAAGGCATCTTTTATATACTGAGCCAGAGATTTGCCTGGAGCAACCTTAATTGGGCCCATGAGCCGACACGTTGGTGATTCCTCAACGCCTGGCGCCATTGAAACGTTGCCAACAGAAACCTTTTTCCCGCTTGATTCCAATGTTTGCTGGATTGCAATCACATTTCCGGTTGAAGCCTTATAAGGGATCGAGTTTGTTGTCGCACATCCTGCAGCTACCATAGCCAGACCTGCGATCAGCAAAATTCTGAATCTTTTCATGAGGTATTCTCCTTTAATTTAATACCGAGGTTGGCACACAAACGGATAATAACATGATTAAACATGCCAGTATATTTTTTAGTGAACACTTGAATCAGTTTATTGCTGTACAGCTTGCAAATGGATGTCATGATTCAGTTATAGAGGCTGACTTTTTTCTGGCAGCCCGCTTTTTTCGTGCTGCCTTCGGGTCAGCAAGCAACGGACGATAAATCTCCACCCGGTCGCCTGCCCGTAGCAGGACCTGCAGCTGGCTCAGCTTACCGAAGATGCCCACCTTGTTCTTATCCAACCGGATTTCGGGATATTTATGCAGGATACCGGATTGTTCAATCGCTTCCTGTATTGTACAGCCGGGTGCTACCTGCAACGCAATGATCTGCTGCTGATCCGGCCTGGCATAGGCAACTTCGACGCTGATCCGGCCATCATGTGCCATAGATGTCCCGTGCACGTTGGCAGAAACTGTCCACTAAGGTATTCGCAATCTGCTCAAATGTTTTGCCGAAGGCAGCTTGTATCAAAAAGTTAGAAAACACAAATTTCAGCGTCAGACTCACCTTACATCCATCCTCGCCAAGCGCCTGGAATTGCCAGTCACCCTGAAATGTCTCAAAAGCCCCTTCCTGTAACTCCAGTGACATATGATGTGGCGGACTGAGCTGGTTACGCGTACTGAACACCTGCCGGAAACCCAGATGGTTGATTTCAATCTGACCGATCACCTCATGCGCCGTTTCCTGCAGGATAGCAGCCTGGCTACACCAGGGTAAAAATTCAGCATAGCGATTGATATCTCTGACCAGATCAAACATCGCCTGATCTGTGTAGGGTACTATGGCTGTTTTGTGAATCGTCGCGGGCATCATCATACGGCGTCAGGGGGGGGCTGCTGCATGCCAATCTCCTGATCAGGCTGCCAGGTAACTTCATGTGCACCATTGTGTCGCGCCAGTACACGGGCCATCACGAATAAGAGATCCGACAGACGATTCAGATAATGTAAACTGTGCGGATTCACCGTCTCGTGTTGTGAGAGCTGCCATAAACTGCGTTCAGCCCGACGACACACACTGCGGGCATGGTGACACTGCGCAGCTGCGAGCGTGCCAGCCGGTAAAATAAATTCTTTCAGGTGCGGCAGATCGGCATTCAATGTATCAATCCAGCGTTCCAGGATCGTGACCCATTCCATTGTGCCCAGAGTCTGGTCTGGCAGCGCAAGTTCTCCGCCTAAATCGAATAACCGATGCTGAATCATGGCCAGCTTCGGTTCCAGTGCGACGGAATCAGGACAGACCGCCCGTACGATGCCGATAACACTGTTCAGCTCATCCAGATCGCCTAATGCCTGAATACGTGGATGACCTTTGCTAACCCGTTCACCGTTCGCAAGACCGGTAGTACCATGGTCACCCGTGCGGGTATAAATTCTGCTTAAACGCGGCATATCTCTCTTATGAGCACCTCTGGAGTTTAAGGATCCACTACGGGCCTGCTCAGGCCCATTGCGGCACGGGCAAATGCATGCTTCACCGGTGGCAGATGATCAAATGCCAGCAGGCCGATATTTCTGGCCCATTGCAGGCTGCGCAACGGACTGGTAAACAACCGTACCAGACTGTCGGTTGCCCGTGCAAGTCGCTGGTGCTCCCGCTGGCAGGACTGCTGATACGGGTTGAGACTGGCAGGACTACCGATATCCTTACCTGCATGATGCGCAGATAGCACGCAGTCAACCAGAACAGACAGATCGCGCAGGCCCAGATTAAGGCCCTGTCCGGCAACCGGGTGCAATGTATGCGCCGCATTGCCGATCAGTACTGTCCGTTCCGCCACAATCTGTTGTGCCCGACTCAACCTGAGCGGATAACTGTGACGCTGACCCACCCGCTGCAGGGTACCAAGACGATAGCCGAACTGTCGCTGGAAGGCCGCACAGAACTGTCCTGCATCATATTGCTGCACCTCAGCATGCTGATCCGGAGGTAGCGTCCAGATCAGGGTGCAATGCCCGGCCCGCTGCGGTAGGAGCGCAACCGGGCCGGTGGGTGTGAAACGCTGCCAGGCAGTATCCGCATGCGGGCGGCCTGGTGTGATGCTGGCGACGATCGCGGTCTGATGATAATCCCGGCCAGTTGTGGGTATCTGCAATTGTTGCCGCAGGGTGGAATCACTACCGTCAGCTGCCACTAACAGGCGGGCGGCCAGCTGAACTTCCTGGTCATGCTGGCGCAATGTGATATCAGCCTGTTCCGGTGTGTGATGTACAGCGACGACCTGTGCCGGCGTCAGCAGCGTCACATCGGCACACTGATGGAGCTGCTGCCAGAGTATCCGACTCAGTTGTCTGGCCGGTATCACATAGCCTAAGGCAGGTACTCGTGCCTGATCTGCAGTGATCCTGGCACTACCGAAGTGTCCCTGATCACTGATATGGATCCGCCGGATCGGAGCAATCTGGTCTGCCAGATTCGACCAGAGCCGGATTGACTCCAGAATACGTCGGCTGCCATAACTTAACGCCAGTGCCCGGTCATCATAGCGCGGCTGTCCCGGATCGCCCAATGGACGCGCTTCAATCAGGCCGATGCGCAATCCGTGTCCGTTCAGCGCAATCGCCAGACTGGCACCAACCAGACCTCCACCGACGATCAACAGATCATAAGTCTGGTGCATCTCAGTGCCCTGTGCGGTCAAGCTGACGATAGCTGATGGCTTCAGTCAGATGCGCACACTGGATGACATCACTCGCTGCCAGATCGGCAATGCTGCGGGCCACGCGCAGGATACGGTGATACGCACGAGCAGACAGTCCCAGCTGATCCACCGCACTGGCCAGCAGGTGCTGGTCAGCCTGTTGCAGCCGACAGTGCGCCTCCAGCTTGTTGCCAGTCAGCAGGGCATTGCTGTGCCCTTGGCGTTGCTGCTGACGTTCCCGGGCTGCCTGTACTCGCTGCCGTACGACCGCACTGGACTCACCAGTCGGGGTCTCACCAAACAATTCTTCATGGCGCGGTGCCGGCACCTGAATCTGCAGGTCTATACGGTCCCGTAGCGGACCGGAGATACGATTCTGATATTGCCGCACCTGATCCGGGGTACACTGACAACGCTCACTACCATCGCCATAATAACCATCGCGACACGGGTTCATTGCTGCAATCACCTGAAAACGCGCCGGGTAGGTCGCGCTACGGGCTGCCCGGGCGATGGTAATGGTGCCATTTTCCATCGGTTCACGCAGCACATCCAGGACGCGATTGTCGTACTCAGGCAGTTCGTCCAGAAACAGTACGCCATGATGCGCCAGTGAGATTTCACCCGGTTTCGGATGGCCACCACCACCGACCAGAGCCACGCCGGAGCAGGTATGATGCGGGGCACGGAATGGGCGCTGGCGCCAGCGGGCCGGGTCAGGTGGATAACCCGCGACTGAAGCAATCGCAGCCGTCTCCAGTGCTTCTGTCCGGGTCATCTCCGGCAATAAGCCCGGCAGACGATGCGCCAGCATAGATTTGCCGGTGCCGGGCGGGCCGATCAGCAGCAGATTGTGCTGGCCGACAGCTGCAATTTCGAGCACACGCTTCGCGTGTGCTTGGCCGCGCACATCCGCCAGATCCGGTAGATCCTGCACCACAGGCGTGGCAGACAGACGGGTTGCCGGTGTGATCGGCGTACGTCCGCGCAGATGGGCACTCAGATTGAGCAGGTGTGGCACCGGATACAACGTCAGATCTTCTGTCAGACCGGCTTCGGGCAGATTGTCCGGATGCAGTGCCAGACTGTGTCCGGCAGTCTGAGCAGCCAGGGCAGCAGGCAGAATACCGGTGATCGGCCTCAGCTCACCACTCAACGCCAGCTCGCCGTACAGCTCCAGTTCTTCGGATACCGGCTGCGGCAGCTGTCCGCTGGCGACCAGAATACCGATCGCAATCGCCAGATCAAACCGAGAACCCTGTTTCGGTAGATCCGCAGGTGCCAGATGAATCGTGATACGACGCTTCGGCACTTCAAAGCCACTGTTCTGCAGAGCACAACGTACCCGGTCCCGACTTTCCTGTACCGCCTTTTCCGGCAAACCGACAATACTGATACCCGGCAGACCATTGGCCAGATGTGTTTCGATAGTAACCTGTGGTGCAGCAACACCAGCCGCAGCGCGGCATAAGGTTCTGGCGAGACTCATTTCAGTTACCTGACATAACCTGATACATTGTTATGCCAGACACCGGGTTTGCGCGCCATGCGATTTGCCGCCATACTATCTGCATTCCTTTGAAACCAGTGTCGAACATCGCCATTGTTACCTTATTACCACGTCATCATCGTACTCGGCCTGAGCTGGCTCACTCCGGAACAGGCACAGCCGCTGGCTGCGCCCGTGCCGGATCAACGCATCCGTCAGCCAGCAACCTGTGCTGATCGTCAGACAGCGCCCGCACCCCGTCAGAACCACAGCACCATTCAGGTCAGTGCAGATGCGGCTATTGTAGACCGTCAGCAACAACAGATACAGGCCCGTGGCACGGTGGTCTGGCAACGCCCTGATCTGCACCTGAACGCTGACTGGTTCACCTATCGCTTGCGCGATCAGTCCGGACAAGCGCACCAGGTCCGCTATTACCTGCCGGCGACATCAGCGCGCGGCAGCGCGGCACAGGCTACTCTGCAGGATGGCAGCCGCAGCCATTATCAGCATATCAGCTATACCACTTGTCCACCGGAACAGACCGACTGGCAGTTGCAGGCGGAACAACTGATGTTAGATCAGTCTGCCGGTTGGGGCACGTTGCACCATGCCACACTGCGCTTCCTGGATGTGCCAGTCGGCTATACGCCCTGGCTGCGTTTTCCGCTGGATGACCGGCGACAAAGTGGCTTTCTGCCACCGAGTGTGGGCTATTCTGCTGCCGATGGCATCCGGCTGAAGATACCCTATTATCTTAATCTGGCACCGGATTATGATCTGACCCTGACACCCGTCATTCTGGGACGTCGCGGCCTGTTGTTCGGCAGCGAGTGGCGACTTCTGACCCGTACGACACAGAGCAAAATACAGGCCGATTATCTGCCACATGATCGACAATATACCGGCAGGAGCCGCCGCCGTGGCTATCTCGCCTGGCGCAGCCAGAGCCGCTACAATCCGCAGCTATACAGTCGGCTTGATCTGAATTATGTTTCGGATAAGGACTATCTGACGGATTTCAGTGATACCCTGTCCGCCGCCAGCACCACCCTGCTGCCAAGTTCCGTCGCACTGGGTTATCAGACTGACGACTGGCACATACAGGCCCGACTCAACGATTATCAACGACTCAACACCAGCAGTCAGCCGTATCGTATGCTGCCGCAGATCACCCTGCACAAACGTGATGCCAGCCAGCGGAATCAATTGCAGTATCACCTGGATGCCGAGCTGGTACGGTTCGATCAGCCTGGCGACACGATGATTGAAGGCACCCGCCTGGATATCGTGCCCGGCATCAGCTGGCCACAACAGACCAGCTATTATCACCTCACGCCGAAACTCGGCCTGCGTTACACCCGGTACCAGCTGAATCAGGCACCCCACAGCCGGGATCGTTTCAGCCAGCATCTCAGCCTGGATGGCGGTTTATCTTTCGAGCGCCCATTCGCGTATCGCGGCAGACCCGGCCTGCAGACACTGGAACCACGCATACAATATCAGTACATCAGAGCCAGAAAGCAGGATGACCTGCCGATGTTTGACACCTCAGCCCGATCTGTCAATATCCGCCACCTGTTCCGGGAAGGCCGGTTTTCCGGTGCTGACCGGGTCGGAGATACGAATCAGATTGCCGTCGGACTGACCACACGCCTCCTGGACGCAGCAACTTATCGCGATTATCTGACCGCCAGTCTCGGCCAGATCCTGTACTTCAGGGATCGTCAGGTCACGCTGCCGGGGCAGGCACCTGCGACCAGTGCCCGCTCAGCACTGGTCGGCAACCTGCGGGCTGAGCTGGGACCGCACTGGCAGATCAGCAGCGAATTTACCCGGGATTCTGACACATCTGATCAGTTCACCTTACAGACAGCCTATCAGACGGGTGACATACAACGTGCCGGTATCACCTATCGGCGCCACGCGGCGGTCACTGAACATGCCGATATCAGACTGGACTGGCCGTTAACAGAGACGATACTGCTGATGAGCCGTTGGCAATACGACCTGAATAAACAACGGACACGCGAGGCAATACTTGGCATGGAATACCGTACCTGTTGCTGGCGCCTGCGGGCACTGGCACACAACATGCTGGACAAGCAGGAACAAAACGATTTATCCTTCTTGTTTCAGATAGAACTGAACGGACTCGGCAAATTCGGGCAACGCATGGATCGCCTGCTCCGCTGAATCAGCACTCCGGGCACCTCTACAAACGTCGCGAGCGAAGCAAAAACGAGGCGAAAAACGCAGTGTACGAATCGTACATGAGCACTTTTCAACAAAGTATTTGCGAGCGCAGCAGTGTTCAGAGGTGCCTCTCTGCAAGAGACACTCCTTATGCGCACCACACTTGTCGCTCTGTGCCTGATCAGCAGCCTCGCTCAGGCTGGTGAATTGCTGGATCGTATCGTTGCCATCGTCAATGACGATATCATCATGCTCAGCGAGCTCGGGCGTGAGGCACAAAACTTATCCCGGCAACTGCGCAACAACAAGACTGACCCGATGCCGAAGCGCGATGAAGTCCTCAGTACTGCGCTGGATCGATTGATCGCAGAGCAGTTACAGCTGCATGAAGCACGCCGACTGGGCATCAGTGTGGACGAACAGGCGGTCACCCAGGCCATGATGCAGCTCAGTCAGGAAAAAAACCTCAGCCTGTTGCGCTTCCGTTCCAGACTGGTCGAAGAAGGCGTGGATTTTGACCGGTTTCAGCAACATGTCCGCAACCGTCTGATCATCAATCGCCTGATCGGGCACGAAGTCACCAGCCAGATCCAGGTCAGCAAGGATGAAATAGACCAGGAGCTGACCGGCCAGCCAGATCAGCCGGAAGTACTGATCCCACAAATCGCAGCACGCCATATTCTAATCCGCACAGACCGCACCACCGGAGACCCGGAAGCCCGGACACAATTACAGCAGCTGCGCAGCCGGATACTGGCCGGAGAAGATTTTGCCCTGCTGGCGCGTTCTCATTCTGCTGACCCGGGCTCCGCTGTCAACGGAGGTGAACTGGGCTGGGTCAACCCGGATGACATGGTACCTGAATTCGCTGTACAGATGCGCAACACACCGGATGATCAGATCAGCGAGCCCTTCAAGACACGCTTCGGCTGGCATATTGTCCAGGTGCTGGGCAAACGCGAGCATAATAACACTCAGGAACACACCCGCCAGCTGATCCGGGAACAGATCCGGATGCGCAAGGCGGAAGAAGCACGACTGGCCTACCTGCAGCGTCTGCGCGGCGCAGCCTATATCGAAATCCATTCCGATGACAACCCACCGGACGCCTGAGTCAGACCGACCCATTGTCCTGACTACCGGAGAACCGGCGGGTATCGGGCCTGATCTGATCGTACAGATCGCACAACAGCCCTGGCCAGTCCCGCTGGTCGTGATTGCCGATCCCAACCTGCTGCAGCAACGCGCGCACCAACTAAAATTACCTCTGCAACTGCGCACCTGGCCCGGCCCGGACGCACCACCGGCTGACGCAGGCCAGCTGTATCTGCGCCCCACCACACTGCCGACCCCCGCTATACCCGGTCAACTCAACCCAACCCACGCCGCCTACATCCTGGAAACGCTACGCCAGGCAGCCAACGGCTGCCTGAACGGCGCATATGCCGCGCTGGTCACTGCACCGGTACACAAAGGCAACATCAACGATGCCGGGATCACCTTCAGCGGCCATACCGAATACCTCGCTGAGATCACCGGCGGCATGCCGGTGATGATGCTCACCTGTCCCGGCCTGCGCGTTGCGCTGGCCACCACTCACCTGCCACTCAGCCAGGTTCCGGCAGCGATCACTGCGGAGCGACTCGAACAGACCCTGCGGATTCTGGAACACGATCTGCGCACTCGTTTCGGCATCGCCCGACCAAATATTCTGGTTGCCGGACTGAATCCACATGCAGGCGAACAAGGCCACCTGGGGCGCGAAGAAATCGACATCATCGCACCTGTCCTGGACACACTACGTCAGGAAGGCTACCGACTCAGTCCGCCGCTACCTGCCGACACCTTATTCAACCCGACCTGCCTAGCACAGGCCGATGCCGTCCTGGCGATGTACCATGACCAAGGCCTACCGGTACTGAAACACAAAGGATTCGGCACAGCGGTGAACATCACACTCGGCCTGCCGATCATCCGCACCTCAGTTGACCATGGTACCGCCCTGCCACTTGCAGGCAGCGGACAAGCCGACACCGGCAGCCTGGAGGCCGCCATTCACCAGGCCATCGCCCTCACCCGAAACACCCTGATAAAAGCCGATGCTTGACCCCAATCTGATAGACCAGCTCAGCCAGCGACTCGCCGCCAGCCTCCCCGCCGGCATACAACAACTTGCTGAAGATTCCGGACGCAACCTCAGATCAGCGATAGAACATACCTTACGCGAAATGAACCTGGTCAGTCGCGAAGAGTTCGATATTCAACAAGCCGTGCTGTACCGTACCCGCCAGAAACTGGTTGCACTGGAAGCCCGGGTCACTGCTCTGGAAACCAGATCCGGGACAGTGTCAGACCACAACTCAGACGACCGGCCACATGACACATGATCAGAACTTCAAAAACCTGATTCTGGACTATCCACTACAG
>JAHDBG010000054.1 GCA_020630515.1 Gammaproteobacteria bacterium
CCATTCCTCCGGTGTATAGGTATGCAGCGCCAGTGCATGAATCGCTGCCTGAATATCACCTGCCAGCGCCTGGTAGACTGCCCGGTGGCGCCTGATCAGCGGTTGTTCTGCAAACTGCGTACACACCAGCGTGACCTTAAAGTGTGATTCAGCACCGGCAGGGACGTTATGCTGGCCGCTTTCATTCACAACATCCAGATGGACAGGTGTGAACTGAGCCTGTAGCCGTTCGGTGAGGCGTTGCTGCAGCGTCATTCAGATAGCCCGCAATACGTCAGGGTTGGAACCGCATCTTTGATTTCATAGGTAGCGCCTGGTACCAGAATATATTCGCTGGCACCGACTTCAGACAGACCATGCCGGTCCCAGTTATAGGTATAACCCAGGCCGGTCCAAGGTGCGCCACCGGCACGACGGAAGCTGGTGTAGTACAGGTTCTGATAAAAACTTTTATAATCTCTGATATTTCTGACTACAGGAATGTCATTACCAAAGTTCAGGTTACACTGTGTATCCTGCGTCTCCGGATCAACACAGGGCCGGAACAAATCATCCGGTGACACCCACAGTTCAACGAATACATCATAATCCCAGGTATGCTTCAGACCCAGATACTGCTTTAGTCGCAAGGCGATCTGATCACCGTCTTTTCTGTGATCTTCGGGTAAATTCCGGCAGAACTGTTGTACTTGTGGTGCGAGTGTGACCCAGACGACATAATCCTCACTGGTTGACGTGGTCGTCTCAGGTTTCAGATAGTCTTCATATGATTTTTTTGACTTCCAGGTAACCACCAGCAGCTTGGTTTTGTCCTGGTTCCAGATCAGGCTGTCGTTATCTGGATGAATCGCATTTAACTGATCGCTGATTTCTTCCTGAGTCACACGCGAGGCATCCAGCAGGCCGTATTGATAGGCGCGATTCAGTCGGATTTCATCCGGCTGCGCAGAGCTGATCTGACTGGTCAGTAGTCCGCCGAGTAAGATTATGACCCATGGGCGGGTTTGTGTTGAACGCATAAGTATGACCTCAATATGTTGTAACTGACCGATCAGCTGACTGAAAGGTCAATATGGTGTCGTTCACAATAATCCAGTATCCCCTGATTGAGACGGGGTAAGAACAGCGGGTCGTAAAACAGGGCGGTGCCGATAGTACTGGCGTCTGCCAGTAAAAACTCCAGCGCGTCTTCTGCGCTGCAGATGCCACAATCTCAATCAGGTCCTGTTGCTCTTCAGGCGTCACAGGGATCAGGTGGATTGTGCTGACAGACCATAAATTAAGTTTTGCACTTGTTAGTTCAGGCCATCGGGCCAGTCCACCCGGAGCAGTCTGGATGGTAACCAGGGTAGGGCAATGATCCCGATGCCCCAGGGTAGCTTGCTGAGCAGTACATCTGCCGGATGTTGTGTGACCTCCAGGCGCACATCCTGAACGTCCGGGAACAGGGTGCCCTCCCGCAGCAGAAACAAAGTACGAAAGGCTGGCAATGACATCTGTTTTAACGCTGACCATTGTGCAATGACTGAAGTGAGTAACTGGTCAACCTGATTCAGTTCATCCGCGCTGAGGGATACCGGTTCGGAGATCAGCGTATCCGCTGGCAAACCAACCAGTACATTCGCGACACACCACATCTCAGAACAAGGTTCGGTGTCCAGCAGCGCAATCAGCAGGGCCTGAGCCTTGAGCCGGGCCGCATCATCGACAAATGCCGCATCCTCATCAAGCAGTGCAAGCCGGGCAAACAAGGTCCTGAGGTGCGGCCACAATAATACCAGACCGGCATCCTGGCAGGTCCAGCCAATCCCCTGTTGTTTCGTCTGCACCTGCTGAGATAAGGTGATGAAGTCCTGCACCCGTTGAATCGCTTCAGGCAGGTGGCAGGATGTCAGCAGCGTCTGTGTTTGTTGCTGACTGCGGGTCAGCAACGCCAAGCTCTCCTTAGCTGCATCATGCGATGCTGCTATAGTCTGTAAGTGTTGCATAGAGGCATTGAAACCAGCCTCAGCCGCTGTATTGCCCGCACGGGTCAGATGATTCGTTAATGTCAGCAATAGCGGAGAAAGGGTCGGATCTGGTGCAGCAGAAACCAGTGGCAACCACCAGCCTTCATACTGGCTGAAATCTGCTAACAAAGATTTATCCAGTGCTGATAATTGTGCCTGCAGCGTACGACAGCGGGTTGCCAGTGTCCTGAGAGTTGTCGGGTCGCTGGTATCTGCTGCCAGAACACGCCAGCTTGACAATAACAATGATAACAGTGCTGTCAGACGTAACAAAGAGATGCGATCAATAATGCCAGGTTGTGAGCGTAACTGCTGCAATAATTGAGTCAGCCCGGAACAGACCGGTGTAAGAGAAACAGACAGCGGTGCAGAGGTATCCTGCTGCCAGATGGTCAGTACGGATTCAATCAGGGTGCAGACATCGTGCAGAATCGCACATTCAGCTTTATACCAGGTCTTCAGTTTTGTGACATCGTCGGGTGAGATCAGAGGGTGATCGGCGTTTGCAGCTACAGCAGCCAGGTTGTGCAGCACCGATACCAGACGTTCCTGCGAAGCTGCAGCAGGCGCATGCGAAAAATACGACAGTGCTGCCAGGGCGGTGGGTGGCAGCATAGTCTGCCAGAGCACCGTAGTCAGCACGACAGGCAACCGATCTGCAAGATTGGCTGCAGAACTGGCCACAGACCAGGCCTCGGTGTCAAAACAACCGGCCAGCGCAACCGGATCAGATAGCAGAGGCAAAGAACAGGACACGGTAGGCGATTCACGCAGCAACAACAAGGTGCGGGCAGCGCGCAACACCGATAACAGATCGGCGCGGACAGCCTCAGCAGCACTCTCTGACAGGGACAATAATGCAGCCTGGAGTTGGTGTGGTAGTGAGTGATCGGCGCACAGCACGGCCTGTAGCTCAGACCAGTCATCAGCAGGTGGTACCTGTCCGGCAGATATTGCCTGTAACCAGGCCTCCACTTGTGGCAGCCTGGCAGAGGCATCCGGCAGTGAATCAGCGATTTCAGCTGAAACACGTTGCAGAATGTTGACAATTGGCTGCAGAACCACCGGGTCAAGTGGCGGATCACAGGCATCCAGCCAGTTCAGCAGGGACAGCACCTGTCGCCGATATGTCGCCGGATCACCGTGACACTTCTGCAATGACAGCAGCTGTGACAGAAAAGTACGCCAAGTGGTCAGTGAGGGTACAGCCGCCGGGTGTGGTACCGGGGCCGCCTCCGGCAATGCGTCAGAGGGTGAGACCATTGCCAGCAGCCGATCCAGACTGGTCAGGTCCGGGTCGCGAATGCCCTGCACTCGTGTGATCGCCAGCCAGGATTGTATTGCCGGAACTGGGTAGGGTGATTGCGCCAGCCAGCGACGCAGTGGGGTCAGATAGTGCTGTAACGCAGAGTCAGACAGGCTGGTGTGGTTTAACAATGCAAAAGACTGCACGCGCAGTACGGTTGGTACGTTATCCTGGGGTGAGAAAGACGGGTCAGACAGAACAGACAGCGCTGTTTCCCATAAGGCCAGGTGGCGGGCCAGGGACAGGCCTTGAGTGAGCAGGCTGGGCAGCAGCGGCTGAACCTGCGATTCCGGAAACATGGCTTGCAGGACCACCGGTATTTGCGTGGCCCAGCCGGCCTGGCGCAACGCAGACCAGAGGCGCCGCCGCGTCAGTGGTAATAACAGCCAGCGGCGTAGGGGAGGTGGTGTTGCAGAGGTCAGGGCACGCAACAAGGCAGCGATCAGTGTATCACCGGACGCTGCCAGGGGTCCTTGTCCGGATAGTAGTGCGGCCTCGACATCGGACCAGATCGGGGCAGAAGCACCGGGTTCCGCAGTAGCGTCTGCAACAGTGTCAGATGCTGGATCGGGAGGAGGGGTTGCGGTAGCAGGGGAGGTGGCCAGTATCGGTGCGAGCTGTTCGCGCAGAACCGGCAGCAGATAATGTTGCAGATACGCAGCAGGTGCCCGGTCAAACAGCACATAATCAACCGGTGGCAGATTAAGTGCAATGTCCGGCAGTGTGATCGAAGCAGTTGGTGCAATACCAGCCGCTGCGCAGGCATCCCGGATTACTGAATAAACAGCACCGGGCAGCATCTGACAGAACCGTTGTTGCCAGATATCAGATTGCGGTGGCGGTTTGCCCTGATAAGCAATCTGAAAATGACACTGTTCAATATTCAGCTGCACGACTTACAGTCAGAGGATATAGTAAGAAATCAGGTGACCGGTTACTATGTTCGCCGGTATATTACTGCGCGTCCTGAATCAGGTAATATTCATAAGAAGTTGACTTAATGGCGATGAATACAAGCCATCTGACCATCTGGCTATCCCCAGACTTCCGCTACATTTATACATCTTTGTTTTATCATTATATTTCAAATCACCAATGCCTGTGCCATACTTCTTCACGATAGCATCACCATACTTTTTTTCTATATTTTGTGTTTCTGTCGTCATCTCCGCACTGCTTGCTGCGCCTACATTTCCTATAACTTCAAATGTGCCAAATGTTTTCTTGTTTTTTTTTCCGTACTGGTTTAATGCTTTACCTAGTCTCTCTATATAGCTACTGCCTTTTTCAGTCATATCTCTTTGTGCACCACTATAACATGCATTGATATAAATTCTTCCTTTATAATTATCTGGCAATAAATTTCCTATTATTTCCGCCATCCTTTCTGCTGATATCCCTTCAAACTGGCTATCTATCGGATAACGAAATATTCTCCTCGGCATACTCCCATGCCCTATTAACACGACAGGTTCTTCTGTGTCAACTACAGTCGATAACGAACTGGTTTTACTCAGTGATTTATCATCATCTATATGGCCACGGTCTCTGTTCATACCATCTGCTAGTTTAATTTTTTCATTTTCTCCCCACAATGTATTGACTAATGCACTGTCTAAACCCATCCTTATCGCTGTATCCTCTTTTTTATTTTTCATTAAACCTGAAGTAATCACCATTCTTTGAATGTTATTACTATTCCTGTTATTTTTCTTTTTATATCTGGTATGATACTTTTGATCAGATGCCAGATATATATTTCTTTCCTGAGTGCAGGCATAAGCATTCAGTTGAACAGGCTCAGGTGAGTTGCAGTATGTTCTTACATCCGGTTCCGGGTAACAGGGTGGATGTTTATGTCCGGATTTGATATAGTCGGGAATACCAGAACGTTTTTTGTACTGAACTGATTTTATGCGTTCAGATTCATGTTTTCTGTTACAGCTTTGATACATAAATAATTTGCCTTGGTGTTATTCACATGCTATGTTTTTTGTGTTCATCATAATTCTTCCGATTCATCTGCATAGTCCCTGAGCGCGTCTCTTAAGATGTCTTTACTACTGGGTTTTATACCACGATCACGAATCCGGTCTTTACGATCATGCCGTTCTGTTTGTTTGTATGATTTAGTGCTTTTCTTTTTTGGCTCTCTGATGGTTGTTCGGTCTTCATCCACAATATTCTGGAGAGAATCTGCATCGTGGAATGTTCCTCTTACGACAAGAAGAACACCTGCTGATCTGATTTTTTCGATGAGTTCGTCTGAGATCTGGTCAATAGCTAAAGTTGGACATGAATAAGCCACTCGGGTATGCTCATGCTCACTTGCCAGGTCCTGATATCCCTGCATTTGCGGGTAAGTTCCCCTGATGCCGCCCTCAATCTTATCTCTGAGCTTTGAAGGTGTCGCAGCTACCTCAATGAAGTACGATTGATTGCCATCGGTTGCAACCAGATCAACTTCCTGATTTTTCCTGTCACCGTATCGAAATGTTTGACCGAGTCGATTGACGACAGAACCTGTTTTAATAAGTTGAGAAGCTGCATTGAGTTCTCCGGCTAATCCCTGAAATTCAGCAATCCGACCATTTCGGAATTCGTCGCGCTCCTCGCCAATAACGGCTGTAAAATTATTCTTAAAACTTATAACTTTTTCAAAGCTATCAGTGATATCCTGTTGTAGATAAGAATTTTGTTTATGTCTTTCATCGTTAATTTTATTCAGGTAAGCTTTAAGGCTGGAAAAGTTGAAACCACCACCAATTAAGCCGACTAAAAATTTAAATCTTTCTTCGCCTTCGCCCAGATATGGTCGAAATATTCCAATGTCAGAACCAATGTCACTATTTCCTTTTTTCAGTAATTCCTTTACTTCTTTTTCTCTGGCTTCTTTAGGTCCATTAAGCTGAAAAACAGGATTCGATAATAGTCTGGTTTTATACTGATCAGGCAGTAATCTATTTTTCCTATCGAATAATTTTTTTTCTGAATGCTGAGAAAATCTATCTTCTTGTTTTATTTTATGGAATTTATTCTTTGCTGATTTGAGTTGATTTCCCTGTCTGTTTTCAGTTTGAGCGTACATAATGTTTCCTTCTTCTCAGGCTTCCTGCAATTTATAAACTGCAGGTGCTTTCTTTCCTTACGGATATTCCGATCTGGATCAAAAATCAAACATCAAACCGTTTCTCTCGCTTTCTAATGCATTCTGTTCAGCAATCCTTAAAATATTTTTATCATTCATTGCTGATTGTAAATTTCCCCATCCTGCAAATAGTATATCTTTTATCTTTTTACCTAATTCATCTGGTATAATCTTCGTCCCATCACACCAGTAACTGTTCTCAATATTAAGGTTGTCAATAGTTAGTTTACGTTTGTAAGGATTATTTCCATTTAAAAAATCCTGTAAGGTTATTGCATTTGGCCCCTGCCAGGCGTCTGCTACCATTACCTGGGTTATATCTGCTCTCTGACCGTTTTTAAGTTCAACTGGCGCCGTAAGAACCAACGCGTGATCATAGGGTGGTGGCGTCATGGAGACTTTATGTACATATTGTCCACTCGTATTTTCTTTAATTTGAGTTAATACAAAAGAAGCAAATTCTCCACAATTACCTGCTCGAAAGTGTTTTACACCTTCTGCTTCAATAACTGGCCACCATCGTCTCACTTCTGCTTCAGAACTATCAGCATTATAGCTACGTTGTTCTATCAACCATTTCATAACGATCAAACGAACATCCGCCATCATATCCCTCAGCCCGGCCACATGAATTCCATTACCATGAATACCATTCACGAGAATGAAGCTACTACCATGAGTACCGGTTACAGATGATTTTCTGTTTCCTCTCCGTAAGCGATCCGGGCCTGCATTAGCAGCGTTTATTGCTTCCTGTTCCCCAGCGCACTGTATCGTTACATTGTTTGCATTTGATCTTGAACTTACTCGTACTCTTTTTTCAGGTTTTTTATTTCCGGATTTAATAGGCACACTTTTTTTTCTCGGCTTCCTGATGAGTGCATACATATCCCGAACCTTCCTGGTTTTGTTAAGATGTCGCTATCCTGAAAAAATTTATATTTTTAACAGTTGGTTAATTCGCGACCTATCTGAGCAGCCTTTCGACCCATCACATCCGCTTCGCGCTCTAATGCCGGATCGTCGTTGATCGGCTGACCAGCAAATTGTGTAGTAGCGGGTACTCGTCCCAATGCCTGCTGCCCGGCGAGATGCCAGGTTTCGTGCTCAATATATCTTTTCTGTCCGGGTGCAACATAGATGTTTCTGCCCTGAGCATAGGCATGGGCCTGTAGCTGTGCCGGTTTGGGCGAATTATAGTGTACCCGCGCATCACTCAGATCTACGCCGGTCAGGTATTCGGTTCCGGCCTTGATGTGGTCCGGAATGCCAGTCTTATTTTTGCGTTGTTGTACTGGCTGCATCTGTCTGGCCTTGTGTTTTTTTTGCCGGGCCTGATACATAATGAGGTACTCCGATCAGATAAATGATTGATCACGACAGGTATCTGCCGTTGGTAGTGGGTCGAATATGTTGTTCATGTGAATGTCAAGCTGAAGATTACGTGTAGAATTTTGAAAAAAATGCCTTACTACAACCCGATGGTGCAAATCCCGCCGGTAGACAAATCCAAAACGTAGCTTTTTCACTTTCATTTCCTCTTTGTCTTGCGCTAAGTCTAAAGATGTTTATTAAATATCGAAATGCTTGCAAGTCACGAGTGAATTATATATACTGCAGTATACATTTTTTATTTTCGGAGGAATCATGACAAAAACACGTGCCGCAAAATTATTCAAGAATGGTGCAAGCCAAGCCGTGCGGTTACCGGCAGAGTTTCGCTTTGAAGGCAAGGAAGTCTATGCTACACGTGACGATAAAACGGGTGACGTTGTTTTATCTTCTCGCCCTGGTGCCAACGCGTGGACAGATTTTTTTACGTTAATACACAGTATTGATGTGCCAGATGATTTCATGTCGGAAAGACCGATGAATATACTGCCTGGCGAACAAACGTTATTTGAGTCATAACATGACGGCTGCACTTCATCTTCTCGATACGGATATTTCAAGTTACATAATCAAAAGGCCATCACCAGCCCTTGAAAATAAATTGGCAATGGTGCCACCTGAGCAAGTATGTGTGTCTGTGATTACTCGGGCCGAACTTCTCTATGGGCTAAAGCGACTACCGCCAGATCATCAGTTACACGTTGGGGTACGTCAATTCCTGAAAATTGTACGGGTGCTTGCCTGGGATGCGGATGCTGCTGATTATTACGCCAATATCCGCCATCAACTGACTACGCAAGGGCAGGTTATAGGTGAAATGGACATGATGATTGCATCACACGCGCTGGCCATCAATGCCATTCTGGTAACCAATAATACAAAACATTTTGGACGTATTGACGCGCCTCTGGTACTGGAGAATTGGAATAATGCTGGGTAGTGGGTCAAAGATGTGTTTTTGCGTAGGTTCTTATTGGATTCCAGGTTGGTGCGAAAGCGGAAATCCACGAAATACATTTAAGTACCTGAATAATCAACATATTTTAAGGGGTTTTTGCTGTAGCACTGATTCTTATAATATACTTCATAATCAATATCTTACGTGTTTTTAAACCGCAAGCGGTACTGACCAACCCGGAACCCAATAAGAGCCTCTGGTCTTTAAATGCCTGACTCTGTCTGGCCATTTATTGGCTCCTTTTCGCCGCCCCCTGATGGTGGCTTCTCTCATCAGGCCTGCGGTCATCTATCCTGACACAGGGGTCTGGTGCAGATTCAGGAGAAGGGTGGCAAAGAACGGTTGGCTCCGATGGGCGATCCGGCGTTGGACTGGATCACCCGTTTTCAGCGTGAGGGTCGGCAGGATCTGTTGCGGGGCAGGCACAGTGTCAGGCGTTTTTCCGACCCGGCGCGGTGCGGGTATGACCCGCCAAGCATTCTGGTATCGCATCAAGTTATATGCCCGGATCGCCGCTATTCCGGCGGAGCGACTGTCGCCACATACCTTGCGGGATGCATTTGCCACCCATCGTGGTCAATCATGGTGCTGATCTGCGTGTGGTACAGTTGCTACTCGGACATAGCGCACTCTCGACCACGCAGATTTATACGCATGTTACCCAGGCCCGTTTGCAGAACCTGTATCAGGTGCATCATCCCCGGGCCTGAGGATGGCCGGATCGGGAGTTGCCGGATAAGCGAGCAAATCGCTTGTCTATTAACAAAAGGAGAACCCCCAGCTTTGCTGGGGAGGCATTCAAAGTTTGAC
>JAHDBG010000055.1 GCA_020630515.1 Gammaproteobacteria bacterium
CCATATTCAGCCCCATCGCTTCGGCTATCGGGGCCAGAATCGGTACCACAATGAATGAGATTTCGACAAAATCAATAAAGAAGCCGAGCAGCAGGATGATGATCATTGCCAGAATCAGAAAGCCCCATTGCTCGCCCGGAAGCTGGAGCATAAATTCTTCCACCAGGGTATCACCACCTGTGTAGGTGAACACCATCGAAAAGGCGGTGGCACCCAGCAGTATGGCAAATACCATCGCAGTGATTCTGACCGTTTCCAGCGCGCTCTCGCGTAACATCAACCAGTTGAAACGACGATAGCCCAGTGCGAGCAGGATCGCACCGACACCGCCCAGTGCAGAAGATTCCGTCGGTGTCGCGATTCCCGCAAAGATCGAACCCAGCACCACTACGATCAGCGCCAGGGGTGGTACGATGGCCTGCAGTGCCGTCCAGTAGGTCTGCGGCGCATGATGCTCCGTCTGCGGCAGGGCAGGTGCCCACTCAGGCCGCCACCAGGCCAGCAGCAGCACATACATCACATACAGTCCTACCAGCACCAGACCGGGGCCGAGTGCTGCCTGAAACAGATCGCCCACTGGTAGCCCCAGTACATCGCCTAGGATGATCAGGATGATGGAAGGCGGAATGATCTGGCCCAGTGTGCCCGCACCACAAATGGTGCCGGTTGCCAGACCCTTGTGATAGCCTGCCTGTAACATCACCGGTAGTGAGATCACGCCCATCGCCACCACACTTGCGCCCACTACACCAGTCGAGGCTGCCAGCAGTGCGCCGACCAGGATTGTCGCGACTGCCAGTCCACCACGTATCCGGCCAAACAACTGTCCGATAGCGGTCAGCAGTTGTTCTGCCAATGCCGTCTTCTGCAGCACCAGCCCCATAAAGATAAACAACGGTACTGCCATCAGCACCGAGTTCTGCATGATGCTGTAGATGCGGAACGGCATAAACGCAAACAGCTCCCAGCCTTCTGCGAATACACCGAAGATCAGTGCCACCCCACCAAAGGTAAAGGCCACCGGGAAGCCGAACAATAACAACACTAATGCGACTGCAAACATGATCAGACCAATCATGCCCCAGCTCCGCTGCGGATACCCGCGATCTGTTGCCAGGCACGCAGTACTGCGCCCAGGCTGCTCAACAAGACGCAGCTGAACGCTAGGCTGATCATGCCCTTGATCAGCCAGCGTTGTGTCAGTCCACCGGGATCGCCACTGATTTCACCGATCTGGTACGCATCATACGCAAAGCCGATACCGTAAAAAGTCACTACAGCGCAGAATGGCCAGACAAAGATCAGGTGACCAATCAGGTTGATCCAGGCCTGGTGCCGCTGACTCAACCTTTCGTAGATCAGATCTACCCGCACATGCCCGTCTGTCTGCAGCGTATAGGCTACACCCAGCAGGAACACAGCGGCAAACAGATGCCATTCCAGTTCCTGCATTGCAATGGACACATCGTTCAGCAGGTAACGCATGACCACGTCGTAAAATACGTTGCTCAGCAACAGTACCAGCAAGGCGGCGGCGAGATAGCCCAACCCCTGCGTGATCTGGTGGATTACGTGCGCTGTTTTGGTTAAGTATTGATTCATGTTGTACGGTAGAATAATGCGGTTAAATTGAAAGGCCTTGTCTCTGTTAACCCCTGCGATTCTTTTGATATTATGCAACATCACGTCAGACCGTTGGCACTGATTGCGTTCGCATTGCTGCTGGGCTACCTGCTGACACTGTTCACCGGGACCAGTCTGGTGGTGGATGTGTTGTTGTTTGCATGCAGTCTGTTCGCTCTGGTGAAGTCTGCAGATATCTTTACCCGGCTCGCCTCTGTTCTGGGCAATCGTCTGGGTATCAGTCGTCTGGCGACTGGTATCCTGATCATCGCCATTGGCACTTCAGCGCCGGAATTGTTTGCTTCTATCGGTGCTGCGCTCCAGAATCAGCCGGAAATGGTGGTCGGTAATGTACTGGGTACCATTATCGCCAATAGTCTGCTCGGTATCGGTTGTGGCGCGATTGCGGCGTCAACGACACTTACCGTACACAACAACGTATTCGGTACCCAGATGTCGCTGTTTCTGGTTGCCATCCTGCTTGCCTTGGGCAGCCTGTACGACGGTGTTCTCATCTGGTACGAAGGCCTGATTCTGTTGCTCGTACTAGGGTTTTATCTGCATCATGTGATGCGATATTCAGACGCACCCGCTATAGAACACGATGCAGACGATTTAGAACCGGACGACTTATCTGAGCCGGCAGACATAGCCTCACCGTTCATCTATCTGATTCCGTCATTGCTGATCAGCCTGTCCGCCTTGTTTCTGTCTGGTGATCTGGTTGTTTCCGCCCTGATTCAGGGGGCAGAAACGCTGGACATCTCCAGCACTAAGCTGGCTGCTTCCATTCTGGCCGTTGGTACCTCCATCCCTGAAATTGCCACTGCCATCGCACTGGTCAGACAGAATAATGCAGATGGTTTGTTCGGAGAGATTATTGGCTCAAATATCTTCGATACCTTAGGCATTCTCGGTCTCATCGCCTTATTCACACCACTGACTCTGGCGGCGGACCTGCTGTTGTACCTGGGCGGTTCGGTCTTTATGATGTTCATCATTACCATGATGATCATGAATGACCGTGAAATCAACCGTTTAGAGGGAGTATCCCTGATTGCATTATTCAGTCTGTTTACGTTGCAATTGGTCAGTTTATAAAGGACATCTCTGAAAACTGCTGCGTTTGCAAATACTGCGTTAAAAAATGCTCATGTACTCTCTTGTGCACGGCGCTTTTTCGCCTCGTCTTTGCTTCAATCGTGACGTTTTCAGAGGTGCCCTGAAGGGGTAGCACAAGCAATCGTGTCAGCGTTTTCCCGCCGGGCTTAACCGATGCGATCGACGATTCGCAACCAGACTTGAATTTGCGCTGGCGACAGTTTTTCAGTAACATGCCGCGCGCTCAGGTATCAACCACTGGTGTTGTAAACGCTGTCTGGAGATTTTAATGCAAGCGGACATTCATCCGAACTATCATGATGTACAGGTCAGTTGTAGCTGCGGCAACAGCTTCAGTACCCGTTCGACCTGCGACAACGAACAACTTCAGGTCGAGGTCTGTTCCGCCTGTCATCCCTTTTACACCGGTCAGCAGAAGATTGTCGATACCGCAGGGCGTGTGGACAAGTTCAACAAGCGGTTCCGGCGTTGATGGACACCTCTGAAAACTGCTGCGCTTGCGGCGTTTGCAGAGGTATTCGTATCATGTTGTCATACTCTGAATCTGATCCCGAATTATGGAGAGAACGCGATGTCCGACCGCGACAAGCAGCAGGATGCTGATTTTGAAATCAATCAGGCTGCATTAGCCTATCACCAGAATCCCCGGCCTGGCAAAATCAGTGTCGAACTGACCAAACCGGCAGTCACAGCGCGCGATCTGTCACTGGCCTATACGCCGGGTGTCGCGGAGCCGGTGCGCCGGATCGCAGAAAATGCAGAAGATGCCTACAAATATACCGCAAAAGGCAATCTGGTCGCAGTGATTACCGATGGGACCGCCGTACTTGGGCTCGGCAACACCGGGGCACTCGCCGGGAAGCCAGTGATGGAAGGTAAGGGTGTCCTGTTCAAACGGTTTGCCGACATTGATGTGTTTGATATTGAAGTGGGTACCGCCGATCCGCAGGCCTTCATTGAAACAGTCAAAAACATTGCACCGACCTTTGGTGGTATCAATTTAGAGGATATTGCCGCACCGCATTGTTTTGAGGTGGAAGATGCATTGGTGGAGGCCCTGGATATTCCGGTGTTTCATGACGATCAGCATGGCACGGCAATCATTATCGCTGCCGGGCTGCTGAATGCACTGGAACTGCAGGGCAAACAACTGGCGGATGCCAGGATCGTGGTGCTGGGTGCCGGGGCTGCGGGTATTGCGTCCGTACGCCTGCTGGAAGCGATGGGGGCACAGCATCATAATATCTTTATGCTGGATCGTCAGGGCGTCATTCATACTCGGCGGGAAGGTCTGAATCCATACAAGGCCAGTGTCGCGATTGATACGGAGAAGCGAACATTGCCCGAAGCAATGGACGGCGCAGATGTGTTCATCGGCCTCTCCGGACCTGATCTGGTCAGTGCAGAGATGCTCGCCACCATGGCTGCTAAGCCGGTGGTATTTGCCTTATCTAACCCGGTGCCGGAAATTCGCCCGGCGGTCGCATTAGCAGCACGGGATGATCTGATTATGGCAACCGGTCGTTCTGATTATCCGAACCAGGTCAATAATGTACTCGGGTTTCCGTTTATCTTCCGGGGTGCACTGGATGTACGAGCCCGGCGGATTAACCGCGAAATGCACATTGCTGCAGTGCACGCACTGAAAGACCTGACGCGAGAAGCAGTACCACAAGATGTGCTGGATGCGTACGGGGTAGATGCACTTACCTTCGGGCCGGACTATATCCTGCCGAAACCACTGGATCCACGTCTCGCGGATGTGGTGCCGCCGGCAGTGGCACAAGCTGCCATTGACACGGGCGTGGCCCGCACACGCTGATATCGGATTGCTATCAGATGTCTGATCAACATGCCATTCTGACGCTGGGCGACGAGATCCTCAGGCTGAACATTGTGAATGGTACCGAAGGGCCGGGTACCATTGATATTGCGCCGCTGTATAAACAGACCGGTCTGTTCACCCGGGATCCGGGGTTTTTATCTACTGCCAGCTGCAACAGTCAGATCACCTATATTGATGGTGATGCCGGGATTCTGCGTTATCGCGGCTATCCGATTGAGCAGTTGGCAGAACATGCCAGCTTTCTGGAAGTGGCGTATCTGCTGATCCACGGAGAACTACCCACCCGGGTAGAATTTGCTGAGTTTGAGCATGTTATCACTAACCATACCATGCTGAAGGAAGGCCTGTTCCGTTTTTTTGAAGGCTTTCATTACGACGCACATCCGATGGCGATGATGGTTGGTGTGGTCGGATCGCTATCAGCGTTCTATCACGACACGATTGATATTCATAATCCGGAACATCGTATTCGCAATGCCTATCGACTGATTGCGAAGATGCCCACCATTGCTGCTGCCGCCTACAAGCATAATGCTGGTGAGCTGGTGATCTATCCGAATAACCAGGTCAGTTATATCGGCAACATGCTGCGCATGATGTTTGCTACCCATTGCGAACCGTACCAGATTGATCCGCTGGCTGAAAAAGCACTCAATCTGTTGTTTATTCTGCACGCGGATCATGAGCAGAATGCCTCAACCTCTACGGTCCGCTTAGTCGGTAGTTCGGGGGCGAATCCGTTTGCCTGCATCTCTGCCGGTATTGCTTCTTTGTGGGGTCCGGCGCATGGTGGTGCGAACGAAGCCGTACTGAATATGCTGAACCAGATCGGCAGCGTTGATAAGATATCTGAATATATTGCCCGGGCGAAGGACAAGGATGATCCGTTTCGTCTGATGGGTTTCGGGCATCGGGTCTACAAGAACTATGACCCGCGTGCGAAGATTATTCGCGACGTGTGTTATGCTGTCCTGGAACAAAGTGCGGATGCCAACAACCCACTGTTTGAGCTGGCACTGCGGCTGGAAGAAATTGCATTGAATGATGACTATTTCATTGCACGCAATCTGTATCCGAATGTTGATTTTTACTCAGGCATTATTTATCGCGCGCTGAACATACCAGAAAACATGTTTACCGCGATGTTTGCTGTTGCCCGCACTGCTGGCTGGGTCAGCCACTGGATCGAAATGCTGGAAGACCCGGAGCACCGCATTGGTCGTCCGCGCCAGTTATATCAGGGTGCGCAACAACGTGTTTATCAGCCTGTTTCCCAGCGCAGTTGACGCAAGTATAGGCTAGTTCTATCTCCGGGGAAGCGTGCTTGCCATGAATGAAGGAGACAGGTCTTTTAGTAAGTATGCAGTCAGCACAGTGAAATTATATGATCTGGCAATACCAGTTCAAATATAACCACTACCAGATCACTTAATAGTCGAGCTGGATGGCTGCCTCGTCGCCAAGCCAGTTGTTCAGTTGTTCGAGCAGGGCATCGCCGACGGTCAGATGCCAGGCCTGACCACAGGTCAGGCGGACTTCTGCCTGGTTATTCCGGTAGTGCAGTTGTAGTCGGCTGGATCCGCCAAGATATGGTCTGAGGTGCCCGGCGAGTGTTTGTGCGGCAGCCGGATCCGTGTGGTTCAGGTGCAAGATGATGCTTCGGGTGCGGGCCGCGCGATAGTCTGCCAGCGGCTGGATCTGATCCGCCCGGATTACCAGGGTGCCGCGATAGTCGTCATGGATCAGACTGCCGCTGGCGACCAGCACCGCATCAGGTGTCAAGTGTTGCTGATGTTGTTCGTATTGCTCGCTGAACAGGGTGACTTCTATCCGTCCGGTCGCATCTTCCAGCAACACTGAGGCCATCAGGCCACGCTGGGTAGTGCGGCGACGCAGGGCCACCACCTGTCCGGCGATGCTGACCTTTTTGTGGTCGTGCTTTTTTTTGTAGCCGGCGTCTGGTGGCAGCCGCAGGTCGCCGATCTGTTGCCCGATCAGCGTGTGCAGCAGAGCAGCATAGGCCTGCATCGGGTGTCCGCTGAGATAATGACCGAGCGTGTCTTTTTCGCCTTGCAGGCGTTGTTGTTCCGGCCATTCATCAACCGGCGCGGGCAGCAGGCTGCGGCTGATCGGCACCTGCTGTGGTGCGACAAACAGATCCAGCATCCCGGTCTGGGTGTTACTTGCCTGTTGTTCGGCAACCTTCAGCACCAGGTCTATCTGGTGTTCCAGGGTGGCGCGGTTTTTGCCCAATGTATCTAATGCCCCGGCGCGGATCAGGGCCTCCAGTACGCGCCGGTTGGTTTTTTTGCTATCAAGCCGACAGCATAAATCAAGCAGGTCGTGAAAGGTACCCTGGTCCGCGCGGGTCTGCAGCAGGTCGTTGATGGCAGCTTCTCCAACACCCTTGATCGCACCCAGTCCGTACACGATACCATCCTGACCGTCGGCGGTGAAACGGTAGTCGGATTGGTTGATATCCGGCGGTATGATGCGTAGCTTCAGGTTGCGGCAGGCCTCAATCAGAGTGACCACCTTGTCCGTATTGTCCATATCGGCGGATAGGACTGCGGCCATGAAGGCTGCCGGATAGTGGGTCTTCAGCCAGAGTGTCTGGTAGGACAGTAAGGCATAGGCCGCCGAGTGTGATTTGTTGAAGCCGTATCCGGCAAACTTTTCGACCAGGTCGAAGATCTTGATTGCAAGGGTTGGGTCAATGCCGTTTCTGATCGCACCCTGTTCAAACACGCTGCGTTGTTTGGCCATTTCAGCGGGCTTTTTTTTGCCCATTGCCCGGCGTAACAGGTCAGCTTCGCCTAACGTGTAGCCCGCCATCACCTGTGCGATCTGCATCACCTGTTCCTGATACAGGATGATGCCGTAGGTGGAATCCAGAATTGGTTTCAGGCAATCGTGCTGATAGTGCGGATCCGGATAGGCAATCGGCTCGCGCTGGTGTTTGCGGTTGATGAAGTTGTCCACCATGCCGGATTGCAGTGGGCCAGGGCGGAATAGCGCGACCAGCGCAATGATGTCGTCGAAACAATCCGGTTGCAGTTTGCCAACCAATTGTTTCATCCCGGGTGATTCGAGCTGGAAGATCGCAGTGGTATCCGCCTGGCGGATCGCGGCGAATGCCTGCGGGTCATCCAGTGGTATGGTATCTATCCGGATTGGTGTCTGATCTTGTTTTTCGCGTTCAGCATTGATCGTGGTCAATGCCCAGTCGATGATCGTCAGGGTGCGCAGGCCCAGAAAGTCGAATTTGACCAGACCAACCTGTTCGACGTCGTCTTTGTCGTACTGGGTAACCAGGTTACTGCCATCCGGCTCGCAATACAGTGGCGTATAGTCGGTCAGTCTGCCGGGTGCGATCACCACACCGCCGGCATGTTTGCCGACATTGCGCGCGAGTCCTTCCAGTTCCAGTGCCATGTCGATCAGCTGGGTGACTTCTTCGTCTGCGGTATATGCCTGTTTCAGTTCGTCGCTGTCTTCCAGTGCCCGGGTCAGGGTGATGCCCAGGTCGGGCGGGATCATTTTGGCGACCCGGTCGGTAAAGCCGTACGGATGTCCCATCACCCGACCGACATCGCGTACCACTGCCTTCGCAGCCATGGAGCCGAATGTGATGATCTGTGCGACTGCTTGGCGGCCATAGGTCTGTGCGACATACTCAATCACGCTGTCGCGCTTGTCCATGCAGAAATCGATATCGAAGTCTGGCATGGAGATCCGTTCCGGATTCAGGAAGCGTTCAAATAACAATTCCAGCGCCAGCGGATCCAGGTCGGTGATGTCAAGGGCATACGAGACCAGAGATCCAGCCCCGGAGCCACGTCCAGGACCGACTGGCACCTGGTGTTGTTTTGCCCAGCGGATAAAGTCCGCCACAATCAGGAAGTAACCGGGAAAGCCCATATTGTTGATGACGTCCAGTTCACGCTGCAGGCGTTCATCATACGGTTGGCGTTGTGCGCTGTAGGTCGCCGAGGCCGGGTCGAACTGGTGTTGCAGGCGTTTTTCCAGACCTTGTACTGCCTCGGTGCGCAGATAGTCTTCTATCGTCATGCCGCCCGGTATCGGGAAGTCCGGCAGGTAGTTTTGTCCCAGGGTTAGAATCAGATTACAGCGCTGCGCAATCACCACGCTGTTTTGTATGGCGACCGGGATGTCGCCGAACTGGTCCTGCATCTGCGTCGGGGTGCGCAGATATTGTTCGGCACTGTAATGGCGCGGGCGCTGCGGATTATTCAATGTATCGCCCTGCTGGATGCAGACCCGAACTTCGTGCGCCTGAAATGCCTCCGGCTGCAGAAAACAGACTGCATTGGTTGCGACTACCGGCACCTGGTGCGCTGTGGCCAGTGCGATACTGGCGTGCAGACAACCTTCTTCGTGTTCTCGACCGGTACGCACCAGTTGCAGCACATACCGGTCGCCGAACAGGGTCTGCCAGTGTTGCAGTCTGCGGACCGCCAGGTCATGCCGATCGTGGATCAATGCCTGGCCGACATCGCCGTCGCGACCACCGGAGAGGGCGATCAGCCCGGTGCAGTTCTCCGGTGTCAGCCAGTCTGGTTCAATCTGTGGTTGTCCGTATTGTTGGCCGGTCTGATAGCTGCGTGAGATCAGGTCAGTCAGATGGTGGTATCCGGTATCGTCCTGGATCAACAGGATCAGCCGGAACGGTCGGGTCGGCTGATCCGGGTTGTGCAGCCATAGTTCTGCCCCGCCGATTGGTTTGATCCCGGCAGCGAGTGCGGCCTGATAAAAGCGTACCAGTGCGCACAGGTTACCCTGATCGGTCAGGGCAACTGCTGGCATCCCGGCGGCAGCAACTTGTTGCACCAGCGCCGGGATGCGTACGACACTGTCCTGCAGCGAATATTCCGAATGGACATGTAGATGGACGAACGTATCAGACATGGTCTATCCGGTCGGGTCTGTTTCTCAGTGTAAAACCTCGCGCAGGCTGTTTGCTGTCAGCACACGTTGTGACC
>JAHDBG010000056.1 GCA_020630515.1 Gammaproteobacteria bacterium
CCTCATAGCCAAACCTCATAATAGACTTAATGTAAAACCTGATTTCAGACCACATTATAAATATGTATATCGCAGTTTTTTGCAGCATATAAAAATGGGCTTGATCTACCAAAAGATGCCTGAGACCGGCTCTGCGATTACCGTTTATGGCGAGAGAGTCTCGGGCATCTTCCTGATAAACACTGATCGTGAATGTATTAGTTCATTTTGTTTTTTGTCGAATTTGCCGACGTTGTTTTCTTGAGCTTCGGCGCTCGCGATGTGATTCAGCCTGATCTTTGGTCGGAGCAGGTGCATCTTGTTGCTGGCTCAGATATTCAGCCAGCGGCTGTATTGTCGGATATTGAAATAGTGTCACCATGGATAATTTTTCCGGCCAGATTTCACGTAATTTGTTATAAATCTGGGCCATCAGGAGTGAGTGGCCGCCCAGATCGAAAAAGTTATCATGAATCCCGACCTGCTCTCGCTTAAGAACTTCCTGCCAGATTGCGGCGATTTGTTGCTGAGCCTTCGTTTGCGGCATCACCGGTGCCGTTTCAGTTATCTGGGTGTCTGCAGGCGCCGGTAGCGCACGGCGGTTTATCTTGCCACTGGATGTGAGTGGCAGGTCTTCAATCTGTATAAACAGATTGGGGATCATATAATGCGGCAATCTGGGGGTGAGAAAACTGCGCATTGCATGTTTTTCTATCGATGTATCAGCAACGATATAAGCCGCTAGTTGTTTGTCTCCCTCACGCTCGTACGCTATCACCACGCTTTCTCTGGCCGCAGGATAGCTGTTCAGGATGGCCTCAATTTCTTGTGGTTCGAGGCGTACCCCTCTGATTTTGATCTGATGATCCAGACGGTCCAGGATTTCGAGTGTTCCGTCCGGGCGGTAGCGGCCCTGATCGCCGGTATAGTACAACAGATCCTGTGCATCGTGAGTACAAGGGTTCTGCACAAAGCATTTGTTTGGCGCGTTGAGGTAGCCTCGTGTGCGAAATGGCGTACGGATTACCACTTCGCCTGGTTCGCCAATACCGCACCGTTGTTGATCTCTGAATATCAGGGCCTGGGTGTCAGGTAGCGGTCTACCCACCGGTTGTACCCCGGGGTGGGGAGTAGTGGGTACCGGGTAGTAGCACTTGATCATGGTTGTCTCGGTAGCACCATACAGGTTGACTATCTTGCCATCCGCACCAAAGGTCTTGCGCCAGCGATTGATCAGTTGTTCGGTCAGTGGTTCTCCTGAGAAAAAGAGCCAGCGCATGGCGGGCAAAGGCATTGTGTCTGCCGCTAACCAGGTCTTCGCCCTGGAGGGCACCAGATGCAGCACTGTTATCTGTTTCTGTTCCAGCCAGGCTGGCAGATCGGATTCTTCAGGTTCTGTCGGTATACACAGTACCGCTCCACTGGTCAGGGGTAGAAAGACATCCCGCAGCAGTGCATCAAACGCCAGTGAGGTGAGTTGGGCGATGCGATCAGATGATCCGATCGCAAAGGTCTTCCGCTGCCAGTGCACGAAATGGGAGATGCCTTTGTGGCTCCCTGTCACACCTTTCGGTGTGCCGGTGGTGCCTGAGGTGAAGAAGATATAAGCCGCGTCTTGTGGTGACAGCGTGGGTAACGGATGATCAGGTTCTGATGTGCGGCTGGCACCAGCTGCCGGGTCTGTTGTAATGATCTGACATGCGATCTCGTGTGTAAGCCATGCTGTTCCGTCACCGGTCAGGTCTAACAGGTATCTGGCTTGTGCTGCCGTCAGCATGATCATTCGTCGCTGCGGCGGGAGGCTGGGTTCCAGAGTGAGGAATACGCCACCTGAGAGCAATACCCCGATCAGACTGGCAACGAGTTCGATGCTGCGTGTGCTGGATATGGCTACCACGTCGCCAGGCTGGATACCTTGGCTCAATAAGCGTTGTGCGATGGTCTCTGCACGGACATACAGCTCGTGGTAGCTCACTGTTTGCTCACCCCATTCGATTGCGGGCTGCTGCGGTTGCTGTCTGGCCCAACGGGCTATCAGGTCTGTTGTCAGTGCGTATGCCGGTTCAGGCAACGGTGCGCCTGGATCGGGTAGTTGTGCGTCCGGGGTAATCAGCGAATAAGCATCAATGGTCTGCCTAGCACTGGCAGCGATCTGTTCCAGCAGATATTGATACTGGCCCAGCAGGTGGGTCATGCGTGGCTTGCTAAACAGGTCAACGTTGTATACCAGGTTCAGATCCAGTATTCCATTCGGTTTATGAAACACATACAGGCTGACATCGAATTTGGCCGGTTCCGCCACCAGCGACAAGTTCTCCACGCTCAGTCCTGCCAACTGACGTGGCTGGTCGTCTGTGTGGGTCATGTTAAACCACACCTGAAAGATGGGTGTGCGGCTCAGATCGCGCGACGGTTGTAATGTTTCGACCAGTTTTTCAAAGGGCACATCCTGATGTGCATACGCCGCTAAGGCGACCTGGCGCACCCGATCCAGCAGTTCGCAGAAGGTAGGGTTTGCGGATAGATCGGTGCGTAATACCAGTGTGTTGATGAAGAAGCCGATCAGCCCCTCCAATTCTGCCCGATGGCGGTAGGCATGTGGTGTGCCGATGATGATGTCTTTTTCCTGCGTGTAGCGGTACAGGAGTGTCTTGAACGCTGCCAGCAGGGTCATGAAGAGTGTGACCCCGGATTCGCGACTCAACTTGGCCAGGGCCTGGCACAGGGGTTCATCCAGTGTCAGAGACAGGCTGCCACCGCTGAATGTCTGGCGTGCCGGGCGTGCTTTATCACGTGGTAGTTCTAAGACCGGCAGGTCACCCGCCAGATGTTTTTTCCAGTACGCCAGTTGTTGTGCTGCGTGTTCTCCTTGCAGCGTCTGTTGTTGCCAGTGCGCAAAGTCGGCATACTGGATCGGCAGTTCGGGCAAGGCTGCCGGATTGCCTTGTATCGCTGCGTCGTAGAGCAGAGATAGCTCTTCGAACAGGATCTGCATCGACCTGGCATCTGAAATAATGTGATGCATTGTGATCAGTAACAGATGTTCATTCGCAGCAAGTCGTAACAACGCCAGGCGGAGTAACGGGCCGGTAGTCAGATCAAACGGTACCTGGTTGTTGGTCTGCACCCATTTGAGCACGGCAGCCTGCTGTTCTGCGTCCGGCAGGTTGCTGAGTTCCTCGACCGGCAGGCGGACTGGTTCCGGGTCATGGATGACTTGTTTCGGTTGGCCATCCTGAAAGGTGAAGGTTGTGCGCAGGCCTTCATGGCGACGTACCAGTTCGGTCAGACTGGTGCGCAGAGCGGCCTGATCAAGCTTGCCTACCAGGCGCAGTGTCCGGGAGAGCCGGTAGGTCACATTCGTGCCTTCCATCTGTTCCAGGAGCCATAAGCGCAGTTGCGTGGTGGAGAGCGGCAAGGCACCATCACGTGGCACGGGTACGATCGGTGTCAGACTGGCCTGGTTTCCGGTCTGAATGGCATGTGCTAACTCAGCGATCGTGGGAGAGTCAAACAGGCAACGCAACGGTACATCGACGGCAAAGGTTTGCCGGATGCGCGCTATGATCTGCAGTGCCCGGAGGGAATGACCACCCAGTGCAAAGAAGTTGTCATGTATGCCGACCGTTGTACGTTGCAGTACCTGGCCGAAGATCGTTGCCAGTAGCTCTTCGGTGGGCGTGCGCGGGGCGACAAATGCTTGTTGTCCTTGCTGATCAGATAAGTCGGGGGCGGGCAGGGCACGCCGGTCTGTCTTACCGGTCGGGGTTTGCGGTAGTGCCTCCAGCTGGACATAGGTCTGCGGCACCATGTAGGCTGGCAGCTTTTGTCGTATGAAGTCGCGTAGTTGCTCGATATCTGCCTGAGGTTCAGCACAGACTACATAGGCCACGAGCTGTTGGTTATCGGCCTCTCCCCAGACGATGACCACACTTGCTTCGACTGCCGAATGCTGGCTGAGGACATTCTCTACTTCTCCCAGCTCAATGCGGTAGCCTCTGATCTTGACTTGTGTGTCCTTGCGGCCCACGAACTCCAGGCTGCCATCCGGCAGGTAACGGCCCAGGTCGCCCATGCGATACAGGCGTTTGCGGCCTCCTGCCGGGTCAGGTAAGAAGACGGCGGCACTTTTTTCTTCTTTGCGCCAGTAACCGAGTGCCACATGTTCACTACGGATGGCGATTTCGCCGTAGATATCAGTTTCTTCTCCCGCTTCATTCAATAATAAGACTTGCGTGTTGTCCACCGGATAGCCAACCGGCACCGCATGGCGAGTGAGTTCGGTCTGTTTGTCGATGAAATATTGCAGGGTGACGGTCGATTCGGTCGGGCCCAACCCGTTGATAAACAGACATTCATCTGAGAAATGTTGTTTGTATGCTTCGACATCCGGCTGACTGACCGCCTCACCCCCCAGCACGACCAGACGGACACACTGCAATCGCTCATTCTCAGTGAGTGTGTTGATCAGGTGTCGGTAGACGGTTGGCGTGGAGTGATAAATCGTTATTTTTTGCTCGTTCAGGCATGTCACCAGTTCGCCGAACGTGTTCTGTTTCAGGTCAAACGGATGGAGGGTTGCCCCGTTCAGCAAGGCCCCGAACAGGTTCATCACTGCCGCATCAAAGCTGTACGATGCGAGCAGGGTCAGTTGATCGGTGGCTGAGATATGCAGGTTGTTGGTATAGGTGCGGATGAAATGCAGCACATTGCGATGCGTCTGCATCACACCCTTCGGCTGTCCGGTTGAGCCAGAGGTGTACAGGATATAGGCAAGTGTATCCGGTGGGATATCGAGCTGAATCTGTTTGCCCGGATTGGCATCCAGCTGATCAAGATTGATCAGTCGCCGTGTGCCCTGGGTCAATTTTCTCGCATATGCGATATTCTGGTTGTTGGTCACAATTGCCTGGGCTTGTGAATCTGCCAGGATGTAACATAATCTTTCTTCCGGGTACAAGGGGTCCAGTGGGACGTAGGTCTTACCCGCTTGCAGCACCCCCAGCATGCCTGCGATCATCGGTGCATCATGTTCAAACAGCAGCGCAATCCGACCGACTCCGGACGCCTGATCTAGCAGCGCCTGCGCAATCTGATTGGCTCGTTCATCTAATTGGCGATAAGTCCAGGTATAACACCGGGTTTTGATCGCGGTTTGATGCCCGTGGGCACTCACCTGGGCAGCGAACCGGGTGGGAATGGATTGAGCGATCGCAGCTACCGGAAAGGGGGTGAAGGGGTGGGTAGGCTTAATCTGGTTCTGACCCTGTACCTGTGGCAGGCGATAGGTAGAAACGGGTGCATCCGGCGCAGCGACGATGTCTTCCAGGAGGGCATGCCAATGGGTCAGCAACAACTGGATGCGTGCTGCGCTGAACAGGTCCGTGTTGTACAGCACCTTCAGGGTCAGATCGTCATTTTCTGATGCATACACACTCAGATCGAACAAACCGGGTGTGGAAACCAGATCCAGTGGTTCCGCATGCAACCCTTGTAAATCAAGCGGCTGGTTGTGCGGGAGCATGTTGAACCATACCTGAAGACGTGGTGCATGATTCATATGACGCATTGCAGGCAGTTCTTCAACCAGCTTCTCGAAGGGTAGATCCTGATGGGCATAGGCAGATAATGCCACCTGACGAACCCGGCCCAGTACCTCGCGAAAAGAGGGATTGCCAGACAGATCGGTGCGTAGCGCCAAGGTGTTCAGAAAGCAACCGATCAGTCCTTCAAGTTGGGCCCGGTTACGTCCGGCGACCGGCGTGCCCACGATGATGTCTGCCTGTCCTGTATAGCGGTAAAGCAGCGTCTTGAAGGTGGCCAGCAAGGTCATGAAACTGGTTGCCCCGGTGTCCCGGCTGAGGGTCTGGAGTGCTGCCTGCAGGGGGTGGGGGAGTGTCAGTGAGCATCTTTGCGTGTTGAAGGTCCGGCGTGTGGTCAGTGGGTAATCGCGTGGCAGTTCCAGTACCGGCCAGGTGCCGGACAACTGCGTTTTCCAATAGGCCAGTTGGTCGCAGGTGGCCTGGTCTGCAGCACGTTGCTGTTGCCAGCAGGTGTAATCAGGATACTGAATCTCGAGCGGCGGCCAGGCAACGGATTCGCCCTGCAGATGCGCGGAATACAGAGCAGATAACTCGCTGCATAACACCCGCATGGACCAGGCATCACTGATGATATGATGGATTGTGAACAAGAACAGATGTTCTTCTGTACCCAGCCTGACCAGTCTCACTCGCCACAGGGGTGCCTGTGCCAGGTCAAACGATTGTTGCACGGTTTCGGTCGCCAGCCGTTGTATGGCGATGGTCTGTTCATCCTGCTCCTTGCTTGTCAGGTTCACCACGGGCAGGTCCACCGCAAAGGGTGGGTGTATGACCTGGATGGGCTGACCATCCCCCGATCCGAATGAGGTACGTAAACTTTCATGCCGACGCACCAGCACAGAAAAACCTTGTGCCAGGGCAGTAACATCCAGCGGGCCGGTCAGACGTATCGTACGATAGATGTTATAGAGACCACTGTGCTCCGTTTCTTCCGGCTGCATGTGTTCTAAGAACCAGAGCCTTTGTTGTGCAAAAGAAAGACCCGGTTCCCAGTCTCGTACCGCCAAAGGAATGGGGGGCAGGGCATTCTGAGCGTTCTGAATCTGCTCGCTTAAACCGGTCACCGTGGGTTCGTCAAATAACCAGCGTAGCGACAATTCGACGCCGAAGGCATCGCGCACGCGCGAAATGACCTGAGTTGCCAGCAGGGAATGTCCGCCCAACGCCAGAAAGTTGTCGGCCACGCCGACTGCATCCACCCCGAGTACCTCGCACCAGATAGCTGCCAGCCTGGCCTCTGTCGGTGTTCGTGGTGCGACAAATTCCTCTTCCGATCGACTGGGTTCCGGCAGGGCGGACAGATCTATCTTGCCATTCGGCGTCAGCGGGAAGCGTTCTAACTGAACCAGTGCGTTCGGCACCATATAGTCGGGCAGCCGCGCAGACAGATATGCCCGCCATGTCTTGCCGATGGCGTGACTGGCCACCGCATATGCCACCAGCCAGGTGCCCCTGGCCGCTTCCCGTACCACCACGATGCCTTCCTGCACCGCAGGATGTGCGTTCAGGGCCGCTTCGATTTCGGACAGTTCAATCCGGTAGCCCCGGATCTGCACCTGATGATCCCGCCGCCCCAGAATCTCCACATTGCCATCTGGCAGGTAACGACCGAGGTCTCCCGTTCTGTACAGGCGATCACCTGGCTGATTGGTGAAGGGATTGGTGATGAATGCCTGGTCGCTCGTATCAGCGCCCAGATAACCAGACGCGAGGTAGGGTGTACGAATCGCGATCTCACCGACTTCTGCAATGCCAGCCAGGGTCAACTCATCCGTCAGCACCAGCAACTGCACATCCTGAATGCCACGGCCTACCGGGACGATTGCCTGCCTGAGGCCAGTTCCGGGAATGATGAAATACCCCATCGCCTGCGGCGTTTCAGTAGCTCCGTAAAAGTTGACACAAGTCGCATCCGGGGCCAGTTGATGTAATGTATTGACCAACGAGGTTGGCAGCTTGTCGCCACCAAAGAACAGATAGCGCAAACTTGCAAACACTGTTGCGTCGGCGGTCATCAGTTGACCCAGCGGGGGTGTCAGGTGGGTGACGGTGATCTGATGTTGCTGAATCCAGGCCGACAACCGCCCTGGTGAAAAGTCATCCGGTTGTGGCACATACAGCGTGGCTCCCACAGACAGGGGCGTAAAGATATCTCGCAACAGAATATCGTGCGCCAGCCCACTGAACAGGCTGAAGCGTGCTGATGCAGTAAAGCGAAAGGTCTCAATATGCCAGGCCATGAAGTGAGCCGGCGGGGCATGGGTGCCGGCAATCCCCTTCGGCTTACCGGTTGAGCCAGAGGTGAACATGATATAGGCGAGCTGATCCGGGCCAACCTGAGTCTCAGGGGCCGAATCCGGGTAATCAGCCAGCAACTGACTCGCCCCTGCCACAGAGTCGGGTAGCACCAGGCGATGGGCTGGCAGATCAGAAACGTCGTCCGGGAGAGCACCTGCTGCTGCAAGCTGAAGCAGTGCATGTGGCGCTGCCTGGCGGCAATATTCGGCCAGACGAGCCGCCGGATAGGCCGAATCCAGCACCAGGAAGGCCGCACCCGCCTTCAGAATACCCAATATCGCCCAGACCAGCGTCGGGCTGCGTTCGGCATAAATGGCAACCACCCGGCCAGCACAATCGTGCGCGCAAAGGTAATGGGCGAGCTGATTACTCAGGCGATCCAGTTCGGTATAACTGATCGAGACCTCTGCGCCCACGACCGCCATCTTTTCCCCGACCTGGCTGGCTTGCCGGACAAACGGGGCATGCAGGGCTGCAGACCAGTCGCCTGCCAACGGGATCCCCGGATCAGGCAGGCCTGGGTTGTTATCTGGTGGGTTAAAAACGGTTGGCATAATATTATTCCGGTGTGTGTCGCCGGTCGGTCAGACAATGTGCTGGATGAACAATGCGACTGTTTCGGCACTGTCCAGTAACCACCAGCCGATCGCACCACCGTGTGCCAGCAAGAGTTGATACAGGCCATACAACAAAGTGATTGGTGCCACCAGGGCGAGCGGCGGTATGGCAAAAAAATAGATCTGAACCCAGGCCTGTTTCGCCTTATGATTCGGCAGATCGTGCGCTGCCTGCTGGCGCCAGCGCCGCACGCACGGGATATTCACCACCTGGATCACCGACGCTGCCGCGATCAGGGCATGTAGCAGGGTTGGCAACAAGGTTGATACAAACATCGCATACAACCAATAATATTGCGGATCGCCCGGATTGCGACGTATGCCGGCCAGCAGACCGGGCAGATCAAACCAGGCCTGGCCTGTGTTGGCGATCAGGGCCGCATTGGTGCCTGCCAGGGCGGCGGTTATGGTCAGTACGATGCCGAATAAAAAGACCAGGGCCAACACGATATCCAGTAAGGCCCAGCCGAATGCCCACAAACCCGGATGTTTGTGGCGGACGATACCAGTCAGCAGACCGCGTGTCAGGCCGAGTGAAAACCAGTCCCAGACGGTATTGAGCAGCGGCAATAACCCCAGAAACACCAATAAGGTTATCCCGAATACCGAGAGGGTATCGAATGACAACACCAACAGGACAGATAAGCTGACCAAGGTCAGCCCGGTATAGCCAAGCCAGATCGTGAGTTGGGCCTTAGGGTGTGGGTAGCGTACCAACAAAAACTTTATCAGCCATGCA
>JAHDBG010000003.1:0-12047 GCA_020630515.1 Gammaproteobacteria bacterium
GGGAACGTCTGCGGCCCGGATAGTCGCAGACGTGCACCACGGATGGGGTTAACTGTGGCCTGCATCCTTTTTTTAAATCAATGACCTGGTTCCGATCTGACTGCAGCAGGGGGTGGCAGCAATAACCGCTCAACTGTCTCGCCTTTTTGCAGCTGTTGATCAATAATGTCATTCAGATCGTCTTGGTTATCGTAACGATACCAGATACCCTGCGGATAGATCACCAGTACCGGACCGTGTTTGCAACGATTCAGGCAACCAGCGCTGTTGATACGGATCGCGCGGGGATCGGGAAATAAGGTCTTGCAGCGTTGTTTGACATAGTCCCGGGCAGTCCGGGCATCGCATTGCTGGCACGATTTGCGGAGATTATCACGCAGGTTTGTGCAGAAAAAGACGTGTCGCTGGTAGTAATGCATAAACAATATCAGGAAAACTGACTCATGCAGTGGTGGGGAAAGATTGTCGGGGCCTTTTTCGGGCACCTGTTCGGCGGTATCTGGGGTGCCATCTTTGGCGCTATCTTAGGCCATCAGTTTGACCGGGGCTGGCGTCAGATTCCGCTGCACCAGTTTCAGCATCCGTTTAACTTTACCAGTCGTGAACAGGTCGAGGCGATCTTTTTTCGTGCGACCTTCCAGATCATGGGTAAGCTGGTAAAGGCTGATGGTCAGATCAGCCGCGCTGAAATCCGTCTGGCTGAACAGGTCATCTCTCAACTTGGCCTCGGTGCTGCACAGCGTGCAGAGGCGATCCGGTTGTTCAATGAGGGTAAGGCAGATCAGTGTGACCTGCCTGTCCGATTACGTGAGCTGAGTCAGGTCTGTCGGGGTCGCCCCGGTCTGTTGCAGACCTTTCTGGAAATACAACTGCATGCCGCCTATGCAGATGGTCAGTTGCATGCTGCTGAAGACCGGCTGTTGCTGCAGATCTGCGCGAATCTGGGTGTGAGTGAACAACACTACCGGCGTTTGGAACGGATGGTACAGGCCGGACGGGGCTTTCATCAGCAGGGGCAGAGTGCAACCCGGGCAGAACCGTCATCGGCTGAGGCGTATGCCTTGCTGGGCGTCAGCTCGCAGGCCTCAGTGGCTGAAATTAAACGGGCCTATCGGCGCCTGCTCAGTCAGCATCATCCGGATAAGCTGGTTTCCAAGGGGTTGCCGGAAGACATGATGCAGGTGGCCGCCCGTAAGACGCACGAGATCAAACAGGCCTACGAAGTGATCCGGCGCGAACGCAACTTTTAGTAGGTATCCGGGTGAAGATCATTATTCTGGGTGCAGGCCAGGTTGGTACGACTGTTGCCGGAAATCTGGCCAGCGAGGCGAATGATATCACGGTGGTTGATCATAACAGCGGCCTGTTGCAGGAGCTGCAGGATCGGCTGGATATCCGCACAGTGCAGGGACAGGCATCCCATCCGCATATTCTGCAACAGGCCGGGGCAGAAGATGCGGATATGATCATTGCGGTGACGCACAGTGATGAGACGAATATGGTGGCCTGTCAGGCCGCCTGGACCTTGTTCCACACTCCGACCAAGATTGCCCGGGTGCGGGCACCGGAATATCTGACCTACCCGAATCTGTTCTCGCACCAGGCGCTGCCGGTGGACGTCCTGATCAGTCCGGAACAACTGGTGACCGATTATATCCTGCGGCTGATACAACACCCGGGCGCATTGCAGGTACTGGACTTTGCACATGGGAAGGTGCGGCTGGTGGCATTACGCGCCTACCATGGTGGCCCGCTGGTCGGTCATGCGTTACGGGCGTTGAACCAGCACCTGCGCGGCGAAAAAGCACGGGTCGTCGCGATTTACCGTAAGGATCGGGCGATAGTCCCGACCGGCGATACCCGCATTGAAGTCGATGACGAAGTCTTTTTTCTGGCCGCTGCCAATAATATCGCTGCCGTGATGCGTGAGCTACGGCGGGCGGAAAAACCGTTTCGTCGTCTGATGTTTGCCGGAGGTGGCAATATCGGGCGGCGGCTGGCAGCTGCGTTAGAATCAGATTATCGGGTGAAGCTGATAGAACATAACGTGCACCATGCACAGCAGGTCGCTGAACAGCTGGCGCAGACCATCGTGCTGCATGGTGATGCGGCAGATGAAGCCTTGCTGATGGAAGAAAATATAGAGCGTACGGATGTGTTCTGCGCAGTGACTGATGATGATGAAGTCAATATCCTGTCCGCGATGCTGGCGAAACGGCTGGGAGCTCGGAAGGTGATGGCGCTGATCAATCGTGCCGCCTATGTCGATCTGGTGCAGTCAGGTGCGATAGACATCGCGATCTCACCACAACAAGCGACCATCGGATCTTTGCTGACCCATGTGCGCCGGGGTGATGTCGCTGCGGTACACGCGTTGCGTCGGGGCGCCGCAGAAGCGATAGAAGCTGTGGCTCATGGCGACCAGAGTTCGTCACGTGTGGTCGGGCGCCGGATTGATGAAATCCGTCTGCCGGAAGAAGCCCGGATCGGCGCAATTGTGCGCGGAGACCAGGTGATCATCGCGCATCATGATACCCGGATTGCAGCGGAAGACCATCTGATACTGTTCGTCACGGATAAACGCAGGATTGCAGCGGTGGAGAGATTGTTTCAGGTTGGCATCACGTTCCTGTAACGTACCATGACTTCACCCATCCAGCGTATTCTCGGTATCCTGCTGACCTTGTTCAGTCTGACGTTGCTGCCGCCGCTGGGGCTGGCTTTGTATGATGCAGATGGGACAGCGGCTGCATTTGCCACCGCGTTTGTGCTGATCCTGAGTGTCGGGCTGGTAAGCTGGCTGCCCGTGCTCAGATCGCGTCGCGACATGCAATTGCGCGATGGCTTTATCGTGGTGGGGATGTTCTGGCTGGTACTGACCGTGATGGGTGCCTTGCCGTTCATGCTGGCGCATCAACCACACCTGTCAGTTATGGATGCATTGTTTGAATCCGTCTCTGGCCTGACCACGACCGGGGCCACAGTCATTACCCGGCTGGATGACCTGCCACGTGCCATCCTGTATTACCGGCAGCAGCTGCAATGGCTCGGTGGTATGGGAATTATCGTCTTGGCGGTTGCTGTACTACCGCTGCTGGGTATTGGCGGGATGCAGTTGTATCGAGCTGAGACTCCCGGGCCGATGAAGGATGCGAAGCTGACCCCGCGTATCACCGAAACAGCGAAGGCCTTGTGGCTGATTTATCTAGGTCTGACCCTGATTTGTGCTGTAGCCTACTGGATCGCCGGAATGAGCATATTTGATGCGTTAGGTCATGCGTATTCGACAATCGCGATCGGTGGCTTTTCAACCCATGATGCCAGTCTGGGTCATTTTGCCAGTCCGGCCGTGCAGGCGGTGGCTATTGTGTTCATGCTACTGGCAGCCATCAATTTCTCACTGCACTTTGTCGCACTAAGCAGACGAGACCTTCGGGTGTACTGGCAGGATGCCGAATGTCGCCTGTATGTCTGTTTATTGAGCCTGGTAGTACTCGTCACGATTATCGGGTTGATACTGACCAGTACCAATGCTGACTGGCGGGACAATATCAGCCAGGGCCTGTTTCAGGCTGTGTCCATTGCGACCACTGCCGGATTTACTACGGCTGAGTGGTATCAGTGGCCTGCCTTTATCACGATACTGCTGCTATTCAGCAGCTTTATCGGTGGCTGTGCCGGATCGACTGGAGGCGGTATGAAGGTGATCCGCATCCTGTTGTTGTTCAAACAGGGTATGCGCGAGATCATGCATCTGATCCATCCGAGTGCCCAGCTGCCGCTGCGGATTGGCGACAAGGTGATATCGCCCCGTATTGTTGCCGCAGTCTGGGGGTTTTTTTCCCTGTATGTTGCCAGTTTCAGCCTGATCTACCTGTGCCTGGCCGCCACCGGCCTGGATCTGATTACTGCCTTCAGTGCGACCGCTGCCAGTATCAATAACCTCGGACCCGGTCTGGGCCAAGTCGGTGCACATTATGCGGACCTGCCGGATATCAGCAAAGGCATTCTGTGTTTTGCGATGTTGCTCGGACGACTCGAAATCTTTACCCTGCTGGTGTTACTCTCGCCGGCCTTCTGGCGACGCTGATGTCTTGCCAGCGCTTGATGCCGGGGTAACTGTTGTCTGCAGGACATCCTGTTCAGGTTGCTGGTGAGAATGTTCAGTTACCTGAATACCGGCTATCCGGCGGGTGTCTTCCTCCGGGACATCTGGCGGTGCTAACGTTAGTGTGTCTTCTGCAGCAGGTAGCACCTCAGCGACCGGTATTGTTTTCTGTCCTGATGGTGCCAGCCAGTCAGGCTGTGCGCGGGCAGGCACCGGGATCGGCGTGAGGGTTGCTGAAGCCGTAAAGGTCGCCGGATATGCCTGTTCTCGTGTCCGTTTGCGCCATGCGCCGAGACCGATCAGCAATATTACAAGACAGCAGATGACACTGCCGGACCAGAGTATCCAGGATGTGAACGATATCCGGTCAGTATGAGGTGGGTTGACCTGTGTTGAGGCCGGGAGGGTATAGCGTGGTTCTGCGGCGGGTACAGCAGGTGGGGCGGGGGGTTCTGATCGGGCCTGCAATCGCGCGGCGGCTGCAGTCGGGCTGATGCGGTGAATGCTGGTCAGTGGCGGAATCTGCAGGACCGCGCCTGCCAGTAACTGGTGGATGTCACCATTGGCAAAGGCATGTGGGTTTGCCTGCTGTAGTGCGATGGCCATCTGTGCCGCACTGATGTCTGGCGGGCGTAGTCGGTTGGCGATACGCCATAGCGTTTCATTGGTCTGTACCGGGCCATAGTGCTGACTGGTGTCGGATGCCGCACCTGCGGTATTTTGTACGGACAGCGGTAGCCAGATAAAACAGATGAACCAGCAGAGCGCATGACAGCCAGCAGTGCCGGGCCTGGTCATAGTGCATAAAGCCGGCGCATCACAAAGACGCCTGGTACTAAGCGCAGCCACCGCCTTGCGAGGGACATCCGTTGCAACCAGCACCTGCTGCAGCCGGCTGCAGATTGTGGAATAAAAACTGTGCATCGCCGGCATGGCTTGCGAAATCAATCTCAACACCACGAATATGCTCCAGTGTGCCGGCATCAATCACCAGGGCAAAATCATCATACCGGCATACGGTATCTTCATCACTGATCTGATCTGTGAAGGTCAGACCAAAGCTCATGCCGCTGCAACCACCCGGTGTGGCAAAGATCCGGATACCTTCAGCTTCATCGCCGACTTCGCCTTGCAGTGCAGCCATTTTATGCCGGGCTGCGGGTGTCAGTTGTATTTCCTGCATAGTGAGATATTCCACCTGATGGCAAATAAGATAACTGGTCAGGGGTGTCTGTCTGTAAACAAGCGGCTGATCAGTGCCAGATGATCAGCCGCCTGAGGCAAGTGTGTCTGCACGGTCCAGCCGCTACCGGGTGCCTGTTCTAATGGCGCACCGGCTGTGTCAAACAGATGTTCTAAGCGGAAGCGCTGATTGCCCGTCGGAGTGACCAGCTCCAGTTCGTCGCCCACACTGAATTTGTTTTTGACTGTCAGCTCTGCCAGGCCGGTGGCGGTGTCAATGGTGTTCACTTCGGCGACAAATTGTGATTTATCGGCTACCGAGGCACCACGGCGATAGGCCTGGAGTTCATCACTCGCATGGCGCTGCAGAAAACCATCGGTATAGCCACGGCTGGCAAGGTGTTCCAGCTCACCCATCAGGTTCGGGTCAAAGGCACGACCGGCCAACGCATCGTCTATCGCCTGGCGATACACCTGAGTGGTGCGCGCGGTGTAATAGTGTGATTTGGTCCGGCCTTCAATCTTCAGGCAGTCGATGCCGATCTGTGTCAGGCGCTGGATATGCTCCACTGCACGCAAATCTTTTGAGTTCATGATGTAGGTGCCCTGCTCGTCTTCAAAGATCGGCATGAACTCACCTGGGCGACTACGCTCCTCCAGATAATAAACATCATCTGCAGCCGGATGTCGTGGTATGTCGGAGAACGGCACCGTAGTCTCAGCAGTGACTGTGTCCAGGTCTTCTTTTGCGATCCGGTAATCCCAGCGACACGCATTGGTACAGGTGCCCTGATTCGCATCCCGGTGATTGAAATAACCGGATAACAGGCACCGGCCTGAATAGGCGATGCACAAGGCACCATGTACGAATACTTCGAGTTCCATGTCCGGACAGGCATCCCGGATCGCTGCGATTTCATCCAGTGACAGCTCGCGTGACAGAATCACCCGGCTGATGCCAGCATTCTGCCAGAATCGCACGCCGGCGGCGTTCACTGTATTGGCCTGTACCGACAGATGAATTGGCATCTCCGGCCAGCGTTCACGCACCAGCAGAATCAGGCCCGGGTCGGCTACGATCAGCGCGTCCGGTTGCATCTCAATCACGGGTGCCATGTCCTGCAGGAAGGTGGCCAGCTTGGCGCCATGTGGCATCGCATTCGCGGCGACAAAAAACTGTCGCCCCTGTGCATGCGCCTCAGCGATGCCGGTGCGCAGATTGTCGGCCATAAAGTCATTATTACGCACGCGCAGGCTGTAGCGCGGCATACCGGCATAGACGGCATCGGCACCATACGCAAACGCATAGCGCATATTGCGCAGGGTGCCGGCAGGCGCCAGCAATTCAGGTTGGTTCATTCCGGTGTCTGCACCAGGGTAACAAAGCGGCAGATTACTGAGGAGTGCACGGATTTAATCTGATGGAAGCAACATGATCTGGCCAGTCTGCTTCGTAAGTGAAGCCTTCAAGCGTCTTAATATAGCCATTTTCGATGTATATCACATAACCCGTATCAATGTCAGCATTGATTGTCGCTGAAATATCACTGAATTGATATGATTCTTGCCGGGGTCCGATTCTGAGTATATTGAGAGTACAGAAGTCGGTTATGAATCCACCGCCGGTAAATGTTCTGTCAGAAACTGCAATGTCAGAAAGAGAAGGGTGTTCCTGGTGACTTTCTGACTGGATGGTCAGAAATTTTTCCAGAACGGCTTTTTCAATGTTTAAGAGGCCTTCCTGATGCGACAGGTGAGTCAGATCGGTCCGACAAGCGGATTGTTTCAGAGCAAAGCCTTGTTGTGCAGGCTGAGTATGCGCCATAGTCATGCAGATTACCTGTTATTCAACAAACGCTGTTCCAATTTTAGCTACACCATTAATAATCTTTCCGATCACAACGATGTGCGTATTTTTTACCACAACAGTGGTTTTAAATGTGCCGATAATCCGGCCATCATCTGCTGATTTCTGTATTGCCTCACAGATGGCAGTTGCTGCGGATTTTTTGTCGCCTGAGAAGGCCTTGAGCAAATCTTTCAGTTTATGTTTATCTAATGATCTGGGGCCAAAAATATGGTTGATGGTGTTTTCAGATACCATGCTTCAGAACAGCAGGCAGGCATCTGAGCTCAGGTGATTTTCAGGCATTGTCGTATCAGGTTGGTTCATTCTGGTGTCTTCACCAGCGCGGCAGGGTGTTGTTCATACCAGGTCAGCATATCGTAGTAATAGCGAATGTTATCGACGTAAGTGACTGGTTCATTGCCGCGTGCATAGCCATACCTGAGGGTCTGGTAATATGCCTGCTGGCGTAACAATGGCAAACGTTGTTTGACCTGATGCCACAGATTCGGATTGCCGCCCTGACGTTCGGTCAGGATGCGTGCATCCTCGACATGTCCCGGGCCCACATTGTAGCTGGCGATTGCCAGCCAGAGCCGGTCTTCGCCGCTGATGCGGTCTGGCAGACGGCGTTCCAGCATCTGCAGATAGCGGGCACCGCCCAGAATGCTCTGTTTCGGGTCCGTGCGATCCTGTATACCGAGTTGTCTGGCAGTGGCATGGGTCAGCATCATCAGGCCGCGTACCCCGGTGGGGGAAACTGCGTCAGGGCGCCAGTGTGATTCCTGATAGCCCATGGCGGCCAGAATGCGCCAGTCCAGTCCGGTCTGTTGTGCCGCTTGTTGAAACCAGGCACGGTATTGCGGGAAGCGCTCGCGCAGATGACGGCGAAACCATTGTTTATCGACAAAACCAAATCGGTTTAAATGACCATAATAACGTTCAGTCAGGTGTGCCAGAGCACCATTTGTTCGCCACTGAGCTAAAAAGCGATTTGCTGCCTGCTGTAGTGAGGCATCGTCCTGTGCCGGAAAGGCCCAGACCAGTGCCTGAGGTTCACCCACAGTGAAGCCGGAGATCAGTTCCGGATAAACCGGATGAGCCAGTGCCAGGGCATCGGAATGGTCCAGGGCATAGCGGATACGGCCCTGATTCAGCGCCTGCAGTAAGGTGCCATCGTCTGTGACTGACCAGATCCGGGTCCGTAAATCCGGATATTGTGCTGCGAGGCTGGTCAGTGGTATCCCAGGTGTATCCGCGACATAGACTGTGTCTTTCAGGTCAGCAGGTGAACGCGGCACCGGTGTGCCATGACGATACACCAGCCGGGTATCCACCGTCCGGTAGCTCTCACTGAATCGGAGATAACGCTGGTTCGACGGGGTACGGGCCAGTCCGATCGCAAGGTGCACCCGGGCATGGCGTAACAGGGAGTTGAGCCGGTCTGAAGACGCAACCGGATGCCACTGTATCGTGAGATCCAGTGTGTTTGCAAATGCCTGGATCAGTTCCTGCTCAAACCCGGGCCGGTTGTGCAGATGATGGTAGGTGGGTGATTGCAGCAGCGCGACGTGCAGTATCTGCTGCTGCTGAATCCGGTGCAGCTGGCGGGTTTGTTCACAGCCCAGAGTCAGCCACAGAATCAGCAACAGACACAGTGGGTGACGCAGGGATATACGATTTGCGGACATCAGCGGATCTACAGACAGCGTGTCGGCTTCGGCAGACCGGCATAACGGCTTGCCTGCTTTGCCGGGCCATCAGGAAACAGGCGGTATAAATAGCGGCTGCTGGCCTTGTCGCGCCCCAGTGTTTCGCCAATCCTGCGGGTCAGGGTGCGCATCGCCGGGGCAATCTGGTACTGTGCATAATAGTCGCGCACGAAATGCATAATTTCCCAGTGCGCTTCAGTGAGTACCAGGTTGTCCTGTGCCGCCAGTTGCCGGGCTACCTCCGGCGACCAGTCCAGCAGGTTGAGCAGATAGCCTTCGGTATCGGTCGCACAGGGTAAATTATCAGTCAGCATCATCTTCACCGGATTGATTACCAGGCCTGCACCTTATCGTAAGCCACCACCAGATCGACAAAACCGGCATAATCCACTGGTCGGATACCGGCGATCAGCTCGTCCGGGTTCAGGCCGCGTGCGACAAGATCTTCCTGCAGCGCATAAAATGACTTATCCTGATGTTGCGCGATCACAGACGCCTGGTGTGTGCCGCGTATCGCGGCATACACTCCATCTTCCAGCAACAGGATACCCGATTCAGCCGGGGCAAAACGTAATGCACTTACCAGGCCGGTTGTTTCATACGGGGACTTGTTGACTGTGAACAGATCTGCCATCAACTGAAGACCACGTCAGCTGCAGTCAGCACGGCCTGCAGTTGCTGTGTATTGCAGCAGGTCAGCAGGTCACGCCCGGTTTCTTCATCCGTCACTGGCCACAAGTGATGCCGGCTCAGTCCTCTGGTTGCCAGTGCGGCCTGATCAATATACAGCTGATCCACGCCATAGTCAGCCAGCACCTGATAAACCGGCATAAAGTTTTTTGTGCCGGTTGCGCGGGTATCACTGCCCCGCACCAGTTGATACACCCCATCTTCGACAAATGCCAGACTGACCTGCTGTTCAAACGCAGCACCTACCAGCACGGACTGCAACATTTCCCAGCCATACAGGGTGCCGTGCGGTGCGCGGCGAAACAGATACAACAGGTGTCTGGATGTCATGCTATAGGATGATAAGCGATTCATCCTGTCATGTCAGCTATCGTATACAATGATCATTCTGTCTGTTGCTGACACCCGTGTTATTTCCAGGTCTGTATTCATGTTTCAAGCCCTTCTGAAAAAAGTGTTCGGCAGTCGCAATGACCGGCTGATCAAGCGTTTGCGTAAACAGGTTGCGCAGATTCAGGCCTGGGAAGCGGAGATCAGTCAGCTGACTGATCTGGCTGCCAGAACGCCGGAACTCAGGGCGAAGTTGGCATCAGACGATGCGCACAGCCTGGATGCGCTCCTGCCTGAAGCGTTTGCGCTGGTGCGTGAGGCCAGCCAACGGGTGCTCGGGATGCGACATTTTGATGTCCAGCTGATCGGCGGCATGGTGCTGCATCAGGGTCGGATTGCGGAAATGCGTACCGGCGAAGGCAAGACCCTGGTCGCGACTCTGGCGGCTTATCTGAATGCGCTACCGGGCAAGGGTGTGCATGTGGTCACGGTGAACGATTACCTGGCGCGACGTGATGCGCAATGGATGGGGCCGCTATACCATGCGCTGGGACTCAGTATCGGTGTGGTGAACGGTGCCAGTGGACGAGGTCCGGATAATGCATCCTTCTGTTTTGATCCGGAATATGCTGCGGTAGAGGCAGGCTATCCGCAACTGCAGCCCTGTACCCGGCGTGAAGCGTATGCGTGTGACATCACCTACGGCACCAACAACGAATTCGGGTTTGATTATCTGCGCGACAATATGGCATTCACTGCGGAACAGCGGGTGCAGCGTCGTCATTTTGCGATAGTGGATGAAGTCGATTCTATCCTGATTGATGAAGCACGCACGCCACTGATTATCTCCGGACCAGCACAGGACAGTTCAGCGTTATATCAACAGATCAACGGTATTCCAGCACAACTGACGCGCCAGGAGCCGATCACGAATGACGAAGGCAAGCCGGATTTCGGGCCGGGCGATTATTCGGTGGATGAAAAATCACGGCAGGTATTTCTGAGTGATCAGGGGCACGAACAGGTGGAAGACCTGCTGATGAAGATGAGCTTGTTAGGTCAGGAAGACAGCTTATATGATGCGGCGAATATCCTGTTGCTGCATCATGTGAATGCTGCGTTACGGGCGCATGTGTTATTTCAGCGCAATGTGGATTATATCGTGCGCAATCGCGAGATTGTGATTATTGACGAATTTACCGGACGCAGTATGCCGGGACGGCGTTGGTCGGAAGGATTGCATCAGGCGATTGAGGCAAAAGAACAGGTGCCGATTCAGCAGGAAAATCAGACGCTCGCATCGACCACCTTCCAGAATTATTTCCGGCTGTACGACAAACTGTCCGGCATGACCGGTACGGCTGATACTGAGGCGTTTGAATTTCAGCAGATTTATGCGCTGGAAGTGGTGGTGATACCGACCAACCAGCCGATGCTGCGGGATGATCAGACTGATCTGATCTACCTGACTCAGAACGAGAAATTTGCCGCGATAGTGGATGATATCCGTGCTTGTGTTGAACGAGGCCAGCCGGTGCTGGTTGGTACTGCATCCATTGAGATATCCGAAAAAGTGTCACACTTGTTGGATCAGGCGGACATCCGGCATCAGGTGCTGAATGCGAAACAGCACGAACGTGAGGCCCTGATCGTGGCTGAGGCTGGTCGACCGGGTGCGGTGACAATCGCAACGAATATGGCTGGACGCGGGACAGATATTGTGCTCGGAGGCAATCTGGAAGTCGAAATCGCACAACTGGATACGGCAGTGGATGCTGCACAGATGGATGTCCTGCGCACACAACACCAGACATGTCAGGCAACCGTGCTGGCGGCAGGTGGACTGCGGGTGATCGGAACCGAACGACATGAATCGCGCCGGATCGACAACCAGTTGCGCGGGCGTGCCGGACGGCAGGGCGATCCGGGTTCATCGCGCTTTTATCTGTCGCTGGAAGACAACCTGATGCGTATCTTCGCGTCTGAGCGGGTAGCGAAGCTGATGCAGAAGGTGGGAATGGAAGAAGGTGAGGCAGTTGAACACCCGTGGGTGAACAAGGCAATACAGAATGCACAGCGCAAGGTGGAAGGACGGAATTTTGACATCCGCAAAAACCTGCTGGAATACGATGATGTGGCGAATGATCAGCGTCAGGTGATTTATCAGACCCGGGATGAG
>JAHDBG010000003.1:12147-43496 GCA_020630515.1 Gammaproteobacteria bacterium
ATACGATGATGTGGCGAATGATCAGCGTCAGGTGATTTATCAGACCCGGGATGAGCTGATGGAAACGGGCGATATTTCAGCCGAGATTGCTGCGTTGCGTGAAGATGTGTTGAATAACACCATAGACACCTGTATTGCGCCGGAAAGCATGCCGGAGCAATGGGATATCCCAGGCCTGGAACACCAGTTGCAGCGTGACTTCGGTCTGGCATTGCCACTACAGCGCTGGTTGGACGAAGATGATGAACTGTATGAAAAACCACTGCGGGCAAAAATACTGGACATTCTGGTAGCACGCTATGCGCGGCATGAACAACTGCTTGGCCCGGAACGGATGCGCCAGGTGGAAAAAGAAGTTATGTTAAGCACTCTGGATACGCACTGGAAGGAACATCTGGCTGCGATGGATTATCTGCGCCAGGGGATCCACCTGCGTGGCTATGCGCAGAAAAACCCGAAGCAGGAATACAAACGCGAAGCATTTGATATGTTCGCCCATCTGTTGCTCACGATAGACCGGGAGGTGATTTTCGTACTGAGCAACCTGCAGGTGCTGACTGAACCACCGGCACGGCATATTCCGGATGCCACGCAACTGAATTATCAGGGTGCAACTGATGCGTCAGTTGAGTCAGCCGGTGCGGCTGAGCGAGATCGGCGCCAGCATCAGGTGAGTAAACAACGGCCCCAGACCCGATCCGCTGGCCGGGGAGAACGCAAGATCGGGCGCAATGAGCCTTGTCCGTGTGGTTCAGGCAAAAAATACAAACAGTGCCACGGAAGACTGTCTTCTGCTCGGGTCAGGCCCGCTTCATCTTCCGAAGTAGCCTGATACTGCGTCATGCCGGAAGTCAGAGCCAGGGATCGCGTGGCAGGATTGTCACATTAGTTTGAATCGTATCCAAAGACGAATTCAGGTTGGTAATGTAAGTTAAAAAGTGCGATAATGTCCGGCAATTTCGTTTTTTGCGTCAGCATGGTGCTGGCGAATCATTAAGTTTCGAGCCGTCTCCGGCATTTACAGAAATCAGGAAATGAGTACCTCACTGACAGCCTGCCTGCCTACCGGCAGTATGGATGCTTATATTAACGCGGCATTTCAACTACCCCTGCTGAGCGCCGAGCGCGAATATGAGCTGGCAGAGCAATATCGCGATAAACAGGATTTAACCGCAGCCCGGGAGCTGATTCTGGCTCACCTGCGCTTTGTGGTGCGGGTTGCGCGTGGTTACAGTGGTTATGGCCTGCCGCAGAATGATCTGGTGCAGGAAGGTACCATCGGGCTGATGAAGGCAGTACGGCGCTTTGACCCGGGTATGGGTGTCCGCCTCGTATCATTTGCCGTACACTGGATTAAGGCGGAAATACACGAATATATTCTGCGCAACTGGCGCATTGTGAAGATTGCCACCACCAAGGCGCAGCGCAAGCTGTTCTTCAATCTGCGCAGTGCTAAGAAGCGACTGGGATGGTTTTCGCAGGAAGAAGTCGAAGGTGTCGCCCGGGATCTGGGGGTAAAACCAGAAACAGTACTGGAAATGGAGGCCCGCTTATCCAATCAGGATATCGCATTTGATAATCCTGCCCAGGAAGAGGATGAAACACAAAACGTTGCGCCCGCAGCATACCTGGCAGATACAAGACATGAGCCGGCCAGCCGGTTGGAAACCGCAGACTATAATCAGTACGAGCAGAAAAAACTACATCAAGCTCTGGCTGCACTGGATAATCGCAGCCAGAGTATCCTGCAGCGCCGCTGGCTACAGGAGCCGAAGGCGACCCTCCATGAGCTGGCGGAAGAGTATGGTGTCTCGGCTGAGCGTATCCGGCAGATTGAAAAACAGGCTATGCACAAACTGAAACAAACCTTACTGCCTTTCTGCGCATCAGTCTGATATTGTGAGTAGTACGGTAACGACGGCCGTTATACTGTACTATCTGGGGCAGCAGCCAGTTGCTTCGCCACTGGCACAGATCCGATTTGTGCGGCGTTGCACCGGTCGGATGACGCCAGTACCTGGCACACCAGACTGGTTGTCTGGTGTTATGCCTGTATCCGGTGAGCTATTACCTCTGTTGGATTTATCCATCTTTCTGAGCCTGTCGGATCAACACCCGGGAAGGCCCGCTGCATTACTCGTGTGTCAGCTGTTTCACCGATGCTACGGTGTGCTGGTATCGCACTGCGTGGGACGCTTTGATGCCAGCCTGATTGTGCCGCAGGAAACAACAGGTATAACGGAACCGCTACGGCCTTATGTGACTGAACAGGTACAAGTGAAGGATACGGTTTGCCCGCTTTTTGACCTGATCGCATTATGCGCTGCCCCGGAAATTGCTGAGAGTCCATGAAGATGCCAGTCGCGCCGGCGCGGATTGTGTTTATCGGCGCAGGCAACATGACAACTGCGTTGGTGAAAGGCCTGTTCAGTCAGGATATCATGTTGCATAACATCATGGTAGCCAGCCCCCGGATTGATCAGCAACATCCACTATGTCAACAGTGTGAGGTGCAGACTACGCGAGACAATGTGGTAGCGGCTGAACAGGCTGATATTTTGATACTGGCAGTCAAACCGCAGGTTCTGCAGTCAGTTGCCAGTGGTATTCGTTCAGTGCTGCAGCAGCGGCAGCCCCTGGTGATTTCTCTGGCTGCTGGCGTGCGTATTAAGACTCTGGTCAGTTGGCTGGGGGAGAATATTCCGATTGTCCGTAGTATGCCGAACCTGCCGGTGACACTGCAGGCCGGTATGATCAGCCTGTATGCTGACTCAATGGTAACATCAGACTTACGGGGGCAGGCAGAGTCCCTTTTTTCTTCTGTCGGAGTTATCCTGTGGGCGCAAAGCGAGGAGATGCTGGATATAGTCACAGCAGTTTCCGGTAGCGGTCCCGGGTATGTCTTTTTAATGCAGGAAGCTATGGAGGAGGCTGCGCGGCACCTGGGTATTGACGCAGCGTCAGCACGGTTGCTTACCACCCAGACCTTCCTTGGTGCAGCACAGATGGCAGCTTCCGGAACTTTGTCCCCTGCTGATTTACGTGCTCAGGTTTGTTCACCAGGTGGTACTACAGAAGCAGGAATACAGGCTTTTCAGCAAAGACAGGTAAAGACTGTTTTCAGGGAAGCGATTGACTCGGCCTGGCGGCGCGCCCTTGAACTGGCGCAATAGGGCCTCTTCTGAAAACGTCGTGAGTGAAGTAAAGGTGGCGTGAAAAACTCAATGTATACAGCGTACCTGAGCATTTTTTGACGAAGTATTTGTGAGCACAGCTATTTTCAGAGGCGCCTGATAGTTGTGCGGGAAATATGAAACAGTATAGAATCTGGCTTCAGTACAGTGCTGTCGGGCAGATGTTCCGGGGCATTCTTTATTCGGACCAGTGATCTTCAAAGCGCCTCTAAAAAGATATCTTCAGGAGCAGAAAATGAGCAGACTTATCAATGCAGTCGTGTTAGTGGCACTATTTGCCGCTCATAATGTCTGGGCTGCATGTGCATCCGATATAGATATGGAGGGAAACAGAGTACTGAATGTTGCAGTGACTGGTTCTGATGTATCTGAGGCTGCCACAGTGGCTTATCTGCAGAAAGTAATGGATGAGCGTAGCCAGGGCAATATGCTGAGTGGCCGGGCTCAGCAGGATATGACCTGGGCTGAGGCACTCAGTTTCTGCGCTAACCTGGTATCAGCTGCGGCCGATAATCCGGTAAGCCCCGTTGAATCTCCGGGACGTGTATACAGCGATTGGCGTTTGCCCGCTCTGGAAGAATGGCTGGCTGCGTGTCGTGCGCAGGGTTCTGAACTGAAGCTGGATTTTGCAGGTAAAGACGCTGCATCGTACAAGGCAAGCCGGACTCATCCGGCTCGTACATGGCTTCCGAAAGGAGTCTGTAAAAACGATGATGAGAAAACGTTCTGGTGGGTAAATCGTCACAGCACTGAAACAAAGGAAGGCGAAGACCTTCTTTTCCATGGTCTTGAAGCCACTGATATTCGTGACCCGAAGACAGAAAAAATAGATCTCCTGCATCATGTCTATGCACCTGAACAGGCAGGGCTTGTGAAAAATGTTGCGTATGGTTATCCGGAGGCCTGGAATTCGACTTCTTCGGAAATTCAGAAAATCAGAGGCGACCAGAAACTTGCCGTCCGATGTGTGCGTTGAGCACCAGATAAAGTCAGATCTTATGATCTGAAAAGCCCTGTTTGACACCAAGATGAACAGGGCTTTTTTTGTGGGCGTGTTTTATGATGATATCAGCGTCGGCCAGGCAGAGATAAGCACCTCGACACACATCGTGGTATTCAGATTCACGTGCTGTTGTCTTTTCAACTGATTAAGTTGCTCAATAAAACGCAACAGTCCGACCGGCTTAATATTGGCGGACAATGATTGTAATTTGTCCACTACCCGCAGCAAAAACAACCGTTGTTTGTACCCTGCGGACAGACGCATCATATCGTGACAAATAATTGTCAGGTCATCCAGCAGCCGTGCAAAAGGCTGTTTTGCCCAGAGATTGACCAGCTGCATGGGCTGAATCTGACCAGCGTTCAGTGTCATCAGGTTCTCGACCAGCGTCTGGATTTGGTCCACCCTTCCTGATTCCAGTGTTGACAGAGCAGCCAGGGGTGCATGACCGCTCAGGGTAAGTACAGGCTCCCAGTCTTCCACCTGGGGTCGTTGTCGCTGTAACCAGTTGACCGCCTGAGTTGTGGCAACTGGCTGAAATGCCAGCGTCTGGCACCGACTGCGAATGGTGGCAGGTAATGCGTGTGGTGCAGCAGTCAACAGGATTAGCAGAGTATTTAGGGTCGGTTCTTCTAATGTCTTAAGCAGTGCATTGGCTGCGGCCGTGTGCAGCCTGTCGGCAGGTTGGATGAGAAAGATACGCCAGGTACGGCTGGTCAGGTTGATGATGTGAATCATGTCCCGGATGGCAGCGACCCGGATAAATTGCTGATCGGGTTGGATCAGGTGCAGATCAGGGTGATGAGGCATCAGGCGGCAGGTCTGACACTGACCACACGGCAATTCGTGCGCTGGTGTCATGCAGAACAAGCTCTGGCTGACCAGGTGAGCAAAGGCTAGTTTTCCCAGGCCGGAGGGGCCGGTTAGCAGTAACGCATGTGGTATCGTGCCGCATGCTACATATTGCTGCCAGTGGCGCCACTGTGGCTCTTGCCAGGGTAACAGTCTGTTCTCAGTTGTCATGCGACAACAATCGCTGTATCGCTTGTTGTATATGTTGTTGCACCTGACTCAGCGGCTGTGTCGCATCAATGCATGTGATTCGTCCGGGTGCATGTTTCGCAAGCTGCAGATATCCGGCGCGTACCTGCGCAAAAAAATCCAGCCTCTCTGACTCAAACCGATCCGGAGCAGAACGCTGTCTGGCACGTGCTAAGCCCTGTTCCTCCGGGATGTCCAGTAACAGCGTCAGGTCAGGTATTAAACCTTGCTGTGCCCAGTCGGCCAGCCAGGCAATACGTGTCTTATCTAAATCGCGTCCGGCACCCTGATACGCATAGCTCGCATCAGTAAACCGATCACAAAGTACCCAGTGACCTGCTGCCAGAGCGGGCCGGATGACCTGTCGGATATGTTGTGTACGTGCGGCAAACACCAATAACAACTCAGCCTCCGGCACCATCTGATCCTGTGTGGCATCCAGCAGGATGTCGCGTACGGCTTCACCCAGCCGGGTGCCACCGGGCTCACGTGTTTGCCGCACCGAAATTCCGTGATTTGCTAAATAATCCGCAACATATGTCAGATTGGTCGTTTTGCCCGCGCCTTCAATGCCCTCGAAGCTGATAAACTTACCGCGATTCATCGTTTCTGCAGCTGATAACGTCGGACTGCGGCATTGTGTTCCCGCAGGGTTGCGGAGAATTGGTGACTACCGTCACCCTTGGCCACAAAATATAATGCATTACCGGCTACAGGACGTACTGCAGCATCCAGCGCGGCTCGCCCGGGCAGGCAGATCGGTGTGGGTGGCAGACCATAATGCACATAGGTATTGTAGGGCGTATCCTCCCGCAGATCGCGGCGACGGATGTTACCCTGAAACCGTTCTCCCATGCCATAGATCACGGTCGGATCTGTCTGTAGTTTCATACCCAGGCGTAAACGACGCTCAAACACACCGGCGATCACCGGACGCTCGCTGGCCTGCCCGGTCTCTTTTTCGACAATAGAGGCCATAATCAACGCCTCCCGGGGGGATTGCAGCACGAGTTGCCCGGCTCGTCCGGCCCAGGCCTGAGCCAGCTCAACCTGCATCCGACGATACGCACGACGTAAAAACTGCAGATCGGTCGTGCCACGCGGAAAGCGGTAGGTATCAGGAAAAAACTGCCCTTCCGGATGCAGGACAGGCTGACCAAGTTGCGCCATTACAGTGGTTGGCTCCAGCCCGGTCTGAGTCAGCGCCGGATGGGCGCGGATTTGTGCCATCAATTGCCGGAAGGTTGAACCTTCAACAAATGTAAGCTCATATTCAATCGTTTTTCCCGACACCAGCAGATTGAGTAACTGTACCGGAGTTGTGCCTGCCGGTATCGCATACTCTCCGGCCTGGATACGGTGTGCCAGATGCTGTTGGCGGGCATATCCATACCAGTAATACGCATTTTCCAGCACACCCTGTTGCGTCAGATTGTGTGCGAGTGTCCGGAAGGCAGTACCCGGTGCAACCTGCAGCTGTATGCCGGTATCCGGTAATGTGAGCGGTGTCTGCAGAAACCGTGAAAAATCGCGCCAGACCCAGATCAGAGTGATACTGATCAGCAGGACCAAGCCGAGCAGGATACCGCTCCAGAGCCTTAATCGCATACTGTGGCATCCGGTAAAAAGCGCATCGAAAAGTCTATTGTCTGCAGATCTTTCGTCAGGTCGCCGACTGAAATCGTATCCACCCCGGTTTCCGCTACCTGACGCACAGTGGCCAGATTGATGCCGCCTGAAGCCTCCAGGCGGGCACGTTGCTGATTCAGCGCCACCGCCTGACGTAAATCCGTCAGGGTGAAATTATCTAATAACACAGAGGTTGCGCCAGCAAGCAACGCTTCTGCCAGTTCATCCAGGTCTTCAACCTCAATCTGAATCGTGGTGATCGCTGAGGCCCGGGCAGCCGCTAAGGCCTGAGTGACTGAGCCAGCGGCCTGGATATGATTTTCCTTTAATAAAATCGCATCGTATAAACCAAGTCGCTGATTGGCTGCGCCACCACAAAAGACCGCATATTTTTGTGCCAGGCGCAAACCCGGTAGCGTCTTGCGGGTATCACAAATCGTGACGGGCAGTCCCCGTACCGCTTGTACATAGCGTGCTGCTGCTGATGCGGTGCCGGACAGGGTTTGTAAAAAATTGAGCGCGGTACGTTCCCCGGTCAGCAGGGCGCGCGTTGGTCCGGTGAGAATGCAGATACAATCTCCGGCCTGTATTGTGTCTCCATCCTGGTAAAGCCAGGTGAGCTCAATCTGGCGGTCCAGTTGCATAAAGACTTCGCGAAACCAGTCCACACCGCACAGCACAGCAGGCTGACGCACGATCACCCGGGCTGATGTGTGTGCCGCCTCGGGCAACAGGTCAGCAGTCAGGTCACCTGAACCGATATCTTCAGCCAGCGCAGTGGCGACCTGTTCAGTGATTATGGGTAGTATCTTCATCGATTATGTAATCACGCAGAAATCGTTAAAGGGCGCCTCTGAAGACTGCTGCGCTTGCAAATACTTCGTTAAAAATGCTCATGTACTCTCTGTACACTGTGCTTGTACGTACGCTCAAACTGATTCAATGGGGACGGAGCAAGATAAGTGGCAAAAGCAAGGGCCGGAGAGTCGGTGCCGGGAAATCAGCCAGCCAGATGTGTTCTGACTGCCTGACTGATCTGAGTCATATCTGCCCGGCCCTGTGCCTGAGGCTTGATCAGAGCCATCACCCGGCCCATATCGCACATGGCAGTGGCGCCTGTCTCAGACAATGCCTGCTGAATGATATCTGCCACCTGTTCGGGTGTCAGCGCAGCAGGCAGGTAAGTCTGAATGACGGTTATCTCGGCCTGTTCCGCTGTGGCCAGATCAGCACGCCCGGCGGACGCATACTGACGAACAGATTCCTGCCGTTGTTTTATCATTTTATCCAGCACAGCAAGTATCTGCTGATCATCCAGCTGGATACGTTCATCCACTTCACGCTGTTTGACTGCTGCCAGGATCAGGCGAATCACTGCCAGGCGCGGTTTATCCTGCGCCTTCATGGCCGTCTTCATATCGTCCTGAAGACGTGATTTCAGTACCCTGTCAGTCATCAGTAAGGCCGTTCAAAACGCCTTGCTTCCCGCCGGATCTTTTTCTGCCAGCGCTTGACCGCAGCGGCAGCCTTACGCTTACGTTCCCAGGTTGGCTTTTCAAAAAAGTCGCGGCGACGCACTTCGGTCAGGATACCAGCCTTTTCACAAGACCGCTTAAAACGACGCAGAGCAACTTCAAATGGCTCGTTTTCTTTCAGACGAATATTCGGCATAGGGCATAAACTCAAAACAGGTGATAATGATTACTCAGGTAGGCCTGCTTCAGACCTTTTCTTTAATGCGCGCGGCCTTCCCGGTGCGTCCGCGCAGATAGTACAACTTTGCCCGACGCACTGCACCGCGTCGTTTCACGCTGATATCTGCAATCAGCGGGCTGTAGGTCTGAAAGACTCGCTCCACACCTTCGCCGTGCGATATCTTGCGCAGTGTAAAAGCAGAGTTCAGGCCACGATTGCGACGCGCAATACACACGCCTTCAAAGGCCTGCAGACGTTCGCGCTCGCCTTCCTTGACTTTAACCTGAACAATCAGTGTGTCACCCGGGCCAAACGGCGGGATGTCTTTGTTCATCTGTTCGGCTTCAAGTTGCTGGATAATGTTGCTCACGGCTGGCTCTCCTGATCCGGCGGATTAAGGTGATTTGGTGGTGTTACTGATAAATTCAGCAAGTAATGTTTGTTCTTCGTCGCTGAGTGTACACTGCTGTATCAGATCGGGCCGCTGCTGCCAGGTACGGCCCAGCGCCTGCTGCAGACGCCAGCGACGAATGCGGGCATGATCCCCGGATAATAAGATATCCGGCACGGCCTGATCAGCTATCACTGCAGGTCGGGTGTAATGCGGATGGTCCAGCAGCTCGGTGCTGAAAGAGTCCTGTCTGGCAGATTCTGTGTGTCCGAGTGCGCCGGGTAACAGGCGGATGATGCTGTCGATGATCAGCATCGCTGGCAACTCACCGCCGGACACAACATAGTCCCCCACTGACCACACCGTATCCACCTGAGTGGTCAGTAGGCGTTCATCAATGCCTTCGTAACGTCCGGCAAGTAAAATCAGCGAATCGCATTGTGCAAATTGCCGGGCTGCGTTCTGAGTGAAGGGCTCACCCTGCGGGCTCAGATACAATACTTGCCCGCCGGGTGCGGCGGAACGCGCCGCCTGGATGGCAGCAGCCAGCGGTTCATAGCGCATCAGCATGCCGGGCCCGCCGCCATACGGGCGGTCATCAACCTGCCCGTGGGCATTGATCGCGTAGTCGCGTGGATTCCACAACACCAGCTCCGCCAGACCTTGTGTGAAGGCGCGTCCGGTGATGCCATGCTGCAGGGCAGCAAACATCGCCGGAAACAGGCTGATCACATCAAAGCGCATCGCAGCTAAAAGTCTTCGTCCCAGTCCACCAGTAGTCTGCCATCCGCCAGATCAACCTGATGCACGATCTTCTGCCACACAAACGGGATTAAGCGCTCGCGTGTGCCGGACAATACCAGGACATCCTGTGCACCGGTGGCCAGCAGGTGTTGCACGGCTCCGAGAGGCCTGCCCTGCAGGTTGTATACGGCTAGGCCGATCAGATCGGCCCAGTAATAGTCATCCGGTGCGGTCAGTTGTGGCAGGTCAGTCCGGGTGACGGCAATCCGCGCACCAATGAGTTGTTCTGCCCGGGTACAATCATCACAATGGTGTAATTTCAGCGTGATATAGCGGCCCTGTGCCCGTCCATGCATGACCTGCCAGGGTTGCCACTGATTACGCAGATGCAATAATAATCGGGAATAGGTGGTGATATGGTCACGCGGTTGTGTATCTGAGTGTACCTTGATCCAGCCACACAGACCATACGTGCCGGTGACATGCCCGAGTTCAATCAGCGAGGCCGGGTCAGCCAGCGACATAGTCGATATGGTGCCGGCGTGCGTTTAAGCGACTGCTGCTGCAGTACGTTGTGCAGTGACCAGTTTTTTTGCCCGTTCGGTGAGCTGGCCACCGACTGACAGCCAGTAATCCACACGCGCCAGATCAATGCGCACAGATTCCTGATTCTCGTGCGCAATCGGGTTATAAAAGCCTAAGCGCTCAATATAACGGCCATCACGCGCACGGCGAGAGTCGGCCGCTACCAGGTGATAAAAGGGCCGCTTTTTTGCCCCGGAGCGGGCCAGACGGATGGATACCATACTGTTTTTCTCTGTTCACGAATAAAAGGCGCTACTGTCATTCTCGCAGATTTGCAGCCGGCGCCAGACAACAACCCGCCTATTCTACGCGAAACCAGTGTTTTATGAAATTGCGGATTGTGATTCAAACTGATGTGGAATAGTATGCCGGGATACGTGCAATTTCATAACGACATCCGTGGTATCGCTGAGGAACCTTTCTGCATGGGACGATCAGACAGCAGCCAGCGCTGGTTACAACGCCAGGCCCGGGATCCCTATGTCCGGCGCGCACAACAGGCGGGTTATCGTTCGCGTGCCGCTTACAAATTGTTGCAACTGAACGAAAAAGATCATTTTTTACAGACTGGCCAGACCATTGTGGACCTGGGAGCAGCGCCCGGTGGCTGGTTACAGGTTGCTGCGGATATTGCAGGGCCCGGCGGCACACTGATCGGCCTGGATCGACTGCCAATTGCGCCGGTTCCGGGTGTCACTCTGATTCAGGGCGACTTTCATGATACAGCCACAGTGCAGCAATTGACAGATGCCCTGGCCGGGCGGGCGCTCGATCTTGTAATCTGCGACATGGCCCCCAATATAAGCGGATTGGTGGCGGTGGATCAGCCACGTGCCATGTATTTGAGCGAGCTGGCCCTGGTGTTCTGCCAGCAACACTTAGCCTCCGGCGGCCATGCCGTGATCAAGTTTTTTCAGGGTGAAGGATCTGATGCGTTCCTGCAGACTGTGCGGCGTTGTTTCCGTCAGACCAGACTGCGCAAACCTGCGGCCTCTCGTGCCCGCAGTCGTGAATGGTATCTCGTCGCCAGACATTATCACTCTCAACCAAACCAGACTTCTTGTACGGAGTAATCTGACTTGAGTGACATGACTAAAAACATCCTGCTGTGGGTCGTTATTGCCGTCGTGCTGATGACGATATTCAATAATTTTGACAGCCCCGGCAAACAGCAGGTACCTGAGATTTCGTATTCCAAATTTGTGGAAGAAGTCAAGCTTAATAATATTGCGGATGTCGTGCTGGTCGATACGGGTCGCTCCACCGAGATTAAAGGTACCACCAATAGCGGTAACCAGTTCCGTACCATGGCACCGCATGATATCTGGTTGGTCAGTGACCTGTTGTCAAATAATGTGTCGTTCAAGGTGGAAGAACCAGAGCAGGCCTCCCTGCTGATGCAGATTCTGATCAACTGGTTTCCGCTGATCGTGCTGATCGGTATCTGGTTATTTTTTATGCGCCAGATGCAGGGCGGGATGGGACGCGGCCCCTGGTCATTTAATCGCAATAAGGCAAAGAAGCTGGCAAAGGATAAGATTGACGTCAATTTTGGCAGTGTTGCTGGTTGCGAGGAAGCGAAAGAAGAAGTCAAGGAAGTGGTTGAGTTTCTGCGTGATCCGAAAAAATTTCAGAAGCTCGGTGGCAGGATACCGAAGGGTGTGCTGATGGTCGGCCCGCCTGGCACTGGCAAGACATTGCTTGCCCGGGCGATAGCGGGTGAGGCAGAGGTGCCGTTTTTTGCGATTTCCGGCTCAGACTTTGTCGAGATGTTCGTCGGCGTGGGTGCCTCGCGTGTGCGCAAGATGTTTGAACAGGCTGCGAAGGATGCGCCCTGTATCATCTTCATTGATGAGATAGATGCGGTTGGTCGGCATCGTGGTGCCGGACTCGGCGGTGGACATGATGAGCGCGAGCAGACCCTGAACCAGCTATTAGTTGAAATGGATGGCTTTGAGAGCAGTGCAGGCGTGATCGTGATTGCTGCCACCAACCGGCCGGATGTGCTGGACCCGGCCTTGTTACGCCCGGGCCGGTTTGACCGTCAGGTGGTGGTCGGTCTGCCCGATATTCTGGGCCGTGAGCAAATCCTCAAGGTTCATATGAAAAAAGTGACCCTGGCGGATACAGTGAAGGCCTCAGTGATCGCACGTGGTACCCCCGGGTTTTCCGGTGCCGATCTGGCGAACCTGGTGAATGAGGCAGCCCTGCTGGCCGCACGAGTGAACAAAAAGACCATCGAAATGGAGGATATGGAACAGGCGAAGGACAAGATCATGATGGGCACGGAACGCCGTTCTATGGTGATGAAGGAAGAAGAAAAACGTCTGACCGCCTATCATGAGGCAGGACATGCGATCGTCGGCCTGAAGGTGCCAGCGCATGATCCGGTATATAAGGTGACCATCATTCCACGCGGTCGTGCGCTGGGCGTCACTATGTTTCTGCCGGAAGAAGACCGTTACAGCCACAGCAAGGAACATCTGGAAAGCCAGATCTCCAGCCTGTTCGGCGGGCGGATCGCGGAACAACTGATCTTCGGTGCACAGGCCATCACCACCGGTGCCTCTAATGACATCAAACGCGCCACCGAGATTGCGCGCAATATGGTGACCCGGTGGGGGTTATCCGAACGGATGGGGCCACTCGCCTATGGCGATGAAGAAGAAGAACTGTTTCTGGGTCGATCGGTCACGCAGCATAAACATGTCTCAGAAGAGACAGCTCGTGCGATAGACGAAGAAATCCGGGTATTTATAGACCGCAATTACCAGCGAGCCGAACAGATTTTGCAGGACAATCTGGATAAATTACATGCGATGGCGGACAGTCTGATACGTTTCGAAACGATAGATGAAGGTCAGATCCGGGACATCATGGCAGGTAAGGCGCCGCAACCGCCGGCTGGCTGGAAAGACAATGGTAACAACGACAGCACAGCGACAGCTGAACCGACTGTTCCCTGACAGCTGATGCCTGTCTGTGCTGGCCCGGATTACTGGTCAGAGCCCCGGATTATGGGGATCCTGAACGTCACGCCGGACTCATTTTCGGATGGTGGGCGTTACACCAGCCTGACTGCTGCCCTGCGCCATGCTGAGGCGATGGCAGCGGCAGGTGCCAGTCTGATTGATGTCGGTGGCGAATCAACCCGCCCGGGTGCTGCACCGGTCTCAGTCCAGCAGGAACTGGACCGGGTGATCCCGGTGATTACCGCACTTGCTGCCCGGCTGCCTGTGCTGATCTCAATTGATACCAGCAAGGCGGCGGTGATACGCGAGGCAGTGCAGGCGGGTGCCGGCCTGATCAATGACGTCAATGCCCTGCAGGACGAACAGGCACAGGATGCCGCCCTGGCACTCGGGGTGCCGGTCTGTCTGATGCACAAACAGGGCAATCCTGCTGATATGCAGCGTAATCCGCACTATGTCGATGTGGTACACGAAGTCTGCACTTTTTTGCAGACCAGGGCGCAGGTGCTGCGGGATGCAGGGATGCCAGCGGACCGGATCCTGCTGGATCCTGGTATCGGATTTGGCAAGACACTGACACACAACCTCACTCTGTTGCGTGAATTACATACCTTCGTGCAGCTCGGATATCCGGTATTGATTGGCATATCGCGTAAATCTATGCTGGGTACTCTCACCGGGCGTGCGATAGCAGATCGCGCCGCGGCCAGTGTGGCTGCAGCCACACTGGCGCTGCAACAGGGAGTGCGTATCCTGCGCGTGCATGATGTCGGCCCGACTGCCGATGCACTCAGAATCTGGTCAGCCATACAGCAGGGAAGCTGATGTCGAGACAACATTTTGGTACGGACGGGGTCCGTGGTACCGTCGGACAGGATCCGATCACACCTGATTTCATGCTGCGCCTGGGCTGGGCCATCGGGCAACAGGTAGGCGTTGGCGGACAGGTCGTCCTGGGACAGGATACGCGTCGTTCCGGTGATATGATCGCGGCTGCCCTGCAGACCGGGCTGACGGCTGCCGGAGTGAATGTTCGGTTGTCCGGTTGCCTGCCGACGGCGGGTGTTGCCTGGCTGACCAGAACCTTACAGGCCGATGCCGGTATTGTGATCACCGCCTCGCATAATCCGTACCCGGACAATGGCGCCAAGATCTTTTCTGCCAGCGGCGACAAGCTACCGGATGCAGCAGAAGCTGCGATCAGTGCTTGGCTGGCACAGCCGATCCAGCTGGCACCTACCCGACAATTGGGGCGGATCACTACGCTCGCAGATGCGGCTGCGCGCTACGCCAGTTTCTGTCAGGCCAGTATACCGGTACGCCTGGATGGACTGCGGATCGTTCTGGATTGCGCACAGGGTGCCGCATACCAGATTGCACCGGAGGTGCTGCGCACACTCGGTGCTGACGTGATCACCCTCGGCACCACACCGGATGGTAACAATATCAACGACCAGGTTGGTGCAACTCACCCGCAGACGATATGCGCTGCAGTGCAGCAGCACCAGGCGGATATCGGCATCACCTTGGATGGCGACAGTGATCGGGTATTGCTGGCCGATGCACAGGGCCTGTTGCGTGACGGTGATGCGATCCTGTATCTGCTTGCACGCGCCGGTCAGCGTGACCAGCGACTGGTCGGCAATCTGGTTGGTACCGTGATGACCAACATGGGCCTGGAAGTTGCCCTGCGTGACCAGGGGATCGGCCTGACCCGCACCCGGGTCGGTGACCGGTACATCCTGAAACACTTGGTGGCACAGGACTGGAATCTGGGCGGCGAACCCTCCGGGCATATCATCTGTCGTGACCAGACCACGACCGGCGACGGCATCATTGCTGCACTGCAGGTGCTGGCTGAAATGCAGACCACCGGTCAGGCCCTGGCTGATCTGATTGACTATACGCCTTACCCGCAACGACTGGAAAATGTCCGGCTGGGCGCGGCAGACGCAGCAACTGTGCTGAAGCAGGCAGAACCAGCCATCACTGCTGCTGAAACAGCTCTGGGCGCACAGGGTCGCGTCCTGCTGCGTGCCTCCGGGACTGAGCCATTAGTCCGTGTGATGGTCGAAGGAGAGGATGCTGACCAGGTTGCACACTGGGCCAGTACCCTGGCCGGACAGATCCGGAAACTTATTCCTGACTGATTTCAATACTACACACCAGAGAGTGATCATTTTATGAAAGCGGGATTAGGCAATATTATGCAACAAGCACAAAAAATGCAGGCGGAACTGAAGAAGGTACAAGCCGAACTGGCTCAGGCCGAGATAGAAGGTCAGTCGGGCGGTGGCATGGTCAGCATCATCATGAACGGGCGTCATGAAGTCTGTCAGGTACACATTGACGATGCGTTGCTGGATGACAAAGACATGCTGGAAGATCTGGTCGCTGCGGCGATGAATGATGCCGTGCATAAACTGGAAGACGAAACCAGCGAACAGATGTCGCAGGTGACGTCTGGTCTGGAACTGCCAGCCGGACTGAAATTTCCGTTTTCCTGAAGCCTGTCGGATGGCCACGCCGCTGCTGCAGCAACTGATAGAGGCCTTTCGTTGCCTGCCTGGCGTCGGGCCTAAATCAGCACAACGTATGGCACTGCATATCCTGGAACATGACCGGGTTGGCGGGCAGCGACTGGCACACATACTCACCCGGGCCATTGATACCGTCGGACATTGTGCACAATGCCGCACCCTGACTGAGCAGGCTGTCTGCGCACTCTGTCAGAATCCGCAGCGGGATACGCATACCCTGTGTGTCGTTGAAACACCAGCCGACGTGCTGGCACTGGAACAGGCCGCGCATTATCAGGGCGGCTATTTTGTTCTGGGCGGACGCTTATCCCCGCTGGACGGCATCGGCCCGCAGGATCTGGGGCTGGAACAACTGCATGCGCGGTTACAGAACAGTCCCATCCGGGAACTGATTCTGGCCACCACCACCACAGTCGAAGGCGAAGCCACCGCGCACTACATCAGCGAGTTTGCGGCTGAATATGACTGTCGTGTCACCCGCATCGCCCATGGCGTACCCCTCGGTGGTGAGCTGGAATACATTGACGGCGGTACCCTGGCGCATGCATTCGCCGGTCGTTATGATTTTGCAGGATGACGCGCGGTGACCTGTTGGCACAGGTGCGGCAGTTCGTAAGCAGGTTCGCGGATGTATCTTGATCTGACCAATCACCCGAACGCACTGGTTCTGAGGTGGTTGTAACACCGTACTTGCAGGAACATGCTGATATTGAGGTTGGCACCATCAGGTTTCATGGCATTGGTGTACTAACCCACATCAGTTTGAATCGGCACCCCTCCTGGCCGGGATGCCTTGAATACAGGTTGATAGCCTATGCGCTTACGGGCTGACCAGCTGGCCAGTGCACTGACTAAGCGTCTGGCACCTGTGTATCTGCTCAGTGGTGATGAGCCGCTGCAACTGCAGGAATGCGGTGATCTGATTCGCGCGGCTGCACGTACTGCTGGTTTTATGCAGCGTGACGTGCTGACTGCGGAACCCGGGTTTGCCTGGCCGCAGTTACTTGCTGCCAGTCAGAGCCGATCCTTGTTTGCAGATAAAAAGGTACTGGATCTGCGGGTACCGCAGGGTAAACCGGGCAAAGAAGGTAGCCAGGTATTGCAGACCTATGTGGCAGTACCGCCGCCGGATACCTTGTTGCTGGTCACGTTGCCGAAGCTGGAACGAGCGCAACAACAGGCAAAATGGCTGCAACAGCTGGCCAGGGCTGGCGTCTGGGTGCCGGTCTGGCCAATAGAAGGCGCTGCACTGGAGCGTTGGATTACGCAACGGCTGCAACAGGCCGGGTTTCAGCCCACACCCGAGGTTGCACCCTGGCTGGTCGCACAAGTGGAAGGGAATCTGCTGGCCGCACGTCAGGAGATTGACAAACTACAGCTGCTGGAACCACCCGGGCCATTACGGCTGCAGCAAGTACAGACGATAGTGTCGGAGCAGGCACGGTTTCATGTGTTCGGTCTGGCAGAGGCAGCCTTGCGTGGCAATCCGGCCCGTTGCTGGAAGATGCTGGCTGGTCTGCAACAGGAAGGCGTTGCCGCACCGGTGGTACTCTGGGCGCTGCATCGTGAGTTGACCCTGCTGGCAACACTGGCCGACAAACTCAGGCTAGGCGACCGACCAGAGTCAGTTCTGGCACAGGTCTGGCCGCAGCAACGTCGTCCACTGTTGCAGCAAGCATTGCAGCGACAGCATGACTGGTTCGCCCTGCTCGGTCGGTGCCACACCATTGATGCGGTGGTGAAGGGTGCTGAACCGGGTGACCCATGGTTATTGCTGGCGCAATTGTGTGCCCGAATGGCCTGATTCGTGTGGGCGCACGATCGTGCCCTTCTACCTTATTCCGTACGGGCATTTCCAGTGACAGAACACTCTGACCAACCGTTGCAGCAAGATCCTTATTACGCCCGCGAAGCGAAAAAATATTCCAATCCGATACCCAGCCGTGAATTTATCCTGAGTATCCTGCAGCATCAGCGCAGTCCACTATCTGTGCGTGAGCTGACGGAGTTGCTGCCGGTAACGCCGACACAACAGGAGCCCTTGTTGCACCGTATTAAGGCCATGGTGCGGGATGGACAGCTACTGCGGAATCGGCGCGGCGGCCTGTGTGTGATCAATCAGAAAGACCTGATGACCGGACGGGTGATCGGACACCCGGACGGATTCGGTTTTTTTCAGCTGGAAGAAGCCGGTGATGACCTGTTCCTGAGCCCGCGCGAGATGCGCAAGGTCTGGCATGGTGACCGGGTTGTGGCGCAGATTTCCGGGGTGGATCGGCGCGGACGTCGTGAAGGCACCATCGTTGAAATCCTGGAACGCTCAGTGCAGCAGCTGGTCGGTCGCCTGCGCACTGAACGTGGGATCACCACCTTATATCCGGACAACAAACGGGTAACACATACCGTCCTGATACCGCCGGATCAGCTCGGTGGTGCCGACGATGGTCAGATTGTCGTTGCCGATATTCTGGAACATCCGACCCGCCGCAGCCAGCCGCTGGGTCGGGTCAGTGCGATCCTGGGTGACTCGGGCACCCCGGGCATGCAGACAGAAATCGCGATCCGGTCGCATCAACTGCCAACCGACTGGCCGGACGCCGTGACGCAGGACATTGCCGGACTGGGCACAGCAGTCCCGGCCTCAGCCAAGGCCGGACGCACAGACCTGCGGTCCCTGCCATTCGTTACCATCGACGGCGCAGATGCCAGAGACTTTGATGATGCGGTGTACTGTCGTACCACATCCGGAGGCTGGTGCCTGCTGGTCGCGATTGCGGACGTGTCAGCGTATGTCACACCTGGCAGTGCAGCAGACCGCGAGGCGTATGAACGCAGTACCTCGGTCTATTTTCCGGACCGGGTACTGCCGATGCTGCCGGAAGTACTCAGCAATGGCCTGTGCTCATTAAATCCACAGGTTGACCGGCTGTGCCTGGTCGCAGAACTGCACATCAATCGGCAGGGAGACCTGCACCGCTCGTGCTTTTTTGAGGCAGTGATTCATTCGCACGCGCGCCTGACCTACGAACAGGCGCAACAGCTGCTGCTGGGGGAAAACTCGGAACTGTGCAGTCGGTATGCTGACCTGTTACCAGCCCTGCACACGCTTCATGCATTGTACCAGGTCTTGCAAGACGCAAGCACTGCACGCGGTGCCATCGCATTTGAAACGACAGAAACCCGTTTTCAGTTTGACGCAGACGGACACATCACAGCCGTCGAGCCGTTGGTACGACACGACACTCATCGGATCATCGAACAATGCATGTTGCTGGCGAATGTGGCTGCTGCACGCTTTTTACTGCGATACAAACAGCCGGCACTGTACCGGGTGCACGAACGACCTAGTGCCGCAAAGATAAGCGAGCTGAGTCGCACCCTGAGTGAATCCGGGCTACACCTGACCGGCGGCACAGAGCCAACCACGCGTGACTATGCCGACCTGCTGGCGCGGTCCCGGGATCGGGCTGATTTTGCGATGATTCAGGTACTGCTGCTGCGTTCTATGCAGCAGGCAGTGTACAGCGTTGAGAACAAAGGCCATTTCGGTCTGGCGTTTCCGGCCTATACCCACTTTACCTCACCGATCCGGCGCTATCCTGACCTGTTAGTCCATCGTGCCATCAAACAGTGTATTGCCCGCGAGACTGGTGCTGCTACCATGGTTGCTGAGACCCCTCAGGCCATTGCGCTGGCCGGAGAGCATTGTTCGGCGCGTGAGCGGCGCGCCGACGAAGCCAGCCGCGATGCGACCGGTGCGCTGAAGTGCGAATTTATGCAGGATAAGATTGGCACACATTATCAGGGCATCATTACCGGCGTACACAACTACGGCGTGTTCGTCGAGTTGGACGGACTCACGATCAGCGGGCTGGTACACATCACTGCGCTGGAAAAAGATTATTTTCATTATGATCCGACCCGACACCGACTGAGTGGCGAACGCAGCGGTAAATGTTACCGTCTGGGCGACCCGATACAGGTACAGCTGGTCGCGGTTGATCCGGCAGAGCGCCGGATTGACTTGGCGGTCGTGCAGCCCCGGCGGCAGGTCGGGAAACGGGCTGACAAACGTACGAAGCGCACAACACATCATGCCTGACAAACCGACCTGCTGGATCGGCGGCACCCATGCGGTGCGCAGCGCGATGCAGTGCGGGCAGGTACAGCGTCTGGTCGTTGCGGCACAAGGTCGTCACAGACATGATCTGATTGCGCTGGCGCAACGGCATGACATCCCGGTGGATTACACCGATACGAACAGGTTGCAACAACAGTCAGGCGTACTCAGACATCAGGGTATAGCGGCACAGGTGACACTGCCACCTGTTGGTAATGAGACCACACTGGATGAACTGCTCAGCCGGTTGACGTACCCTCCCTTATTGTTGGTACTGGATCGCATCACAGATCCACACAACTTGGGTGCCTGTCTGCGGGTGGCGGATGCGACTGGCGCAGATGCGGTGATCGTCCCGAACAGACGCGCTGTTGGGCGTACCCCCGTCGTCTGCAAGGTGGCCAGTGGTGCAGCTGCCACAGTGTGCCTGATACAGATCACTAATCTGGCACGTACCCTGCAACGGCTGCAACACCAGCATGGCCTGAGCATAGCCGGTCTGGCAGAAGACAGCGCAATGAACCTGTATCAGTCCGACCTGACCGGGCCACTGGCCCTGGTACTCGGCAATGAAGGCGAGGGACTTCGCCGCCTGACCCGAACCCGTTGTGATCAGTTGCTACGCCTGCCGATGCAGGGACAGGTCGAAAGCCTGAACGTAGCAGTTGCGGCCGGGGTCTGTCTGTATGAAGCCCTGCGCCAGCGCAGCTGACATCGGTGGCCTCTCGCTTTCGTGTTAAAAATATGTTAGATTCGCCCGATCAATCATCGGAGCAGGAACCTTCATGCAGATCGTGTTACTCGGCCCACCGGGCGCCCATACCCTGAAACTGGCAGAAAAGATCGCCAGAACCTGTGACCTGTCATGCATCAGCCCGAATGCTGTGCTGGATAAAGTTGCCACAGAAAATACTGAGCTGGGCCATATCGCGAAAGAAGCGCGCGAACATGGGCGCAGTTCAGATGAACTGACCTTTGCTGCACTGCGCCACCGGTGGTCTGTGCTGCAACATCCGACCGGCTACCTGCTACACGATCTGCCGCAGAATGAGCACCAGATAGAACTGCTGCACAATCTGCTCGCTGAAGAGGATCGTACAGTGAATCTGGTGTTTAACCTGAAGGTTGACAATGATGCCTTGGTTGAACAGCTGGTTGGCTATATCCAGTGTACCCGTTGCGGTACAGAATATAACCTGTATACCCATCCACCCCTGGTGGACCGCGTCTGTGACGATTGCGGCGGACGTCTGAAACAACGTCCGGCAGATTATGAAGAAACGATCAGCAATCGGCTGCGCCTGTATGATATCCAGATGGCACCGGTACTTGCACACTATGCTGCACAGGATATCCTGACGCAGATACCGGATCAGGGCGACAGTGTCGCAACACTCTGGAAGACAGTGCAGAAACATATCAGACACTATCAGGCCGCGCACGCATAAGCGCGCATGGCGGCTACCCACATGCTGAGCTGGGCAAGACAGGTCATCCGGATTGAGGGCGACGCAGTCCGGCAACTTGAAGCTCAGCTGGATGCACAGTTTGTCAGTGCCTGTCAGGCCATACTGACCTGCAGCGGGCGCGTGATCGTCACCGGGATGGGCAAGTCCGGCCATATCGGTCGCAAAATCGCTGCCACCCTGGCCAGCACCGGCACGCCTGCCTTCTTTGTCCATCCTGCCGAAGCCAGCCATGGCGACCTGGGTATGCTGACCCCCCAGGATATCGTCCTAGCCCTTTCTCACTCGGGTGAAACGACTGAACTCCTCACCATCCTGCCGCTGATCAGACGACTCGGCATCCCGCTGATCAGCCTGACCGGCCATCCGGATTCCACCCTGGCGCAACAAGCGGACATCTCGCTGACCATCACCATCACCCAGGAAGCCTGCCCACTGGATCTGGCGCCCACCGCCAGTACCACGGCAGCGCTGGTCATGGGTGATGCGCTGGCTATTGCGCTGTTGCAGGCCCGAGGCTTTACCCCGGAAGACTTTGCACGCTCTCATCCAGGCGGGAGCCTGGGGCGACGTTTATTATTGCGTGTCAGCGATATTATGCACACGGGTGAGCGCATCCCGCAGGTTAGTGCAGACGCCAGCGTTCCCGCAGCACTGATTGAAATGAGTGCCAAGGGCCTGGGTATGACCGCAATTGTCGATTTACAAGACCGGGTTCTTGGTATTTTTACTGACGGCGACCTGCGTCGCTGTCTGTCACGTCGCCAGGATCTGTATCAGGCCGACATGGCTGAACTCATGACCTGCCCGGGTATCCATATCCATCCGGACAGACTGGCAGCTGAGGCACTGAAGCTGATGCAGGACCGGCAGATCAATGCCTTGCTGGTGCTGGATGACACCCGCTTGGTGGGTGCTGTGCATATGCACGATCTGCTGGCCGCTGGTGTGGTATGACCTCGGGGCACCCCTTAAACTGGTACGAAAATACCTGACCACTACAATTTATGGTACTCTGCCAGACATGAAAACAACCCTCGAAATTGACGATACCCTCTTTCGCGAAGCGAAAGCCTTTGCCGCTCATCGCGGTATGACCATGCGTTCCTTATACGAGCAGGCATTGCGAGTGCTATTGCATCAGAGGCAGCAGGACATACAGCCTTTTACACTGTGCGATGCCCGAGTTGAAGGCAAGGGCTTACAAGCCGGGGTTGATCTGAGTGATCCCACGCAATGGCATGAGTTAGTCTATCCCGCGTCATGATCGCGGTTGATACCAACATTTTGGTGTACGCCCACCGTGTTGATAGTCCACATCATCAACAAGCATGCCAGACAGTACTTGATCTGGCAGAAGGCCAGGTAACATGGGCGATTGCTTGGCATTGTCTGGCTGAGTTCTTCAGTATTGTGACGCACCCCCGCATTTATGCCCCACCAAGTACCCCAATACAAGCTATAGCCCAAATAGAAGCCTGGATAGAGTCTCCGACACTATTGGTGTTATCAGAGACGACTATGAGCTGGGGGAACCTGAAGTCGCTTTTGTTAAAGACTCAAGTGCAAGGCCCGAGAGTGTTTGACGCCCGCATTGCTGCTTTGTGTATAGAGCATGGGGTAACGCAATTATTGACAGCTGACCGGGATTTTGCCGCGTTCCCGGAGCTATTGGTGAAGAATCCCCTGAATCCGTGATTTCGGAGCGCCAAATACCCGGCAAGCCCTTATCTGTAGGGCTGTATCAGCTATTCGTGAATTTCACTCAGTTGGTGAATTTTTGCATCGGCAAAATGTAACTATTCAGCGATTCTCCTGATGTCGGCGCCGATGCAAAAACGACCTGACCCCGTAACCGGCCCCTGTCAGAAGCGAGTAGTGCATTGCGGCAATTCAGCCACCTGCAAGCTGATCCAGCAGTTCTGTGACCACTCGCACCCGCTCGGCAGGCTCCGCCATCTGTGCGTAAAAGTGTAGTTTAGTCGGACCGTCCAGCTTAAAGTCAGCGGGCCGCGACTGAATCAGGGTAATCAGATGTTCACCCGCCACTTGCGGCTGATCAGCAAACACCAGCCGTCCACCTTGTGGCCCTGCCTCGATCTTACGGATACCCAGCTGAGTCAGGCGCAACTTCAGTGCTGTCACATCCAACAGATGTTGTGCTGGTTCCGGCAACAGTCCGAACCGGTCGATCATCTCAATCTTCAGCTCACGCAGGGCGGCGTGATCTGCTGCTGATGCGATCCGTTTGTACTGAATCAGGCGCAGGTGTACATCCGGCACATAATCATCCGGCAGCAGAGCCGGGATATGCAGATCAATCTGCGACATTGGTTCCAGTGGTGCTGTCAGCTCCGCCTGTTCACCGGAACGAATGGCGGCCACCGCACGTTCCAGCATCTCGGTATACAAAGTGAAACCGATCTCGTGGATCTGGCCGCTTTGTTCGTCGCCAAGTAATTCACCTGCCCCGCGAATTTCCATATCATGCGTCGCCAGGGTAAAGCCAGCTCCCAGATCTTCCAGTGAAGCAATGGCATCAATGCGCTTCCGCGCATCGGCAGTCATACCCTTCGGTGGTGGAGTCAGCAGATACGCATAGGCACGATGATGCGAGCGCCCGACCCGCCCGCGCAGCTGATGTAACTGTGCCAGCCCCAGCTTATCTGCCCGGTCGATGATGATCGTGTTCGCGGTGGGTACATCAATACCGCTTTCAATGATGGTGGTACACACCAGAATGTGGAAGCGCTGATGATAAAAATCGCGCATGATCCGCTCCAGCTCACGCTCACGCATCTGGCCGTGCGCGAACTCTATCCGGGCATGCGGAATCAATTGTGTGATCCGGTCTGCTGTTCTGGCAATCGTGTCAATACTGTTATGTAAAAAATAGACCTGACCACCACGACCGATCTCACGTTGACACGCTTCTGTGATGCGGGCATCGTTCCATTCTGTAATAAACGTCTTGATCGGATGTCGTGCTGCCGGTGGCGTGGCAATAATCGACAGATCGCGCATCCTCGACATCGCCATATTCAGGGTACGTGGGATCGGTGTGGCGGTCATGGTCAGGATATCAACCTCTGCCCGCATCGCCTTCAGTCGCTCCTTATGGCGCACGCCAAACCGGTGTTCTTCATCGATGATCACCAGCCCCAGATCGCTGAACTGCATCCTGGTATTCAGCAGCTTGTGGGTACCGATCACAATATCCAGAGTGCCGTCTGCCAGCTCCTTCGCCACCTTCGTGCTGTCTTTCTGTGAGCGGAAACGCGACAGACTACTGACCCGCACCGGCCAGTCGGCAAACCGGTCGGCAAAGTTTTCGTAATGTTGTTGTGCCAGCAGGGTTGTTGGCACCAGTACGGCGACTTGTTTGCCACTGCTTACTGCCAGAAATGCGGCACGCATTGCTACTTCGGTCTTACCAAACCCGACATCACCGCACACGACCCGATCCATCGGGCGGGTTGCGGTCATATCAGCCATTACGGCCTGAATGGTACTTGCCTGATCCGGTGTCTCCTCAAACTCAAACGCTGCGGCAAACTGCTGATATTCGGTGCCTGGTTCCGGCAGTGCCTGACCAACACGCGCTGCACGTCGTGCATAAATATCCAGTAACTCGGCGGCAACATCATGCACCCGTTGAGCCGCCTTGCGCTTCGCCTTTTCCCACTGACTGCTGCCAAGCCGGTGCAATGGTGCATGTTCTGTCGAGGCTCCGGTGTACCGGCTGATCAGGTGCAGATCCGCGACCGGTACATACAGCTTGTCTGACTGCGCATATTCCAGTGTCAGAAATTCAGTGGTCACATCGCCGATTTCCAACACCTGCAGACCCTGGTAACGACCTACCCCGTGGGCTTCATGCACTACGGGCGAACCGATCTGCAGTTCGGCCAGATTGCGGATCACCAGATCCGCATCCGGCCCTTTGCGCTGACGGCGCCGCTGACGCACTCGTTCACCCAGTAACAATGCTTCCGGAATCAGCACGATCCCCGGATCAGTCAGCCACAGCCCCTGTTCCAGTGGGGCCACTGTCAGACAGTGCGACGCATCCTGTGCCAGAAATCCGGCCCAGTCTGTGACCAGCTGAGGTCGTACCTGTGCCTGTTGCAGCGTTTCCAGCAAGGCCTCGCGCCGCCCTGCTGTTTCTGCGACAAACAGTACCCGTCCGGGCTGATCGGCTAAAAACAGGCGCAACGCCAAGGTGGGTTCATCCGCTCGTGACTGCAATTCCAGGGCTGGCAGGACCTTCGGGGCAAAATTCTGATCGCGTGCAATGGGTTGTGCCTGATGTTGCAATTGTACAAACGGCCTGAGACCATCCTGTAAGGCCGTCGCTGTCAGATACAGTGTCTCCGGCTGTAACAAGGGTCGTTCAATATCGGCACAACGCTGCTGATAACGTTCATCCACCTGGGCAAAATACGCCTGAGCCTCATCCGCCAGTGTCTGTGGATAACAGACCAGCGTCCGGGTTGGCAGATAATCCAGCAGAGTTGCCGTTTCACGGTGAAACAATGGCAGATAATATTCAATCCCACCGGGTAGTTGCTGTGCGCTTACATCCCGATAAATCAGGCTGCGTTGCGGATCACCAGCGAAGGTTTCGCGCCAGGCAGACCGGAATTGACTGATTGCCGCCTTATCCAGCGGAAATTCGCGCGCCGGTAACAACGTAATCTGTGCAATCTTCTGTTCTGTGCGCTGGGTGTCCGGATCAAAGGTGCGGATAGAATCCAGTTCATCGTCCAGCAGATCCAGCCGCAGTGGTGCGGTGCTACCCATTGGAAATAAATCAATCAGCGAGCCGCGTACAGCAAACTCACCATGTGTCATCACTTGTGCAACCGATTGATACCCGGCCTGCTCCAGGCGCCGCCGGAACAGATCAAAATCAAGAGTTTGCCCGGTCTGTAGCACCAGACTGTGCGCATCCAGAAAACCGGGTGGCAGAATCCTTTGCATCAGCGTGGCGACCGACACGACCACGATACCGCGCTGTAAACTGCGTAGCTGATGTAACGTCAGCAGGCGTTCTGACACCAGTTCCGGTAGTGGAGAGAATACATCGTAAGGCAGCGTCTCCCAGTCCGGAAAATGGATGATCGGCAGATCAGCCGGCGCAAAAAAGCGCAATTCTGCTGCAATCTGACCTGCATGCTGCACATCCGCCGTGACCAGCAGCACAGGTCCGGGATGGTGCTGCGCAGCCTGTGCCAGTGCCAGATGCAGCAGGGTGCCCTGTGCAGCACCCCAGGTGACTGACGGGCGGTTCTGATCCGGTAATAACGGTGAAAATGGAGATAACATATAGCGTATAAATAGTCAGGGTCTGGTGCAGGTTACATGATGTCATTGGCGTTCTGAACGACATGCTGCAGGTGGGACTATATCATCCTTGCGTCCAGCAGCTGCCTGACTGGTACAGGAAGTAATAATCTTGTCTTGTGGGTAATGGTCTTTTCGTGTTTCTGCCAGAGGATGCCGAGATACATGGTACCCAGCCCGATGGCAGTCAGTGCAACCGGAAATAACCAGCTATCGCTGAAGACATCAGATGCCAGATACCCAAGATAACCGCAACTGCCAAGTGCGCCGAACACAACGAAGACTCTGCGGGTCAGCAGCACACCGGTGCCTATCATTATGAGATTAATACAGAAATAAATGAATTTTGCCAGTTCGCTGTCAGAAGTTTGTAAAGACAGGCCGCCCCAGAATGCGAGCACACCAGACAGATAAATCCAGAATGCGTAGTCAGCCTTATGCTGAGACCGGATATCCACCCGGACAGCAAGACCGATCAGCAGCAGGCCGGCATATAACGACACGGATTTTCTGAGTTCCCATGTGCTATCGCCACCTGCAAGCATGGCTGCAATATCCATCGTCATATACCAGAGCGTTACTGCAACCGGCATCACCAGAAAGGGATACCGGTACCGCCAGATCATTATAGCGCCCACGGCTAAGGTACCAAGCTCCATATATAACCAATGCCACTGGATGTGTCTGTGATAGTCCCGATAGACACTGTCATCAGGCCAGACGCCCAGCCATTGCTGCAGGCCATAAATAGCTAACGGGGTTAAACAAACGACGAATGTTGCACAAATGCCAGCCGGAATAGCCAGGTTTCTGGCTGAGAAGGTATGCGTGATCTTCAGGCCAATGGCAGCATACAGAGCCGCGATTGACACGATGCCGGCACCTCCGAAGGATTCCCAGCCTAGATTCATAAACAGCGTCATCGCACCAATAGCGATAAGCCCGCCGGCATAATAAAGTACATGAGTGAAACTGAATTCCGGAATATCCTGAGACTGCACGGTCAGGAAATCATACAGAGCCGCTGCCTGCTCAGATGAAATGATGTTGTTCTGTACTGCGGCACCTAATTGTTTTTTTGTTACATGCATCACGGACCTCTGAATTAACGCGTTACGCTGACATCATCGCGGTCAGCGGTGGCTGGTGTAATATCGGGCGGATGGCCAGCCAGCCGAGCAGACTGACGCCCAGCAGACCACCGGCTGTGCCGAGCAGCCAGATCAGTGGGCTGAAGCCGATGGTCAGCTCGAATAAGAGGTACCCCAGCAGACTGCCGATTCCATTTGCCAGTGCTGCGGCGAGGAGTCCGGACAGGCCACCGAGAAGGGCAAATTCGCTGAGGACATACCGTCGCAGCTGCTGACGTGTGGCGCCCAGTACGCGCAGCAGGGCAATATCGCGTTGGCGCTGCGCCCGGCTGATACGGATCGCGGCGAGGCTGATCAGTCCGGCAGCTGCCAGGGTGAACAGAAAAACGCCCTCAATCGCCAGGCTGCCCTGCCGGATGATACCGCTCACCTTGTCAAGTAACGGCTGAATGTTGATTGCCGAAACAGTCGGAAACTGATGCGACAGACTGGTCAGAAAGGCCGGCTTGTCCTCCGGAATATGCAAACTGGTGAGGTACGCATGCGGTACCTGAGCCAACAGCACAGCACCGGCCTGCACAAAAAAATTGATGTTAAACGAATCCCAGGAGACCCGACGGGTGTTCGCGATGCGGGCGCTGAGCGTCTGCCCTGCAATATCAAAATCCAGCTGATCGCCGACCTGCAGTTGTAAGGTGTCTGCCAGTTCCTGTTCGATGGAAAGAGCCGGTGTGCCTGGTTGCCACCAGGTGCCGCTGACCAGCTGATTATCGGCCTGCAGATGATCGCTGAAGCCTAAACTGTATTCGCGATTCGCCAGCCGTCTGGCGCGCGGCGTCTGATAGCTGGCCGGATCCACGTGTTGACCGTTAATGGCGATCAGGCGTGCCCGGGTTGTTGGATAGAAACCGGCATCCGGGATCGCATGGTTGCGCATCTGGTGCCGGATGGGTGCGACCTGGTCCGGTTGGATATTGATCAGAAAGTGATTCGGGGCCTCTGCTGGCAGGCTGTCCTGCCAGGCGCGGATAATATCCACCCGGATCAGCATCAGGAGCAACAATAGGGTCAGGCCGATACCATACGCAAAGAACTGAACCCGGGTCAGACCTGGATTACGTCGTAAAGCAGCGCGACCAGATAACACATGACCTGACTTGCGTGGTGTGGACAGCATGATCCGGGCGCTACCCAGCAGCACGAGAGCCATCAGCCCCAGCCCGGCGGTAATACTGAGAGCTAATGTCACATCACCGGCCTGCCAGTATAACAGTCCACAGAATGCGAGCCCGGCACAGACCCAGGCGAGACCCTGAGACAGGCCGGCAGGTTCCAGGTCTTCCCGCAAAACACGTAAGGGCGTCATGCGCTGCACCGACCATAAGGTCGGTAAGGCAAAGCCAGACAGCAGCAGCGTGGCATGCAGCAGGGCTAGTGGTACTGGCTGCCAGCCAGCTGCTGGTAAGGCCTGGCCAAACCAGTCAGCCAGCCAGATGGCAGCACCGGACTGTAACAGATAGCCGAGTCCCAGGCCGACGCCGGTACCGGCCAGGCCAGCCAGACCCAGCGGTCTTGCGTGATAACGAAACACCTGGCGGCGGGTCATGCCCAGAGTGCGCAGGATAGCCGTCTGGGGAAACAGATTGTGGACATAATGCCGCGTTGCCAGCAGAATGCCGACACCAGCCAGCAGACTGGCACATAATGCAGCCAGGCTCAGAAAACGTTGCGCACGCTGGATCGCCTGACGGAGTTCGGGTCGGTTATTATCCAGCGTGAGCAATTCGCTGGAGTGAGACAGACGGGGTGTCAGCCAGGTGCGAAAATCAGCGATGGCGGTTGCTGTGCCGGCCAGAAGCAACCGGTAACGAGCGCGGCTGGCCGGCCCGAGCAGACCGCTGGCTGCCGCATCCTGACGGTGCACCAGCAGGCGCGGGGCCAGCTGGAACAGATTCAGACTGGCATCCGGAACCTTGATCAGGCGACCGTTCAGCTGCAACGAGCGAGAGCCCAGAGGGAACGTGACCGGATCATCCGGAGAGGCACCCAGAGCGCGCAGCAGGGCGGCATCCGCACTGGCCTGACCCGGTACAGGGGCCAGGGCATCCGTTCCGTGCCGACGCTGGATCTGCAGTTCGCCTCGTAGCGGATACGCAGCATCCACTGCCTTTACCTGAACCAAGTGCGGTTTACCCTGCGCAAAGATCACCGATGGAAAGGTGACTTGCTGGCTGTGTTGCAGGCCTTGCTCTGTGGCCCGGGTAATCCAGTCCGATGGAATCGGCTGGCCCTGCTGAAGCACCAGATCGGCAGCCAGGGCAGAGGCACCTTCGCGATACAATGCCTGTTCAACCCGGTCGGTAAAAAAGGCCACAGAGCTGAGGGCAGTCACAGCGATGACCAGTGCCCAGAATAATAAGCCGAGGCCCGGCTGAACAAGCTTCATAGTCGTCGTCCTGTATCCTGGTGTCTGTTGATGACCTGACCTGTTGCTGCATAGTAACTATTTTGCATAACTTATCACATGAAGAGGTACTGATATGTCTATTCTGATCAGATTACTGGCGTGTGTCAGACGCATACCCGGTGTTGCTCGTCTTGTGAACAGAATCGCGTCTGACAGGCTCGCCTCAGTGACCATACCCAGGCCGCATAGTTACAGCCTGTGGTCGCCACTGGATAAGGTGGACTCACCACCCAGCGACTATCTGACATGGCATACCGTCACGGATAAGACCTACTTTGGTCGACACCTGGCACCGGCAGAAGACAGCTTTATACAGGCCCTGCCCTCGAATGAGACAACGCCTGAATTTCCCCATGGTGAGGTGACAGCCCTGTTCGAGAGAAAACATGGCATGAAGGAAAGTCGGTCCTCCGTCTTTTTTATGTTTTTTGCACAATGGTTCACCGACGGCTTTTTCCGCTCCAGCCACATCAATTCGAGAAAGACCACATCCAACCATAATATTGATCTTGCACAGATTTATGGTCATGATGAAGAAGTCGCCTGGATGCTTCGTTCAGGTCAGGGCGGCAGGCTGAGCAGCCAGCAGATCAATGGCGAAGAATATCCGGATTATCTTGGTGAGACGGATAAACGCGGCGTCTGGCAGGTAAAGCATTGTTATCAGAAACTGCCTTACATAAAAGATAAAGCATGGATGGCAAGCATTTTCGGGGGTTTCAGCGACAGCCAGAAGTCGAAATGTTTTGCCACCGGACTGGAACGGGGTAATTTTGTCGTCGGACATATGGTGATGAGCACGCTGTTTCTGCGAGAGCATAATAGTATCTGTGATGAACTGGCCAGCAGGTATCCTGATTGGGATGATGACCGGTTATTCCACACAGCCCGGATCATTAATACCGTCATCCTGATGAAGCTGGTGATCGAAGATTATGTGAATCACATCGCCGGGCTGGATATCCTGTTGCTGGATCCTTCGTTCGTCGAGAAGAAGACCTGGTACCGTACGCCCTGGATAGCGGCTGAATTTAATCTGCTCTACCGCTGGCATGGATTGGTGCC
>JAHDBG010000003.1:43596-46637 GCA_020630515.1 Gammaproteobacteria bacterium
CGCCCTGGATAGCGGCTGAATTTAATCTGCTCTACCGCTGGCATGGATTGGTGCCTGATACATTCCGGATAGCAGATAGAGACGAGCGCCTGGTGAATAACTTCGACCTGCTGATAAAAGAAGGGTTAAATGGCCTGCTGGAGGCGGCAACGAGGCAGGTGGCTGGCGAGATTTCACTGGATAATGTGCCGGTATTTCTAATGACTGCAGAACAGAAGATGATCAACAAAGGGCGGGCCTGGCGCTTCAGATCCTTTAATGATTATCGTGCCAGGTTCGGTCTGCCCCGGTTAAACTCGTTTGATCAGTTGACAGATAACGCGGATCTGAATGCAGATCTCAGCAGACTGTATGGTGATATAAATAACCTGGAACTGACTGTCGGGTTGTTCGCAGAGCAGGGAGGGAATACGCTGACTGGCGAGCTGCAGACCGCAATGGTAGCTTATGACGCGCTGACACAGATATACACGAATCCCCTGCTGGCGAAAGAAAACTTTTCCGATCAGCACTTTACGGCTTATGGCATGGAAAGAATCCATGCCACGACATCGTTTCAGGATCTGGTTGACCGTAATACCAGTCAGCCAGTGACAGTCAGCGTTAAACGGTCTTAACCCGGACAAGGTACGCCGGATGCTATGAGGAGAAAAGACAGACCATGACAGAACAGACAGATGCAGCCCTGAACTATGCAGGTGCGGGTGTGGATATTGATGCAGGCCATGCGTTGGTGGAACAGATCAAGCCCTGGGTGCAGCGCACCAGACGCCCCGGAGTCTCCGGGGAACTGGGAGGCTTTGGCGGCTTGTTTGAATTACCGGCCGGATATCAGCAACCGGTGCTGGTTTCGGGCACAGATGGTGTCGGTACCAAGCTGAAGCTGGCGCTGCAATGCCGGCAGCACGACACAATCGGCATTGATCTGGTTGCGATGTGCGTCAATGATATCGTGGTATCTGGCGCCGAGCCATTGTTCTTTCTGGACTACTATGCGACAGGCCGGCTCAGCGTGCCGGTTGCGTCCGCCGTGATTCAGGGCATTGCGGATGGTTGTGTACAGGCTGGTTGTGCCCTGATCGGCGGTGAAACGGCAGAAATGCCGGGCATGTATCCGGACGAAGAGTACGACCTGGCCGGATTCGCGGTCGGCATCGTTGAAAAGACTGCGCTGATACAGCCGCTCCGCATTCAGATCGGCGACATATTACTGGGCCTGGCCTCGTCGGGGCCACATGCCAATGGCTATTCGCTGATTCGGCAGGTACTGGCGGTGAGTCAGGCAAACATGCAACAAGTGGTGGGTGGGCAGCCACTGGGAGAAGCATTGCTGGCACCCACCCGGATCTACGTGAAGTCACTACTGGCGTTACTGACACAGATGGAAGTGCATGGTCTGGCGCATATCACCGGTGGTGGACTGACCGACAATGTGCCGCGCATGTTACCGGCACACCATGCTGCACAGATTGATACCGCAGCCTGGGACTGGCCGGCGCTGTTTGGCTGGTTGCAGCAGACCGGCAGAATAGCCACCGCCGAAATGTTACGCACCTTCAATTGCGGAATCGGGATGGTCGTGGCAGTGGCGCCCGATGCGGCAGAACGTGCGACCACATTACTGACTGCAGCGGGTGAGAGCGTGTGCCAACTGGGACAGATAGTGCCAGCCGACACAGTGCAACCACAGGTGGTGTATGCCTGATGTCACAATGCCGACTGGTGGTACTGATATCAGGCAACGGGACGAATCTGCAGGCACTACTGGATGCGTGCCGGATCGGGCGGCTGGCGGCCCGGGTGGTCGCAGTGATCAGCAACCGACCCGGCGCGAAAGGATTACAGCGGGCCGCAGACGCCGGCATACCGCAACACGTTATAGATCACACCCGATTTGCCGATCGGGCAACATTTGATCAGGCACTCGCGCAGCGTATCAATGCGTATGCGCCCGATCTGATCCTGCTGGCGGGCTTTATGCGAGTACTGACCCCGATATTTGTCACACAGTATACCGGACGCTTGCTGAATATCCATCCGTCCCTGTTACCGGCGTTTCCAGGCCTGGGTACCCATCAGCGCGCCTTGGATGCAGGCGTCACCCGGCATGGGGTCAGTGTGCATTTTGTCACGCCGACACTGGACGGCGGGCCAGTGATCGCACAGGCGGGGGTCCCGGTGCTGCCGACGGATGATGCACAACAACTGGCAGCACGGGTGCAGGCAGCAGAGCATCAGTTATACCCAGTTATTGTGCAGTGGCTGGTGGAGGGGCGGCTCAGCCTGAATGCACACCAGCAGCCGGTGTTAAATGGTGAAGTATTGGATCAACCGGTACAGTGGTGTTGACTATAGTGGACTACTACAACGCCGGGACCGCGAACACGACAACACTACACACATGCTTAACCTGTAAATGCGTTGTCAGATGCTAAATATTCTGATTCTGCTTCCGTACTTACCCGTCCCAGTATCTTATTCCGGTGTGGGAAGCGGCCAAATCTTTTTATTATTTTTCTATGGTGCTGCGCAAATCTCAGATTGTCATGTAAGTTATATTTTGCAAATAATGTAACGGATAAATCCTGATCTGCAAGCTTTTCACTATGCATCAGTGGCATAAACAGAAAAGGCAGCTTGTCATGACTGATTTGTTTGTCAAAACCATTCTGAATTGCAAATAATGTTATTTCAATCGCCCTGCCTTCCGTTTGAAAACTTTCAGGCTGATTTCTGAACATATTAAGAGGCATCTGATCTAATATAATCACAAGAGCCAGACATCCTTCCGGCGTATCTTTCCAATCATCAAGCTCACTCGATGCTGCACTTTTCCATAATGACTCATAGCGAATCTTGATTTCATTATCCAGTTCCGGAGTAGATGAAAACCAGAACTTTCTCATTGTTCCGGAGTACCAGTATTCAATAATCTGCTGTGGATTTAACATGGTTAATCTGATAGTGGGTTAAATGTATGTTTTATGTTCATGTGAAGACCTGATCTGCAGCACATCTTGTCTGCTGCCAGTCAAGTACTC
>JAHDBG010000004.1:0-16677 GCA_020630515.1 Gammaproteobacteria bacterium
GAGCTCATTATATTTCACCGGCTTATGGGCAACCGGTTATTTCGCGTTCAGTGGTATCGCCCTCGGTATTCAGTATCTGGGTGTCAAAATCATTTATCTGATGGAACGGAGCTCGCGTCAGGAACTGAGTGCCATCTTTGAGCAGCAGCCTCGTCTGGTTTGGCGGGTGGTCGATGGCTTGGAAGTCAGAACTGCTACCGAAGATCTGATGCCTGGTGATATTGTCGTGGTGCGTGCGGGTGAACCAGTTCCGGTGGATGGTGAGATCACAGCAGGTATGGCGTGTATTGATCAGCGAGCACTCACTGGTGAGGCGCAGCCGGTGGAAAAAGAGGTGACCGACGCGGTGTTTGCGGCAACCTTGATGTTGACCGGCCGTGTCCTGATCCGCGTGGATAAGGCGGGTGCTGAAACAACGGCAGCCAGAATCGGTCAGATATTAACCGAAACCGCCGCCCACCAGACCAGGCTGGAATCAAGAAGCATGGAATTTGCGCATAAAAGTACCCTGCCGAATCTGCTGATTGCGACCGGTATCGCATGGCCGGTACTGGGCTTTACCAGTGCGGTCGCCGCGCTGAACTCAGGGATTGGCTACCATATGCGTAATGTGTCCCTGCTGAGTTCGCTCAACTATTTGCGGCTGGCCAGTCAGCAGGCGATCCTGGTCAAGGATGGTCGTGCGCTGGAACGTCTGCATGAAGTGGATACCTTTGTATTTGATAAAACTGGCACGCTGACCTCAGAAATACCGCAAGTCGCCCGGATACACTGCATGGATGATGCATTAAGCGAAGAAGATATCCTGGGGTATGCGGCAGCAGCTGAATATCGACAACCCCATCCGATTGCGAAGGCAATCCTGGCACTCGCTGAAGAACGCGGGCTGACCTTGCCCGGGATTGACGAGGCCTGCTACCAGGTGGGCCATGGTATCCGGGTGACGATTGATGAACAGGTGGTACATGTTGGTAGTGAGCGTTTTATGCAGCAGTCTGAGATTGATATTCCGGAAACGTTGCAACAACACAAACAGGTCTGCCAGCAGAAAGGCTATTCACTGGTGCTGGTTGCACGGGATCAGCATCTGGTCGGTGCTCTGGAGTTGCATGCTGCCTTACGCCCGGAAGCGGCGGCAGTGATTGCGGCACTGCAACAGCGCGGTCTGCACCTGGCAATCATCTCTGGTGACCAGGAAGAACCGACCCGCGCGTTGGCCGGATCGCTGGGGATCAGCACTTATTTTGCGCAGACGCTGCCGGAAAATAAGGCTGCGATCATACAACAGTTACAAGGCGAAGGCCGTGTGGTCTGTTTTATTGGCGACGGTATTAACGATGCAATCGCCCTGCAACAGGCAGATGTTGGTATTTCGTTGCAGGGGGCAACCACGATAGCCACTGATATGGCGCAGATCGTCCTGATGGATCAGAGTCTGGCAAAACTGAATCATGTACTGGATTTGGCATTACAGTTCGATCGTACTATTCATCAGGCCTTCTGGGTCACGATGATTCCCGGTGTGATCTGTATCAGCGGTGTGTTTCTGCTCCATTTCGGCATCGTGGCCTCTGAGATCCTGTTTCAGCTTGGGTTCTTTTCCGGGGTTGGTATTGCGATGAAGCCCTTACTGGAAGCACAGAAAAACCGGCAGAAAGTATAATAACCATCAGAAAAATCATAGGGTAGAGGTGCAGCAGTTTTGTTATGATTGATGATTCTGGTGTGGCACCGGTCGGCGATGTGGCATCTGTCCGGGCCGAGCTATGTTTCCCGATACCGGGTATCTTTATTACTGGCACAGATACCGGCTGCGGCAAGACTGAGCTGGCCTGCGCGCTGATCCGTGCATTGTGTGCTGCCGGTTTGCGGGTTGCCCCCTTCAAACCAGTGGCTGCAGGGGCAGCCTGGCAACAGGAGGGCTGGCGGAATGCAGATGCCCAGCGCCTGATTGCTGCTGCGGGAGGAGGCTGGGCATATGACCAGGTCAATCCGTATTGTTTTCCTGAGGCCGTTTCACCGCATATTGCAGCACGTCAGATCGGTGTCCGGGTTGAATTGACGACTCTGGTCGATGCCGCGCACACCTTAGCCGCGCAGGCCGACTGGTTGGTGGTGGAAGGTGCCGGTGGCTGGTTGTGTCCGCTGGGCGAACAGCTGACTATTGCGGACTTGGCGATTGCATCAGGCCTGCCGGTGTTGTTAGTGGTAGGATTGCGCCTGGGATGTCTGAATCATGCGCAACTGAGCGCACGTGCGATCCGGCAGGCAGGTGTTCCGACACTCGGTTGGATGGCGTCGCAGCCTGATGCGGCGATGCCTTACCGGACAGACAACCTCACCAGATTACAAGCCGATCTGCCGCTGGAGTACCGGGGCTGCCTGGTACATGGTGCTTCTCTGGCACAACGGCAGATTTTTGACTGGCTTATCCCACACGGAGCGGCTACTTAGTGCTTCACCTGATTCCTCAGAGGATCATCTGATATGTTACAACTGAAATCCTGCATCTTGGCTGCTTGGCTCGTCGGTCTGAATTGTGTTGCTGCACTGGCACAAACCCTGCCGGGACATGTCTTCAGTCGTGGGGTGGAACAGGCGCATGTGTTGTTAGTGGATAAGGCTGTCCGTCAGGCACATCTGATTGAGATACAGAATGACCGGCCGGTCATTGTCAGAACCTATACCGATTTGTTGTTTGGTGAAAATGACGGGCCAAAGGTGGTTGCAGGTGACAAAAAAACACCGGAAGGGGTGTATCAGATTACCCGCTTTCTGTCAGGCGCGGAACTGGATGCACGCTATGGTGCGGGTGCCTTTCCGCTGAACTATCCGAATCCGGTTGACCGGATAGAAGGGCGGGCCGGGAGTGGTATCTGGTTACATGGACGGGATGATACCGACCAGGAGAAGGTGGTGACCCGTGGTTGTGTGGCCTTTACTAACCCGGATATCGCCGGATTACAGGACGTTCTGACAGAAAACACGCCGGTTGTGCTGGCCTCGCAGGCGGATGATCTGACCATGGCATCCTATGCCCGGGAACGTGCACGGCTGCTGCGGTTGCTGGATGATTATCTTGCTGCCTGGAAAACCGGTGATTCTGCGGCATTAAACCGCTTGCTGCACTCAGAATTTCAGGCCAGTGGCAAAGATCGTTCAGCTTGGCTGGAGCGCAAACAATGGATCCATCAGGCGGTGCCGCAACGGGTGATCAATGCACAGGATGTGCAGATTCTGCGCGAAGATGAAGATCAGGTGATGTATCAGTATACGCAATCGTATTGTGCGGATAACATCTATACACGGGGTACTAAACAGCTATATTTCAAGGCGCAGGATGGGCAGTTAAAACTGGTGACTGAGCGCTTCAGTCCATTACCGACCATACCCATGGATGAAACACGCCTCAGTAACTTCATCAGTGCCTGGCTGCAAAGCTGGAATGATGGCAATATACAAGATTATATCCGCCATTACAGTCCGCAGTTTACGGACTCCAAAGGACGCGATCTGGCTGGCTATCAGGCTTATAAGACGCGTATCTTCCGTCAACGTCCGGAGCAACAGATTCATATTGAACAGGTGCAGGTCACGCCATTGCGCGGTAATCGATATCAGTTGCAATTTAACCAGACCTATACCAGTCGGGCATACCGGGATAAGGGTAGAAAGACCCTGATTGTGAACGGATGTCTGGATAAGCTGGCGATTGAGAAAGAAACCTGGGCAGCTTTATGAGGCCGTCCGGCCTGATCGGAATAGCCATTGTCCTGTTCAGTTTGCCTGCGGTAGCAGAAACCACCCGGCACCACACCTATTTTGCCGGCACTGACTATATGCTGGATGTGTATCGTATTCAGGGCGATCAGCCAGGCAGAACGTTACTGATCATTGGTGGTATTCAGGGTGATGAGCCGGGGGGGTATCTGGCTGCAGATCGGTATGTGGATGTCGGGTTACGCCGGGGTCAGCTCATAATTGTGCCCAGAGCAAATTTAAAGGCAATCATCCTGGGGCAGCGTGGGCCGGATGGTGACATGAACCGACAGTTTCATGATCAGCCACAGACAGGTCCGATGCTGCCGGTAGTTTCAAAAATAAAAGACCTGATGGCAGAGGCGGATGTCTTGCTGAACTTGCATGAAGGCTGGGGCTACCATCGACCGACCTATGTGGACGCGCAGCGTAACCCGGGTCGTTATGGGCAATCTCTGATCGTGGATGCCGAAGCGTATACCTGTGCGGATGGCACACGCCTGGCTCTGGGCAGGATCGGGCGACAGATTCTGCAACAGGTGAATGACCAGATTGCTGAACCGGCCTATCATCTGCACTATTTCGATACTCGCACCGAGCAGCCGGATACGTTGCACAGTGCGATGCGTAAAACGGCAACCTACTACGCCCTGCGAAAGCATTGTATCCCGGCATTTGGTGTCGAGGCGTCCAAAAATTTGCCTGATCCGGGCGCAAAGATCCGCATTCACCAGCTGGTGATCAATGCATTTATGCAACATCTGGGTATGTCGCTGCAGTTACCGACTGACCTGACGGCAGTACCGGAATGGGTCATGGCGCGTGTTGCGGTCGCGGGTGTGGAACATTGGGTACGGGATGGTGATCAGTTGCTGGTGCCATCCGGTGCACCGGTTGTTGTGCAGCATGTGCAGGGTAATCGCCGGCGCGGCTATACCGCTGATATCCTGCAATATGGCGGGTTACAGGATCAAGGGCGCCGGATATTGGTACGTCGGAACGCAGAACTGGTGTTGCGGCATGATCGGCGCGTTGTCGGCAGGATACAACTCCGGGTGAGTCGGGCGGAGCTCAGGCCACCTTATTTTATCGTCGAAAAAAACGGCCAGCCGGTGATTGTCTCACATAACCAGACCCTGCAGCTGACCCGGACAGATCAGATCACAATACGTGCCTGTCTGGGACAGCAGGAGACGGTGGGCAAAATCAACTTCAAGGGCTGGGTGCCATCTGGTGTATACAACCGGGGCGATGATCGTGATTATAAGATCACGGGTCGTGATCGGCTGCAGGCCAGCTATTCAGTGCAGGGTCGAGGTCAGCTCTATCCGGTAGTTGCGCAGACTGCACAGGGTCAGATCGTCGCCAAATTCTATGTTCGTCGTTCCCGTTCAGGCGGGTAGCGTTGCAACTGAAGTTGAACCTTGTATTGATCAGGAGGCCTTGCGCCAGCCGGCGGCAATGGCCTCTGCTTCTGTGCTAAAGCAGCGTTCGCCTTTCTGCCGGTTGATCAGTACCTGATAGTAGGCGCGGTGGCCCGGCAGATAGTATAGTTTTTTCTTCGTACGGGTGGAGATATTGCCCTTGATGTGACAAGCAGGGTTTGCCGCTGTATGGTTTGCGTTGCGTTTTGCGGCGCCTGCGCGCGGACAGTGCATTGGTTTGAAGTCTGCGTTATAACAAAAACGCCATTCACCCCTGCTGTAATAAAACATACCAGGTTTCAGGCCAGGGTTATGTCTGATTAACCAGCGAACAGACGCGCGGTTATCTGGTAGTTTACGGTCAGGCAGTTTCAGCTGCGTGTGCAATGTCTGTGCCTGTTTGAAATAGCCCGCCGGGCTGGATAATGTCGCACCTGGCATACAGGTACCATGGAATTCATATTCGTGTTGTAGCAACCAGGTGCTGGGCGTCATGCACAGAAATGGTTCCAGGACATCACGTGGAATCTGTGGCTGGTCACCGCGACAGGCGCGCGGATAGTTGCCCGGATCGTGCAATGTTCCTTGTGGCCACAGGCCATGCAGCACATAGCCGAATTTCCGGCCACTGCCACATTGCAGGTAATCCTTACCGCCTGGTTGTTTGCTGGCTGGTCTGCGTTTGCGGCAGTGATCCGGCGACCAGCTGTAGGACATCACGTAATATTCTGAGGGGGTGCGTTTCACATCCCGCTGGCTGACGTGGTTGTCGTAGTAGCTGTAGGTGTCTGCTGAGTCTGTGCAGCTCTGGCTGGCGTATGCGACAGGATGCAGCAGGCTGGCTGCCATGACCAGCCCGGTTAGAGTGGTTGAGTTCATCATCGGTATCCTCCGGAAGTCGGGTTGTGCGAATTGCACATGGTTATTTTATCTCATCATGTCTGTTCCGTCATATTCAGGGTCAGTGCTTATCTGGTTTCAGAGTGTCTCAGCACTTGTTTGCGATCTGGCGAACAGGTGTCATCCTGAAAGTAGCCACGGAGAGGCACCTTACTCAAAGGTGTTATCCGGGTACGGCTCTCAAGGGCTCAACTGCGGCCATGGATGGCCGCAGTTGAGTCCTTGCAGTGGTGGGGGTTAGTGCAGTTTGTCGTAGCCGCGTTCGTCGTGCAGTACGATATCCAGGCCCTGGAATTCCTCTTCTTCGCTGACTCGCAGGCCGAGCAGCATATCAACCAGCTTCAGGATAATCCAGGTGACTACAGCAGTGAAGACGATGGTGGTTATGACGCCAACCAGTTGTACCCAGAGTTGTCCTCCCATGCTGTTGATGCCATCGGCGAAGCCGTAGCCACTGAAGACTCCCAGTGTGGTGGCTGAAAAGACGCCTGCCAGCAGAGTGCCTAATATGCCGCCGACGCCGTGCACTGGGAAGACATCCAGTGAGTCGTCAATCTTCAGCACTTTTTTGATGTATAACGTTGCATTGAAGCAGACGAAACCGGCAGCCATGCCGATAATCAGGGCGCCACCCGGGCCGACAAAGCCGGAAGCTGGGGTGATGGTGCCGAGTCCGGCGACCATGCCGGTAACGGCACCGAGTGCGCTGGGCTTGCCGAAGCGGATCCATTCCATCATTATCCACACCATGGCACCGGTTGCGGCCGAGATATGGGTTACCAGCATCGCCATCCCGGCATCGCCGGTTGCGGCAAGCGCGCTGCCTCCATTAAAGCCGAACCAGCCGACCCAGAGCATACCGGCACCGGTGACCGTCATGGTCATATTATGGGGTGGCATCGCTGTGTCCGGGAAGCCGCGTCGTGGGCCCAGTACGATCGCTGCCACTAATGCGGCAACACCGGCGGTGATATGTACCACAGTGCCACCTGCAAAGTCATACAAGCCCATGGTGCTGAGCCAGCCGCCACCCCAGACCCAGTGTGTGACCGGCGCGTATACCAGGATTAACCAGAGTGCACTGAATAAGAGCATGGACGAAAATTTCATGCGCTCGGCAAAGCCACCGATGATCAGGGCTGGTGTGATAATAGCAAAGGTCATCTGGAACAGCATAAATAAGGGTTCCGGAATACTGCCCGACAGAGTGTCGCGACCGATACCTGCCATCATCACTTTGCTGAAGTCGCCAATCCAGGCGTTGCCGGTACCGAATGCCAGGCTATAGCCGACGATCAGCCAGAGTATGGAGGCCATTCCGGCAATTGCAAAACATTGCATCAGCACGGATAACACATTCTTGCTGCGTACCAGGCCGCCATAAAATAAGGCCAGCCCGGGCAATGTCATAAACAGCACAAGCGCGGTTGCAGTCAGAATCCAGGCAGTGTCAGCTGATGTGTCTGCCGCAAAGGCTGTACCGGGTAACAACAGGCAACTGAGCAGCAGGGCTGGCAGCGGTATGGAGGTCTGTGTTAAAGGTGCGCGTCGTTGCGCAATCGGATGAGCAGTCGGCATAAGTGGATCTCATTCATAAATAAAGGATAACAGGGCAGCTTTAAATATCGAAGCATGTTTCGTGCCCGTTTTTTTAATGGAGTATTTATAAAAGATCAGACCCTTTTCTGTCGGCATCAGAAACCCTGGATGTACCCATCCAGGGCTTTTCTATCTACCAGGCAGGCTTATTGCTGCGGCGCTCCTCGCGTGGCCGGGCTTCGTTGACACGTAACGCACGACTACCCAGTTCATGGCCGTCAAGTGCCTTAATCGCATTCTGGGCTGCGGCAGCATCGTCCATAATCACAAAGCCGAATCCTTTAGAACGGCCGCTATCACGGTCTGAAATGATATTGACACTTTGCACCGTGCCATGCTGACCAAATAAATCACGCAGATCGTCGTCGGTCGTTTCGTAAGGCAGATTGCCTACATAAATATTCATGAAAACATGTCTCAATAGTGTGCGCTAACGTACTTGAAGTATCAGGCGGGCTAAACGCACAAACCCGCTGGTACCGCATATCCGCAATATGGCGCGGAATCAATCAACCTGCCAAGCCATTAGTACAAAAATGCAACTGACTCACGGTCAAAACAATCAGTCTTCAGGAGGGTGCCCCTTATAAGACGTAGACAAAGATAAACAGCCCCAGCCAGACGACATCAACAAAATGCCAGTACCAGGCAACACCCTCAAACGCAAAGTGGTTATCCGGTGTGAAGTGCCTGCGGGCCGCACGGATGGTGATCACGATCAGCATGGCGGTGCCAAGCGCGACATGAAAGCCATGAAATCCGGTCAGCATAAAAAAGGTGGAACCATATACGCCGGATGCGAGTGTCAGGTTTAAATCCTGGTAGGCGTGGATATATTCATAGGCCTGGAATCCGAGAAAGACGCTGCCCAACGCAACGGTAGCGATTAACCACCAGACGGTTCTGGCGTTATCTGCTGCCTTCAGTGCATGGTGTGACAATGTCAGTGTGATACCAGAGGCCAGCAATAGCGTGGTATTCAGGGCCGGGATACCCCAGGCTCCGATGGTCTGGAAATCACCACCAGCGTTTGCCGGACCATTGGTCGGCCAGTATTCGTTATAGTCCTGCCACAAAAACAGGTGAGTTGCTAAACCGGTGGCATCTCCGAGCAGCCAGGGCACGGACAAGACACGCGCGTAAAATAAGGCACCGAAGAATGCTGCAAAAAACATCACTTCGGAAAATATGAACCACATCATCCCTTGTCGGAATGAACGATCAACCTGGGCATTGTATAAGCCACACAGGTTCTCTTTTACGACAGTGTTGAACCAGCCGAACAACATTGCAAGCACCATGGCTAAACCGATATAAAATGTCATCGGCCCGCTGGCAGTGCCATTGAACCAGCAGGCAGCACCAACTACGCTGACGGTGAGCGCAATGCTGGCAATAATCGGTAGATAGCTGCTGTGTGGTACATAATACGCATCAGCTGAGTGGGTCATACTGAGTTCCTTGTCAGAGAGTGCCCTGAAGAAGTTAGTTGGCTGGTTGCGTGACGTCAAACAGGCTGTAGGCCAGGGTCACGGTCTGAATTCTGTCAGGTATCTTCGGGTCTATCACAAATTGTAAAGGCATCTGCTTACGGGCGCCTGCCTTGAGGTGTTGCTGGCTGAAGCAGAAACATTCGGTCTTATCGAAATAACGACTGGCTGCTGTCGGGGCAACACTGGGTACCGCTTGTGCGGTCATGTCGTTTCCGGTCTGATTCTGTGCGATATAGTGAGTGGTATATAGCTTGCCTGGATGCACCTGCAATCGGTTGACTGCCGGTGCAAATTCCCATGGCATCGCGGCATTATGATTCGCGATGAATTGCACTGTAATGGTGCGTGTCAGATCAGGCTGGTAGACTGCGGTGGCCTGAGTGGCATCAATCTGGCCAGTCTTGCCATTCAGGCCGGTAATCTCACAAAATACATCGTACAGGGGCACCAGCAGGTAGCCGAAGCCAAACATTGCCACTGAGATCAGGGCAATCTTGAAGAAGGTGGTTTTGTGCCCGGTCATGCAGGTGGTCTGACTTATCTGACAGTCGGAGGTTGATTGAAACTATGATAGGGTGGTGGTGAAGATAAGGTCCACTCCAGTCCCTGTGCACCCTCCCAGACCTGGTCAGTGGCCTTACGACCGCCGCGAATTGCCTTGAAGATGATCCAGACGAACATCAGCTGGGACAGGCCAAACACGAACCCGCCGAGGGATGAGATCATGTTCCAGTCAGCGAATTGTACCGAATAGTCCGGTATCCGCCGGGGCATGCCGGCCAGTCCCAGAAAGTGTTGCGGGAAGAACAGGACGTTTACTGAAATGGTGGAGATCCAGAAATGGAGCTTACCCAGTCTTTCGTCATACATGTGGCCGGTCCATTTTGGTAACCAGTAGTACACGGCGGCCATGATGGAGTAGATCGCGCCGGTCACCAGGACATAGTGAAAGTGTGCGACGACGAAGTAGGTATCGTGATACTGGAAGTCTGCCGGGGCAATGGACAGCATCAGACCGGAAAAGCCACCAATGGTGAACATGATGATAAAGCCGACCGCGAATAACATCGGTGTTTCAAATGTCATGGAACCACGCCACATGGTCGAGATCCAGTTAAACACCTTCACACCGGTCGGTACGGCGATCATCATGGTCGCATACATGAAGAACAGTTCGCCGACAACTGGCATGCCGACGGTGAACATATGGTGTGCCCAGACGATGAATGACAGGAAGGCGATGGAGGCAGTGGCATATACCATGGAGCTGTAGCCGAATAATGGCTTGCGCGCAAAGGTCGGCAGGATCGCCGAGACGATGCCGAATGCAGGCAGGATCAGGATGTATACTTCCGGGTGTCCGAAGAACCAGAAGATGTGCTGATACATCACCGGATCACCGCCACCGGCGGCAGAAAAGAAGCTGGTGCCGGCAAACTTGTCCGTCAGCAGCATGGTGACCGCGCCCGCCAGTACCGGCATGGTGGCAATCAGGAGGTAAGCGGTGATCAGCCAGGTCCAGACGAACAGCGGCATCTTCATCAGGGTCATGCCCGGCGCTCGCATGTTGAGGATGGTTACGATCACGTTAATGGAGCCCATAATAGAAGAGATGCCGGCCAGATGAATCGCGAAGATCATAAATGGGAAGCCGGCATCCATCTGCAGGGACAGGGGTGGGTACAGGGTCCAGCCACTGGCCGGGCCACCGCCGTTCATGAAGAAGGTGGACAATAGCATGGTAAAGGCAAACGGCAGCAGCCAGAATGAAAAGTTATTCAGACGCGGCAGGGCCATATCAGGTGCACCGATCTGCATTGGGATCAGCCAGTTTGCCAGCCCGGTAAAGGCGGGCATGACAGCGCCGAATATCATCAGTAAGGCATGTACCGTTGTCATGGAATTGAAGAACTGCGGATCCACCAGTTGCAGGCCTGGTTGGAACAGCTCTGCCCGGATCACCATCGCCATGGCTCCACCGATCAGGAACATGATTAAGGCGAACAGCAGGTACAGGCTTCCGATATCTTTGTGGTTGGTTGTGGTAACCCAGCGCATGAGGCCGCGGGCCGGGCCGTGATGATCAGCTGTGGCTGTGCTCATGTTGTCTCCGTATTGTGCGATGATGCGTCGTGATCTGAGTTGAGGGGGCTCTGAAAGCTGCTTCGCTCGCGACGTTTTCAGAGGTACCCCTGATTAACGTGTCGCTTTGATATCAGCAGGTTGCACGATACTGGCCTGATTGCCCCAGGCATTGCGTTCATAGGTGATGACAGCGGCCAAGTCAACGTCATTCAGGATGTCACGATAGGCTGTCATCGCGCTGCCAGCCTTGCCGTTCAGCACAATATCAATATGTGCAGCAGGGTCTTCTGCGGTTGCCATGGCACTGCCGGCCAGTGCCGGGAAGACGGGTGGCAGGCCTTGTCCGTTCGGTTGATGGCAGGCAGCACAGTTGGTCTGGTAGACGGCTTCACCTTTCGCCATCAATTCTGCCTTAGTCCAGACACGATCTGCAGAATTGGCGATGTCAACCGCTGCCTGTTTCTGTTCTGCCACCCAGGCAGCATATTCGGCTGGCTCCTTGGCAACTACGACCACCGGCATGAACGCGTGATCTCTGCCGCATAGTTCAGCACACTGCCCGCGGTATACACCAGGCTGGTCAATGATGGTCCAGGATTCGTTGATGAAGCCCGGGATGGCATCTTTTTTCCAGCCCAGATCAGGTACCCACCAGGAATGAATCACATCAGCAGCGGTGAGCAGGAAGCGTATTTTTTTGCCGGTAGGGACAACCAGCGGGTTGTCAACGTCCAGCAGGTAGGTGTCGCCGAATACGGTCAGGTCTGCGTCTGCGCCGAGCTGACGAGCTTCGTTATGATCCGGGTGCAGTGAGCTGACGACAGACAGGCCTTCTGCCTCGGTATCAACATAGTCGTATTTCCATTTCCACTGGATGCCGGTGACCTTGATTGTCATGTCAGCATCTGAGGTATCTTCCATTGCCAGCAGTACCCGGGTGGCCGGGATTGCCATACTGACCAGGATGATGATCGGGATTAGTGTCCAGACAAGCTCCATGGTGGTACTTTCATGGAATTGTGCCGCCTTAACGCCTCTGGATTTGCGGTGTCTGAACATGGCATAGATCATCACGCCAAATACCACGATACCAATGGCAACGCAGATCCAGAAGATAATCATGTGCAGATCGTAGACTGCCTGGCTGGTCCGGGTGACCCCTTGTGTCATATTCAGGGCATAGTCGGCGACTGCTGTTCCGGCATTGAGGCTGAACAGAGCTAACAGCAACTGATACCATCTGCTTGATGCGCTCACTAAGTTTCTCCCGCTGGCATAATTGATCAGGAAGCAGTCAGGGGCGCCCTCAGGCGATATTGACGTCAATCCCGGATTTTAAGCGACAAGGATTCTAGCCTGCTCAAGGCAGATCGGCAAGTAAAATCTGCGGGACACCGCTGAAAACTACTGCGCTCGCAAATACTTTCGTTGAAAATCTGCGCAGTGATTGATTTGAGTGAAATGCATCGCCTATTATACTCTGACCCTGAATGATCGCGACGATCAATGATCAGGTCTTTATAAATTGGCTGAATGTTTGTCTGCTGGTGAAGATGACATTCGTTTACCATTTTATTTTGTCCGACCGGTTTATACTCACTGCTTCAATCCGAATAACCGGTGATTGCATACAGGGATGTATGCCGAACAATATAACATGTATTGATTATGGCACAAAAGCTGACGTTGCAGGAACTGGAGTCGTTTTTATGGGAAGCGGCAGATATTCTGAGGGGTAACATGGATGCGTCGGAGTTTAAGGATTACATCTTAGGTATGTTATTCCTGAAACGTTTATCAGATGCCTTTCAGGAAGAACAGGAAAAGGTTTTTCATTATTATCATAATAAAGGTTGGCCGGCTGACAAGGCCTGGAAATTTGCTGCAGATGAGGAAGAATATGATAAAACTTTTTTTGTTCCGGCAGGTGCCCGCTGGGAAAATCTGCAGAATCTGCAGGAACATATCGGTGCCGGGTTAAATAAAGCGACCGAATTGATAGAACATTATAATCACGAGCTGGAAGGTGTGTTAGTCAGTATTGATTTCAATATCAGAAATAAGCTATCCGACAAAAAATTATGTGATCTGTTAGATCATTTTTCCCGACACCGTTTACGTAACACTGATTTTGAACAGCCTGATCTGCTCGGCAGTGCGTATGAATATCTGATTAAGATGTTTGCAGACTCTGCCGGCAAAAAAGGTGGTGAGTTTTATACGCCGGCAGAGGTCGTGAAATTACTGGTCAGTCTGTTGAAGCCACATGCGGGTATGCGAATTTATGATCCGACAGTGGGATCCGGGGGGATGCTGATTGAGACACGCAATTATCTGATACAGCATGCTGAGAATCCGGCAAACCTGTCACTATCTGGCCAGGAAATGAATCTGAATACCTGGGCTATCTGTAAAATGAACATGTTTTTACACGGGGTATTTAATGCGGATATCCGGAAAGGGGATACTCTGCGTGAGCCGATGCATATTCATGACGGTGCACTGATGACATTTGACCGTGTCGTAGCTAATCCGCCGTTCAGTCTGAAAAAATGGGGCAAGCCGGAGGCGGATCAGGATCCGTACGGGCGTTTTTGTTATGGCACACCACCCAAGGATGCCGGTGATCTGGCCTTTGTGCAGCATATGCTCGCAGCACTGAATCCGCAGGGTATGCTGGGGGTGATTATGCCACACGGTGTCTTATTTCGTGGCGGCAGTGAAAAGGTCATCCGGCAGGGGTTAGCAGAAGATGATCTGTTAGAAGCGGTGATTGGTCTGCCTGCCGGCTTGTTTTATGGCACCAGCATTCCGGCCTGCCTGTTGATTATCAATCGGGTGAAGCCGGCTCAGCGGCAGGATCATATCTTATTTATTAATGCGGAATGTTATTACGGTACAGATAAAGGCCAGAATAAATTGAGGCCGCAGGATGTTGAGCAGATTATTGATGCATTTGATCAGTATCAGGCGATCGAGCGGTATGCAACGGTCGTCAGTTTAGCGACGATCCGGGAAAATGACTATAACCTGACGATCCGGCGCTATGCGGATACATCACCGCCACCGATGCGGTATGACGTCACGGGTTTGTTGCAGGGTGGTATTCCGGCGCAGGAAGTCCGGGATCCTTACATTCAGGCTGAAAAATTGCAGGGGTTCGATCTTTCCTGCGTATTGGTGCCGAAAAATGCAGATTATTATGTCTTCAGGCCGGATATTACGACAAAAAGGCAGTTACATCATCGCCTGGCTGCTGCTGCGCCGACTGTGATTCAGCAATGTGACCATTGGTGGGAGACGTATCATATGACGCTGGATGAGCTGGATAAGCAGATGCGTCAGACCGAAGCTGTCATGCAGCAGCATCTGCAGGCGCTGGGTTATGCATGATGTGCCACCGGGCTGGCGGGTGGCACCACTCGGCGAACTGGTGACGATCCGGTCCAGTCAGGTGGACAAAAAATCACGCGACGGTGAAATTCCGGTACAGTTGTGTAATTACACCGATGTGTATCAGCATGATCAGATTACAGATCAGCTGCATTTTATGCCGGCCACTGCAAAGCTGAAAGATATCAGCCGGTTCAGCGTGCAGGCCGGGGATGTGCTGATCACGAAGGATTCAGAGTCACCGCGTGACATCGGTGTGTCAGCCTATGTACCGACAACACTGCCAGGTGTGTTGTGTGGTTATCATCTGACCTTATTGCGACCGGATACAGATCTGTTGCTGGGTGCGTATCTGCATCAGTATCTGGGTCTGCAAACAGTGCGGGATTATTTGTATCTGCGCGCACAAGGGATTACCCGGTTTGGTCTGACCAAGCCGGTATTGCAGGCATTGCCGGTGATCTATCCTGCGCTGGCGCAGCAGCGTCGGCTGGTGGCGATTCTGGCATCAGTCGATCATCTGATCTGGTTGAGCCAGGCCATATTGCAGAAACTCCGTTATCTGCGGCTCGGGTTGATGCAGGCACATATCGGGACAGGACAGGCGTCAGCTGGACCAGGCGGCATATGCACTGTGCAGCAGGGCCGGTCGCTGCGGCGGTTGGGTGACAGCCTGGTGCTGGCCTATGGTAAGCCTTGTCCTGAACCGACGCAGCCGTATGGCCGTTATCCGGTGGTGGGAGCGGGTGGGGTGATCGGGTATATCAATCGCTATTTTGTGCCAGGCCCGTCGGTTGTGATCGGGCGGAAAGGCACTATTCATCAGCCGACCTATATGCAACAGAAATGCTGGCCGATTGATACCGCCTATTATGTGCGCGACTATCGTGATATGTGTCCGCGTTGGCTGTATTATCTGCTGATGTCGCTGAATCTGGCCGCTTGTAGCGAGGCCACGGGTATCCCGAGTCTCAATCGCGATACCTTCTATCGTATCCGGTACCATCATCCGCCGTTGTGTGAACAACGACGGATTGCCGCAGTATTACACGCGGTCGATCAGCACCATGCGGCACGTCTGGCCTGCTTACAGCGTTACTACCGACTGAAGCATGCCTTATTGCATGACTTACTGGCTGTGTAGCGTGCCATCGCGCAGCATCAGACAACGATCCATCTGCCGGGCTAGCATCAGGTCATGGGTGACAATCACCAGACTGGTACCCTGTCCCCGGTTCAGTTCACGCATCAGATCATACATCCGCGCAGCCGTTTGCCGGTCCAGGTTGCCGGTCGGCTCATCTGCCAGCAAACAGACCGGGCGGGTGACCATCGCGCGTGCCAGTGCGGTACGCTGACGCTCACCGCCGGACAGGGCAGGTGGTTTATGCTGCATCCGTTTGTCCAGACTGACATGTTGCAACATGGTGGTGGCCTGCGCCATTGCCTGCGTACGACGCAGGCCACCGAGCATCAACGGTAACGCAACATTTTCCAGTGCGGACAGCTCAGCCAGCAAGTGGTGGAACTGGTACACAAAGCCCAGCTGTTGATTGCGCGCCCGACTGAGTTCTGCAGTACTCAGTTGGCGCAGGTCGCAACCCTGTAGCCATACGGTACCCTGAGTCGGTTGTTCCAGTCCGCCCAGACAATGCAGCAGGGTACTTTTGCCGGAGCCGGATGTACCGACAATCGCAATCTGTTCGCCAGCCTGTACGGTCAGATTTACCCCGCACAACACGGCGACACGATCCTGAGTCGGACCGAAATGATGATGCAGGTCAATGGCTTGTAATACGTGATTCATACAGATTTCGTGCATACCTGCGCACAAGCTGTTTCTATTGCAGCAAACACCGGTTCCGGGACCGTGGCCCGGAATTGCCGGCGGCGGTTTTCTGAAACTCTGCCCTGGTGTTGCAGGCTGCTGAGCACCAGCGTGGTCAGCTCATTGCCACGCACATCAAACCGTTCATCCACCCAGCGGTATACCTGATCAAAGTGTGACAGAAAGGTGGTTTCTG
>JAHDBG010000004.1:16777-23517 GCA_020630515.1 Gammaproteobacteria bacterium
CTGTTGTGGCAGTCACCCGGGTAACCGGCGCGAGACGAGCAGGCCGCTGCAATGCAAAGATTGCTGGTTTACACGCCTGTTGAATAAATGTATATCCGATTTCAGCCATGTTTTTCTTACAAAACCCGATTTTTTCTTACAAAATCACGTATCCCGCTATTTTTTTATCCATTTGTCTGTGAGTATGAATGGCAGATCAGACAGATTCTGCGACTGCGCGTCGCTTATGCAGAATGACACGTGATCGGATCGTATTCCCTTCACGTTGTTGATTCAGCAGTATACAGCCTGGCATAGTGCCCGCCGGGTCTGCGTAGCAGACTGGCATGGTCGCCGGTCTCCACGATGTGTCCGGCGGCCAGTACTACGATCCGGTCCGCCTGTTCTATCGTGCTCAGCCGGTGTGCGATAACCAGCGTGGTGCGTCCCTGGCGCAGTGTGTTGAGTGCTTGCTGCACTGCGCGTTCTGCGGTGGTATCCAGCGCTGAAGTCGCTTCATCCAGGATCAGGATGCGCGCATCCTGCAGGATGGCGCGCGCAATCGCGATACGCTGACGCTGTCCACCGGACAGACGTACGCCATCTTCACCGATGACTGTCTGGTAGGCCTCCGGCAGTTCCCGGATAAAGTCGTGTGCATGCGCCGCCCGGGCGGCGGCGATGATGGCTGATTCGGCGGGTATGGGTTCCAGGCCATACGCAATGTTCGCGGCGATGGTGTCGTTGAACAGAGATGTCTCCTGGCTGACCAGCGCGATCTGCGCCCGTAAGGTCGCCAGCGGTAACGTCTGCACATCCACCCGATCAATCCGGATCTGTCCCGAGGTCGCGTTGTACAGGCGCGGAATCAGGTTCACCAGGGTACTTTTGCCACTGCCGGAGGCACCGACAAATGCCACAGTCGTCCCGGCGGATATCTCCAGATCAATCTGATGCAGTGTAGCCTGCTCTGCCTGCGGATACCGGAAGCCGACGTTGCACAGTTGTATCTGTCCCACCGGCTCCGGCCAGGTGGCCCGGCCTTGATCGATCTCAACCGGCGCATCCAGTATCTGAAAGATGGTCTCGGTTGCGGCCAGGCCACGTTGTAATGGCTCGTTGATCTTCGCCAGTCGTTTGATCGGCGAAAACAACAGGCCGAGTGCAGTGAAAAAGGCCACAAAGCCGCCGACACTCAACTGGTTTTCTGCCGCATTCCAGGTACCTAAAAACAACACGACGGCCATCATCACCGCCCCGATCAGCTCAACGAACGGTACGCTCAGGTTGCTGGCGAGCAGAAATTTAAACCAGTCTCGACGTACCTTGTCGGACTGGGTGACAAAACGTTGTTGTTCATAGGCCTGCCCGGCAAAGATCTTGACCACCTTGTGACCCCGCAGGGCTTCTTCCAGAATATGCGTGGTATCACCCTGCGCAGTCTGCAGGTCGCGACTGAGTCGGCGCATACGCCATCCGACAGTGATGGCAACTAATGCGATCAGCGGAATCACGATCAGTATCAGTCCGGCCAGCTGCCAGTTCAGCCAGAAGATATAGGCTACCAATCCGATCACTGCCAGACTGTCTTTGATCAGGACAGTCAGGACTTCGGTCGCTGCCTGCATCACCTGGAACACATCGTAGGTGATCCTGGAAATCAGATTGCCGGTGGCCTGAGTTGCGTAAAAGTGGGTGGGCATATGTAACAGCCGGCGGAACATGTCTACCCGCAACTGGTGCACGACCCGGGTTGCAATATGCGCAAATGCCATTTTGTGGATCAGCGTTGTCAGGCCGCGCACAACGAACAGGCCAACCAGAGCCAGAGGTGCCCAAGTCTGATAGCCGGCATTTTTTTCGACAAAGGTGCCATCCAGGATCGGTTGCAGCAGCGCTGGAATACCCACTTCAGTCAGTGCCAGAAACGCCATAAATATAAGGCCGATCCCGAATATCAACCGGTACGGCTGTACATACCGGAGTAATCGCAGATAAAGCTGATAAGACGCCGTTTGCATGGTTAATCAGACCGGTGTTGTTGATTATGCAGATAAAAAATCAATGCCCAGCAAAAAATAGTCGTACTCCAGGAAGTCAGGGTCACCTTATCGAAAAACGCAACGACCAGCATAAAGATCAGATAACCGAATGCCAGTGTGGCCAGATGATATTGTCGCTCAGTCAAGGTATGTGACTGTCGGCATAACAGCCGTAATGCCAGCACCAGAGGCCATAGCAGGATGCTGATAAATAAGAGCAGGGCCGGGATGCCCATGCCACTTAATCTGTCCAGGTATTCGTTATGCGGGTGTTGATACAACACGGCCTCATTCTCAGTAAAGCGATGCAGATACGGATCAATTATCGAGGGCTTAAGATTTTCTGCATAACCGACACCAAGCCAGGGGTGGTCTGTGCTCAGCTTCAGGTTTGCTTGCCAGAGCTCCAGGCGGGCAGCGTTACCCCCGGTATCCTGAATAGACAAAAAGCGCTTGAATAAACCCTGTTCAGTCAGGACTTCAGCAGACAGGATAAGTGTAAAAAAGACTGCAGCGATGGTAAAAACACGAGTTTTTTTAAGAAAGAACACCAGAATACAGGACATGATCAGTAACGCCAGCCAGCTGGCACGCGTTTGTGAAAAGATCACAATCGCTAACATTCCGATCGCAAGGGCTAGTGCCGAATAACGCAACCCACGATTTCTGGCACAATAAAAGATGGCATAAAATACTAGGCTGGCAAACAAGGCGAGTTGTGAAAACGGGATCGGATTATAGGTCCAGGAGACTCGTGGCCCTGCGGTATGATTGTTCGATGTCTTCCACCATAACGCGGTAGAAGCCTCATCAAATGCGAGTCGGGTAAACGAATCATATAAAATCAGGCCAGCCAGCAGCGCGCACAGCAGATACACACAAGGCCCGGCCTGACGATAAAACGCGGATATACCATTCCGGAATAAAAATATTCCGACTGGTATAAAAAAGGCGGCATATAAGATCCAGCGGGATCGCCTGAACGCATACCAGAAGTCTTCCGGCTGCAGATGATAAAGATTAATCATCTGATACAGCACAAAATACGCTGTCAGTAAGATAAAAAAGCCGCGATATGGCTGTACAATGGCTTGAAATACAGGCTTGTAGACAATAAACAGGCCTACCGCGAACAACAGAAAGAGCAGGGTGATGGTGTTGTAAGCTGTTTGGTTAAAAAAAACCGATAACATGGCCAAGCAGGCAAACACCAAGGTTACATTTTTTACGACGGGTTGGGATAGCATCAATCACAAACTCATGTCGGTTACCCATATGGGCTGGGCGCCTGGCCCGGTTGTGTCTTAAACCGTCGGTGCATCCAATGGTATTGTTCCGGTGCCAGACGCACCCACTGTTCAATCAGGGACTGCAGGCGTTGCGAATCCTGCTCAGGTTGTTGCGGAAAATTGGTTAAGGCCGGCTCAATCACCAGATGATAGCCGCCAGTGCGCTGACGCAGTGTGACGCAGGGTAGTACTGGTGCACCACTCAGCCGGGCGAAACGAGACACCGTGGTATTTGTTGCTGCCGGTATGCCGAAAAATGAAGTAAACACATGGTATTTGCCCGCATAATCCTGGTCCGGTGACAGCCAGACCGCCTTATTACGGCGCAGCATCCGTAAGGCCAGACGCGGCTGATCGCGTGGTAGCACCGCCTCAACAAATGCCTCACGTTGTGTCCTGATCAGATGCTCCAGCAATGGATGTTCGTGCCGCCGGTATACCGGCATCACCGGAGCGTGTGGTAATAACAGGCGGCCACATAATTCGATAGAGACCATATGCGGCGTGAACAAAATCACACCCCGTCCCTGTCTTAAGGCGGCCCGCAGATGTTCCGCGCCTACCACATTGCACCAGGGGCGCAGGCGTCGTTCCGGCCACCACCAGGCGATCAGGCATTCCATCAAACCCATCCCGACCGAAGCCGCATACTGGTGTGCCAGCTGTGTCCGCTGTTCCGCAGATTGTGTCGGAAAGCACAGTTGCAGATTAATCTGCACGATTTGTCTGCGTCGCCGGCCCAGATAAAATAACAACCGGCCAATACCCCGTCCGACTGCCATCAGGGGCCGGTAAGGCAGCCAAGCGAGCAGGCGCAGCAGGCCAAATCCGAGCCAGACACCCGCATAGCGTGGATGCCAGACAGGTGTCTCTGGTCGGGTTGGTGTCATGCAGTTGCCTGGGTACGCTGCTGTTGTCTGCGACTGCGATCCTGTACCCTGCCGACCAGTTGACCGCAGGCTGCTGCCACATCATCGCCGCGCGTCTTACGAATCGTGGTGACGAATCCGGCCTGCTGCAGGTGTTGCTGAAATGCCAGGATTCGTTCTGGCGATGAGGTACGGTATAACGTGCCCGGAAATGGGTTAAACGGAATCAGATTGATCTTCGAGGGTACCTGGGCCAGTAACCGGGTCAGTTGCCGCGCCTGGGCCGGCGCATCATTCACCTGGTCCAGCATCACATATTCCCAGGTTACCTTACGCCGCTTATCATTCGCCACAAAGGCGCGGCAGGCCGGAATCAACTGTTCCAGCGGATATTTGCGGTTGATCGGCACCAGCTGGTCGCGCAGGTCATTGTCCGGCGCATGCAGCGACACCGCCAGGCTCACGTTACTCACCTCACGCAGCCGATACAGTGCCGGCACGATGCCTGAGGTACTCAGGGTGACCCGGGTCTGGCCCAGCATATAGGCCAGATCGTCTGTCATCAGGTTGATTGCACGGACTACAGCGGCAAGATTCGCCAGTGGTTCACCCATGCCCATCAGTACGACATTGGTTAGTTTTCTGCCCAGCCGGTGCCGCGCCAGCCAGACCTGTGCAATCAGCTCGCCGGCGGACAGGTTGCGGTTAAAGCCTTGCTGAGCGGTTGAACAGAAGGTGCAATCCAGCGCACATCCGACCTGGGAGGAAACACATAAGGTACCGCGTTTTGCCTCCGGGATATGTACCATCTCAATCCGCTGTTCATCCGGCAGTTGCAGCAACCATTTCGTGGTACCATCCAATGCCGGTTGCTGAAACACCACCTCCGGCAGCAGCACCTGCGTCTGTTGTTGCAGTGCCGCGCGCAGTGCTTGCGGCAGATCAGTCATCTGTGCCACATCCGTCACGCCACGCTTGTGGATCCACCGGATCAGGTTGCGTGCGTGAAACGGGCGCTCGCCCAGCTGCACCATCAGTGCCTCAGCTGCAGTGCGATCAAGATCCAGCAGATTCAGTAGACCAGACATGATTCAGCGGGTGCGGGTGCAGATACCTTCAGGGAAAAAGAAGGCAATTTCGGTTGTTGCCGTGTCTTCCGCATCCGAGCCATGCACCGCATTTTCATCCACCGTATGCGCATGATCTGCCCGGATAGTTCCGGGTGCTGCAGTCTGTGGATCAGTTGCGCCCATCAGTGCACGGTTTTTCGCAATCGCATCGTCACCTTCCAGTACCTGAACCAGTACCGGCCCTGACGTCATGAACTGCACCAGGTCTGCAAAAAAAGGTCGTTCCCGGTGTACCGCATAAAACTCACCAGCCTGTTCCGCCGTGAGATGCAGCATGCGTGCGGCCACAATGCGCAGACCAGCCTGCTCAAAACGCTGACAGATGTCGCCGATCACGTTTTTTGCCACCGCATCCGGCTTGATAATTGATAAGGTACGCTGTTGTGCCATCATGTTTTTTACCTGCAAAGCAATCATGGCTCCATGTGTCAGTGGAGCGCGAAAAACCCGTCATTATAGATTATGAGACATGTTGATAAATCGCTGATTCTGGAACATATCACCTTAGGCACTCTGTTATTCCGTAGTGACTGGCGTGTCGCGGCACTGAATCCGATGGCTGAAATGATGCTGGCAATCAGGATACGCCATGCTGTCGGGCGGCCACTCAGTGACCAGATCCGGCTGGGCGGCCAGCCGCTGCTGCCGCTTTTGCAGCAGGTTGTGCAACAGGGACAGGCGGTGCAGCAACGCAGCGCGATCCTGATAGCAGCGGACCGTACCGAGCTGACCGTTGATTACCTGATCAACCCGCTGGAAGAGGCGGATTACCCGGTGTTATTAGAACTGCAGCAGGTTGATCGCCAACTCCGTATCAACCGTGAAACACAATTGCTCAAGCAGCAGATCGCCAGCCGCGATCTGGTGCGTGGTCTGGCGCATGAAATCAGAAATCCGCTCGGCGGCCTGCGCGGCGCGGCCCAGTTATTAGCGGCAGAAACGCCGATACATCGCGACTATACTGACATCATTATCCGGGAGGCGGACCGGCTGCAGAGTTTGGTGGACCAGATGCTCGGGCCGGACCGGGCTAAGCAACGCACCGCCATCAATATCCACGCCATCTTAGAACACGTACGCGATTTAGTCCTGGCAGGTACCGACACCAACCTCGACATCGTACGTGATTATGATCCGAGTATCCCGGAGTTGGTCGGGGTCGCTGATCAGCTGATTCAGGTGGTACTCAATATCATCACGAATGCGGTACATGCACTGCAAGGCTGCGGTCAGATCACGTTACGCACCCGCGTCGCGCGTAATTACACGTTACGCGAGCAGCGCTACCGTCTGGTGCTGCAACTGGATATTACCGATAATGGCCCCGGTATTGCACCTGAACTGATAGACACATTGTTCTTACCGATGGTGACCTCAGGCCAGGGTAGTGGACTGGGACTAGCGATTGCCCAGACACTGATTGCGCAACAC
>JAHDBG010000004.1:23617-46349 GCA_020630515.1 Gammaproteobacteria bacterium
AGGCCAGGGTAGTGGACTGGGACTAGCGATTGCCCAGACACTGATTGCGCAACACGGCGGCCTGATAGAATGCCAGAGTGAACCAGGCAATACGACCTTCTCCATCCTGCTGCCGCTGACAACCTTGTGACAACACAACATACTGTCTGGATCATTGAAGACGACGCTTCTATCCGCTGGGTACTGGACAAGGCCCTGCAGAAGGCCGGACTACAAGTCAGCCTGTATGCTGCAGCTGACAGTGCCTGGCAGGCTTTGCAACAGACCCGACCGGATGTGATCCTGTCCGATATCCGGATGCCGGGTATGAATGGCATCAGCCTGCTGGAAAAGATTCAGGCAGCCTGGCCGGAATTGCCAGTGATCATCATGACTGCACATGCCGATCTGGACAGTGCCGTGTCTGCCTATCATGGCGGTGCCTTTGAATATCTGCCAAAGCCATTTGATATCAACGAAGCGGTTGCTCAGGTACAGCGTGCCTGCCGCCAGCGGCAGGCTGCCGCACCTGCAGCAAACGACATTGCTTCCCCCGGTGCTGCAGACCTGATCGGTGCTGCACCGGCGATGCAGATAGTGTTTCGTGCTATCGGGCGTCTGGCCCGCTCCAACATCACGGTGCTCATACACGGCGAATCCGGTACCGGCAAAGAACGTGTTGCGCAGGCCCTGCACCGGCACAGCCACCGATCGGGTGGGCCCTTTATTGCTCTGAACATGGCGGCGATACCGCACGAATTGCTGGAATCCGAATTATTCGGTCATGAAAAAGGTGCCTTTACCGGCGCGCACAGTCGTCGCCAGGGTCGCTTCGAACAGGCCCGACAGGGCACGTTGTTCCTGGATGAGATCGGTGACATGCCAGCCGCGTTGCAGACTCGGCTGTTACGCGTTCTGTCCGATGGTGAATATTACCGGGTCGGCGGCCGCGAAGTACTGCAGGCAGATGCACGCATCATCGCTGCCACGCATCAGAACCTGCAGCAGCAGGTCGAACAGGGTGAATTTCGCGCCGACCTGTACCACCGGCTGAATGTCGCCCGGATCACACTGCCGGCGTTGCGCGAGCGCATCGAAGACATTCCACACCTGTTGCAACAGTTTCTGCACAATGCCGGGCGTGAACTCCGGGTCAAACCGAAGATAATATTGCCGGAAACCCTTGCAGTGCTGCAGCAACAAACCTGGCCAGGCAATGTACGCCAGCTGGAAAATATCGCACGCTGGTTGACTGCTATGGCTGCCGGCAATGCCATCCATCCGGAAGATTTGCCCCCCGAAATGCAACCTGTCGATATCCCGCAGACATTCGGCTGGCAGCAGGCACTGCGCACCTGGGCACAGGGTCGCCTGGCACGGGGGGATACAGCCCTGTTGCAGCAGGCCGTACCCGAATTTGAAACGGTATTGCTGGAGACTGCTCTGGCCCATACCGGTGGACATAAGCAGGAAGCAGCACAGATCTTAGGCTGGGGACGTAACACCCTGGCCCGTAAAATCAAAGAGCTTGGTCTGGAATCCGCATCCGGACAGCACGCATAGTACGGCGCCACATTTTTTACAGGTAACAAATCACTATGAGTACTGCAAAGCGTAGCAATGAAGTAGACATCATCAGGATGGCCGCATTGATTGGTATCTGTGTCGTTAATGTGCCGTTTATGGCGATGCCAGTGGAATCTGTGTTTATTCCTCCTGACAGCTTACACGATAAATTTGCGGCATTTTTTGTGGAGTGTTTTTTTCAATTAAAATTTTTCATCCTGTTTTCATTTATTTTTGGCTGGGGTATGGCGATTCAGGCCCGGTCGGCAGAATCCAGAGGGGAATCGTTTGCAAGACGTTATTTCCGGAGAATGGCCGGACTGGCAATGCTGGGTATTGGTCACGCCATTTTAGTGTTTAGCGGAGATATCCTGCTTTTATATGCAATACTCGGTTCTTTTTTCTGGTTGACGAAGGGTTATTCACCGAAAACTCTGATAAAGATTTCCATATGGATGTTACCCTTGAGTATGTTGTGCCTTACTTTGTTCTTAACGGTCTTAACCATTGTATCGGCCAGTGAATCTGCTGCGTTACCTATGTTCGGCGGTGCAGGCCTTGGCGGTAGCTTTACCGAAGCGACTGAAGCAAGAATTCTGGACTGGCCTTTCACGTTTTCGTTTTTGTTTTTTTTGCAGAGTCCATTAGCCTTCGGTGCATTTACTGCGGGCCTGGCCGCTGCTAAAACTGACTTTTTTTCTCAGAACAGTGATGGCTTTAATCTGCTGCGGAGAAATCTTCCGCTGTTGCTGATGATCGCCTTACCATTGAACACGCTGTATGCACTGGTGACTGGCGGTGTGATACCAGACTCCTACGCAGTATTATCATTACTCAGTTTTATTCTGATTGCTGTAGGTGCCCCTGCATTGTCTGCAGTGTATCTGTATCTGTTCATAAAACTATCCCGGATAGTCAACGTTCCGGATCTGCTCGTGCTGGCAGGTCGCAACTCGCTTTCATCTTATGTGTTGCAGGGTGTTCTGGCTGGTCTTGTCTTCGGTTCTTATGGTTTGGGTTATTTTAACTCATTCGGCCATGCTGCTCTGTTACCTGTTGCGTTGGCCATTGGCTTAATCGCCATGATATTAGTTGGCACGTATGCCAGATTGTTCGGACGCGGGCCATTAGAGCCTGTTCTGCGCAGAATCAGTGGCAGCCGATAATCACAGGTGTCTGCCAATACCGTCTGATGATGAACATATGATTATGAAGATTGACTGTAACTATTCAGCGATTCTGGGCAGGGTCGCGGGAAAAGAGGTAAATTATGCCCGACAATACAGCGTCCCCTTAAAATGGTACGACATGATCAGGCCACTACGGTTTTTAATGGCTTGATATGACTGAGCCCAGCTGAAAGACTGGCAGGTACAATGCGACGACCAGGCCGCCGATCACCAGTCCCAGAACGATCATGATCACAGGTTCCAGCAGGCTGCTCAGGCCATTAACCGTATGGTCTACAGCTTCTTCGTAAAAGTCAGCCGTCTTGTTCAGCATAGCATCCAAGGAGCCGGATTCTTCACCAATGGTGACCATCTGTACGATCAGTGGTGGAAAGAGTGCGTGTTGTTGTAATATCTGGTGCAGTGACTGCCCGGTGGCGACCTGGTCACGTATTTCCAGGACGGCCTGATGGTACAGGATGCTACCGGTGGCACCGGCAACAGCTGCCAGGGTGTCAGTGAGTGGAATACCTGCAGCAAACAGAATCGCGGTGGTGCGGCTGAATCTGGCTAATATGGCCTTATGCCGGATCCTGCCGATGACAGGTAACGCAAATGATAGTTGTTCTGCCCAGGTACGCAGCGCGGCGGAACGGTGCCAGGTGGCAATGATCAGTGTACTTAATGTGGCCAGAATCAGTGCGATCAGCCACCAATAGGTGCTGATCAGTGTGGAAAACGCGACAACCAGCCGGGTAAACAGGGGCAGGTCAGCGCCGAAGCTGCTGAATAACGCCTGGAACTGGGGTACCACGAATATCATGATCAGGCAGGTGATGACGAGTGCAACGCCAAGCACGGTCAGCGGATAATACATTGCCTTGCGCACGCTGGCCTTCAGTGATTCGATTTGTTCCTGGTGGGTGGCGAGTTGATCCAGCAGTGTCTCCAGGACACCACCCTGTTCCCCGGCCTGGACCAGGTAACAGAATAAGTCATCAAATTGCTTCGGGTGTTGGCGCAGAGCAGAAAACAGGGTCGTACCCCGAGTCAGCTCCTGCCTGATGTGCAGCAGCAGGTCGCGTAGTGCCGGGTTATCGCTGCTGTCAGCAATCATCTGAAACGATTGTACCAGTGGCACACCGGCGTTCAGCATCGCAGCCAGCTGGCGTGCAAATACTGCAATGTCTTTGCGAGAGATGCGATGTCTGGTGCGTCGCAGACGATGCCGGATCGGTTTGATGGTGAGTGGCGTGATGTTCTGCCGACGCAAGATTGCCTGCACCATGGCGGCGCTGGTGCTGTCCAGTTCGCCTGTGACCTCGTGGCCCCTGGTATCTCTGCCATGCCAGATAAAGCGCATCATGGTCACGGGGCTGAAATAACGCGGCCGATTTCAGCCAGACTGGTGATACCCGCTTTGACTTTATGCAAGCCTGCGGTATACAGATCTGACTGGATCTCCTGGCGAATCCGGGCACGGATATGTAATGAGTTGGCGCCGTCCAGCATCAGGCGGCCTAATGTTTCACTGATCGGCACGATTTCAAAGATGCCGGTTCTACCCTGATAGCCATCCGTACACAAGTCACAGCCGACTGCCCGGTAAATCAGCAGATCGTTCGCAATTTCTTCTGGTGTAAGACCCGCGTCCTGCAAGGCGATCGGGCCCGGGTCGTCAATTTGTTTGCAGGCCGGGCATAAACAACGCACCAGACGTTGGGCCATGATCAGTTTGATGGATGCTGCGATATGAAAAGCTGGAATACCCAGATAAGTCAGACGCAACAGACTTTGTGCCACATCGTTGGTGTGCAGCGTTGTTAGCACCAGGTGTCCGGTCTGGGCGGCCTTGATGCCGATTTCGGCAGTTTCCAGGTCGCGCATTTCGCCAACCATCAGAATATCCGGATCCTGGCGTAAAAAGGCCCGTAATGCCGTTGCGAAATCCAGTCCTGCCTTCGGGTTGACATGCACCTGATTGATTCCTGGTAGCTGAATTTCAACCGGATCTTCTACGGTAGAGATGTTGACGTCCGGTTGATTGAGCTGATTCAGGATTGCATACAGTGACATGGTTTTGCCGCTGCCGGTTGGCCCGGTTGCCAGGATCATACCGTCCGGGTGTTGTAATGCATTTAACAGGATGGTCTGCTGGTACTCCTCCAGCCCCAGACCTGAGATCTGCAGGGTTGCATTGGCTGTATTCAGAACACGCAGCACAATTTTTTCGCCGTACAGAGTAGGGCAGATACTGACTCTGAAGTCGACAGCCGGGTGCGGGGCATGATGGATTCTGAGCCGACCATCCTGTGGTAGCCTGCGTTCTGTCACGTCCAGGCGGGACATCACCTTCAGGCGTGCAGTCAGCCGGGTAGCGATCGCCGCTGGCGGTGCTGCTTTCTCACAGAGTATGCCATCTGTGCGGAAACGGATGCGATAATGGTCTTCATAGGGCTCAAAATGGACATCAGATGCCCCTGACCGGATGGCGTCTGCTAATATCTGGTTCACGTAGCGTACCAGTGGCGCTGCATCTATCTGTGTATTGTCAGCTTGCTGGTCCGGATGTGGTGGCAGTTCATCAGTTAAACGTAACAGTGCCGCGTCCAGCAGGGCATCTGATGTTTCATCGGCCGGTATTAAGTTGAGTTGACGCCGGAGTTTGTCCAGCTCAATCACGACTAACCGGATTGACAGTCCGGTCTCAAACTGCAGACCAGCCAGATTGTTAAAATGACCCGGATCGGTCACACCGATAAACAGCTGATGACCGCGTTGCCACAGTGGTACGATCTGATATCGTTGTATCACGGGAGGCGGGATTGGATTCATCTGGTTGGGGGTAATGGCGTCCAGGTCAAGCAATGGCAGGCCATAAACATGGGACATCATGTGTGCCAGCATTGCTGGTGACAGCTGGTGTTGATCAGCCAGAGTAACAACCAGCCCTTGCGCTGATGTAACCGCTGAATTTATAACCTGGTCTATCTTTTTTGAATGCAGTGGACTATGCTGAGCAAGATAGTCAGAGATTTGTTGTAGTGGCAGATCTGACATGGTGAAATCATGGGCAGGCTGATGGTGTTGCATCTGGTGTACCTGAGTCACAACAGTTCTTCATTCGTTGCTCGCAGCGCAGCCAGTATCCCCTGGATATCCGGGTAACAACAATATCCCAGCTTTGGTTTGTTGTTATGACAGTATAGGTGTATTGATTATTATCGCCTTCCGGCTGCCAGCCGAAATGTGTGTAGAGTTCTGCCTTGTTATAAATGTTCTGTTCTTTAGCGGTCAGGTAAGTGCCGTATCGCAGATAATAATCTTCTAAGAAGACACGCAGACTCTGCATATTCATCTTTGCAACGTTTAAGTGAGTTTCCTTAATGTAGTGATGGTAATAATTTAACCCCGATGTTATGAATATACTTATAATGGCAATTGCGATCAGCAGCTCAGTCAGTGTAAAGCCTTTGTTTCGAGAAAAGGTTGGCTGGAGAAAAGGCATGGTTAGCAATACAGGATTGCCGGATGCAAAGCGGAACTTGTTATTTAAGGTAGGGGGAATCAGGTGGGATAAGAATTAGTATTTTTTATTTTCTGAATAGTAAACTTCCCCGCCTGCAGCAGGGAAGTTTATGGTAAGTTCGTTTAATACAAATAAAAAATCAGCGCACACAATAGGTATGAAGAGTTTGTTGTGTGTTGATTTCTGCAGAGAGAGGCAATGGCGCTTTCATAGTATGGGAAAGGTATGGTTCGAATGAAGAGACAATACTGTAATTAGTTGTTAGCCTACCTCGTGGGTTTTCCTTGCTGAAGAACTTTGAGTCAAATCCATCATAAGTATAATAGATGTCCCTCAGTACTACGGCATAATTTTTCCCTGGCGGTGCCGCATAACCCAGATCATCAGGAAGTTTTCTGCAGAAATCAGCAAGGTTCACATAGTATTTCGTATCAATATCCTGAGCATTAACGACCATGGTATTCATGTCATTATTTTGATCAGGCAGCTTTACCAGTTTATATTCGTCATGAAATACCATCATGACACCATCCTGCTTACAGAAAGCAAACATTTCGGAGGCGCTCGGCAGGCGCCAGTCTGTATAAACAGGGCCATCGGGATTAAGTCTGTCTGCGGATGCCAAGTTCTCGCAATAAGCCATGGAGTGATACCAGGACTCTGTTGGTCCCTTAAGATATTCGTTGCTGACGGTAAACCCATTGTTACCTTTTAATATTTTTTTTACGTAGTCGGTTGTGACAACTGGAGAGGGGGTTTCAACACCGGTCATAGTCGCATTAAGAATACTGTTACCATTCATGTCTAATCCGTTAGTACAGGCTGCCCAGGCAGTCTGTACTGTTAAGCCTGCTGCAGCAAGCAGGCTGAGTGTAATACGGCTTTGCATAACGTTAAACCCTGTCTGTTAAACCTTTATTGATACCTGATTGATGATAGTGGAGGACTCAATAGTAATGGTTACTGGCCTTCCGGGAATCTATAATTCAGGATGAAACAGTGATCAATCAACTCAAGTTTGTGTGAATGTGATGCTGATAGTTCATTAAAGCAACGGTGGTTTCCCGATATCAGAAACACCTGAAGGGCACGCCTGAAAACTATTCCGCTTGCAGATACTTCGTTGAAAAATGCTCATGTATGTCGTCTTGTAAACTGCGCTTTTTCGCTTCGTCTCTGCTTATTATTACGTTTTCAGCGGTATCCTGAACACTGTTTCAGATCAAAATCCCAGGGTATGTTGATTTTTTCTGAAACAAAAAATGCTGTCTTCCTTGTGAGAAGAGACATAAAGCGTTGTTTCTGCAGGATGAATGTGCATGTAACCTGTATTATAACCAAGCAGCGCGTATTTGGCTATCTTCAGGGTCAGTCTCCGGGTTACATGGCTTACTGTAGAAGTTTCGGGTAACTATTTGTAAATTAAAAATTTTTTTAGTGATTTCAGAATATTCCGGTCAGTGATCGGCTGATTATTCCGGTCTGTGATTTTGAAGCGATCATGCGCAATAGCACCGTCCGTCAGGATCCGGGCATTGTGCAGGCGGAGTTGGTGTGCCTCTAACAGCATGCCAATGTGCGCGAGGAGTCCCGGACGATCCTGAGTAATCAGTTCCAGCAGTGTTGCCGTATTGGCAGCATTAGTCTGTAACTGTACCTGCGTTTCGCAGGAAAATTGCTGCAGGCGTCGTGGCACAGGTTGATTGGTACTGGCGTAAGGGGCATACACTGGTTGATTCAACTGTTCAGACAGGTACCGAATGATGTGATGATCTGGTACTGGTTTGCCATCTTCAGCGAGAATGAAGTAGCTGCTGGTGGTTTGTCCTGGCTCGCGTTCTTCAATGCGGGCACCTAGTATATTCAGGCCAAGATAGTTCAGAGCGGTTGCGGTCTGGACAAATAGACCATCTTGGTCTGGTCCGCAGGTGAAGATTTCGGTGCATCCGAGATATCGGTCCTGCCGGATAAACACCTGAATCTGTGTTCTGATATGCTGCAGACAGGCGGCGGTATGCCAGGCGATCGCTTCTGGTGTCGTCTGCAAAAAATAATCGTTGCTGCATAAGGACCAGTAGGCCGAAATCTGGTCCGGTGGCAGTGTCGTCTGTGTGTTTAACTGTTGCTGAGCGGCTTGTTGTGCGGTCTGAATACGTTGTTGGGCACCTAGTGTATCGTGATGTTGTAACAGCGTCCGGGTGTGCTGATACAGCCGTGCCAGTAAGGCTTTTTTCCATGAGTTCCAGCGAGCCGGGTTGGTGCCCTGCATATCGGCGACTGTCAGCAGGTACAGCGCATGCAGATGTTGTAGCGTGGCTATTTCATCAGCGAAGGCCTGTATCACGGTCTCATCATCAATATCCTGATGTTGTGCAGTCCGTGACATTATCAGGTGTTTTCTGACCAGCCAAGAGACCAGTTCACAATCTTGTGCGGACAGCTGGTGTTGCTGGCAGAAGGCATAAACGGTTGCAGCGCCTGTTTCTGAGTGGTTGCCACCGTGTCCTTTGCCGAGATCATGAAATAGGGCGGCGAGATAGAGTAATTCAGGTTTGGCGATGTGCAGCCAGACCGGATGGTAGTCAGCCAGCTCGGGATGTTGCTGTGGCAGGGCAAAACGGCGTACATTACGTAAGACCATCAGTGTGTGCTCATCGACCGTATAGACATGAAACAGGTCGAACTGCATCAGACCGGTAATTTGATGAAATGCCGGAATGTAGCGTGACAGGATGCCGTAGCGATGCATACGTCGCAATGCATGGGTGATGCCGGTGGGTTGACGCAGGATTTCCATAAACAGGCTTTGTGCCCGGATATCAGCGCGTAATGCAGCATCGATCCGGTGTCGATGGGTGCGGACAGCCCGGATCGTATTGGCACGGACACCGGTCAGGTCAGGATGTTGTTGTAACACCAGAAAAAGTTCCAGCATCGCCAGCGGTTGTTGCCGGAAGATATCGGGATGAATGACCTCAAGGTAACCGTTTCTGGCTTGAAAACGGGCATTGATCGGTTCCGGTGCTGATTCGGCGGGTGTGATGATGTCCTGAAACAGTTGCAGGAACAACTCGTTCAACCGTTGCAGGCGAATCACGGTGCGGTAATAACGCTGCATGAATTGCTCAACCGCCAGGTTTGCATTGCTGTCGGTATAGCCGAATTGTTGCGCTAGGGTGCGTTGATGTTCAAATAATAAGCGATCTTCCTGACGTCCCGTGGTCTGATGCAGGGCATATCGAATCTGCCATAAGAACCCTTCCCCCTCACACAGCTGGCGGTATTCAGTGGCGCTGAGCAGGCCTTGCCTTTTCAGATCTTCGTGCTGCGTGGTGTGCAGATAGTGCTTTGCGATCCAGGCGATGGTCTGGATATCGCGTAACCCGCCCGGGTTCAGTTTGATATCTGGTTCCAGATTACACGCACTGTCTTCCAGTCGGGCATGACGCTGTTGTTGTTCTGTCCGCTTGGCCGCAAAGAAATCCGTACATGGCCAGATGTCAGGCCGGTGCAGTGCGTGTCGCAGCGCGTCATACAAGTCGTTCTGACCCGCCAGGTATCTGGATTCCAGCAGGTTCGTCATCACGCTGATGTCGTCTGCAGCTAACTGTATGCAATGCGTCAGGCTGCGTACGCTGTGGCTGACCTGTAATCCGATATCCCACAGGAAGGTAATCAGCGAGGTGATGGCGCCGGATAGTGATTCCGGGTGATCTGCGCTCAGGATCAGCAGGTCAATATCGGAGGCAGGATGGAGTTCGGCGCGGCCATAACCGCCAACGGCTATCAGGCTGGCTGCTGCAGTCTGTGGCATCTGTTGAGTCCACAGATGGTGCAGCATCGTGTCAATGAAGCCAGCTCGTGCGTGCAGCAGTTCGCGGACCTCCGTACCGGTTGCGAATTGTTGTGCTAATGCTTGCGTAGCAGCCTGCAGTGACTGTTTGTAAAGCGCTACTGTGACTGGAGATGTGTTCAATGCATCTGATAAATTTACCGGAAGGAGGGGGTGGTTCACGGTTCGGATTGAGTCCTGCTGGTGTGTGGTGTCGTCTGGCGCAGGGTAACGTGATGCACCTTCCGGTCGGCGTCCTGATGCTCGTGTACGATGATCCTGTCCGGGTGAATTGCCTGCACACGGCCTTGATTCTGGCCAGCATAGCTGCCGATTCTGACCTGATGTATCAGGCCATCCGGACTTTGTAATAAGCCCCGGAGTTGTTGCTGATCTTTGACAGTACCGACCATATACAGTGTGTTCAAGGCGTATTGTTGCAGTACCTCCTGTGGGGGTGGCGTTGCTGATTGTTTTGCGGGCCGGATAGATTGCGGTGGCGTGAACGGATCACGGCGGCCGGCTGCGGCGTAAATAACAGGTGTGATCTCAGGGAGCACAGGCTGGGTCGGTAGTGCAGGTTTGGGGGGCGATGTTTGCCTGGTCGTGGTCTGGTACGCCTTCAGGGTGAAGGTCAGGCTGAGTGGCGGATGTTTTTTACTGATCGGGTCAGCGTGTTGTAACACGATATCGTGCAGGGTCATAATCCCCGGATGTCGGGCGAGATCACTGATAAAGCTCGCTAAGTTATGATAGTGTCCGGTCACACTTAATGTGACCGGGATCTCGACATACAGGTCGTGTGTGATGCTGGGTTGTGGCTGGAAGGCGACAAAATTAACGTCGGTGCCCAGGCCGATTTGTGAAACAGCGATCAGCAGATCAGCGGTACTGGCGGGTGCTGTGTCGGGCTGTACCTGCTGATCCAGTGCATGGCGCAGAGCGGTATAACTGACTCGTTGCCGGGGTAATTGCGTCGCCTTTGTGTGTTGTTGTTCAAAGGTGCTGCGTAAATGGTGGTGCGTGTTCTGCACCTGTGTCAGTTTCTGCTGCTGAGTGTGCAACAGGGTGACATAGGCGATGCCAGTCAGCAGTAGGCAGGATGTCAGGATAACAATCAGCCGTAACGGCAATGACCAAGTACCGATATTCGCCAGATCCGGGTCGTTCATGGTGTACTGGATAAGGCAGGTACAAACACATGGCGCACGGTGATGTGAAATTGATGTCCGTCAGCCTGTCCGGTTGGTGTTGTAATGGTAAGTTGCGGGTCGTGTAACCAAGGACTGGTCGCCAGTTGACGAATATAGGCTGAGATGTCCCGAGATGAGGTCGCCCGGCCCTGAAGTGTGATCTGTTCGCCTTGTTGTGTCACCTGGTGCAGGGTGAGTGTTGCCGGCAATGTATTGACCAGCTCATCCAGTAAACGCACACTTTGTGCCTGATTAATTTGCCAATCGTAGACCTGGTCTTTATAGGTAGCTAAGGTTGCCTGTTGCTGTGTCAGTTGATCTGCTGCGCCGAGTGGTTTGACCAGCTCGCGGATGCGATGTTCCAGCTCGCGGTTTTGTTCGGTATATGCCGCCAGTGAGTGGAGGTTGTACCCGTACAGCGTGGTCAGCATCAATGATGTGGCGAGTATCGCAACCAGTAACAGGCGGAGAAATTGTCGGCGACGCTGGGCCTGTTGTGTCTCGCGCCAGGGTAACAGGTTAATGCGAACCATGATGTGTGTCGAAGCGGCGTAAGGCGAGGCTGCAGGCAGCGAGCATGCCTGGTGCTTCGTGATCAGGTGATAATACGGGGACGTCAGGACGTCGTGTCATCCGGATGAATGGATTGGCGAAGGCGACGGGAATCTGCAGATGTGCTGCCAGCGGTTCGGCGATGCTGGCAGCATGCGGGCCTGCGAGCCAGAGACCGGCCAGCGGATGTTCGGAATGGAGACCGGTGCGCAGTTGTTCACACGCCGTATGCACGATCTGATCGGATGTGGCTGGCGTGCTGTGCTGACAGATGATCGTATCGCCCAGAAACACGACCAGATGGCAGCGGTTATGGCCGGTATCCAGCAAGGCATAAGGCAGATGATCTGTGGCCTGAAACTGGAAAAATGTATGATAGGCGCGCTGGATGACGATGGGCAGACTATCAACAATCCGACACTTCAGATCAGCGGCCTGCACAATGGCGATGTATTGTTCAACTGTCTCGCGGCGCGCTGCAACCAGCAGCACCTCAACCTGGTCCATTGCCTTAGCGGAAGGGCCCAGAATCACAAAATCCAGTGCGGCTTCTGCGATCGGAAACGGAATCTGTTCGGCAGCTTCCAGCCTGACCCGATGTACCATCTCGTCAGCCGCCACAGCTGGCAGCGTCATGGTTTTGCTGATCACTGCTGAGTCAGATAATGCCACAGCAACCTGACGGGTCTGTATCCCGGTTTGTTGTACCGCCTGTTGCAGGGCGCGGCTCATGGCCGTGGCCTCATCCGGGCCAGGTGTATGGTGTTGTATCGGCTGAATGGCGCACCCTTCAACGCAATAATGGGTTGTGCGCCAACGGCGGCGCAGACCCAGCTGAATCAAGCGAATATGTTCAGGGCACAGGTCAACACCTAACAAGGCCGGTGGATTAAACAGGCCCCGGATCATGCTGCCTAAGGGCTGAATGCAGCCTGGCAGAGTGCCAGCAACGTGGCAGGAAACACACCCAGTGCCAGCACCGACAGGCCATTCGCACTCAGTGCAGCCATGCTGCCAGACGTGATACGCACTGGCAGGGTAGAGACATCCGGCTGATCGAAATACATTACCTTGATCACCCGCAGGTAGTAATAGGCCCCGATAATAGAAAAAAAGACGGCAATCACGGCCAGACCGATCTGATCCAGGCTGATGATCGCTTCTAACACGAATAACTTAGCAAAAAAGCCCACGGTTGGTGGGACACCTGCCATCGAAAATAACAGCAGCAACATCATCAGAGCGATCCATGGGCTGCGTTGATGCAGTCCACGCAAGTCGTCAATCTGTTCTGCATTCAGGCCCTGGCGACTGAGTATCGCCAGTACGCCGAATCCGCCAACTGCCGTTAGGGCATACACCAAGCTGTAAAACAGTGCTGCCGCATATCCCTTCTCGTTTGCCGCCAGCAGGCCCAGCAAGATAAATCCGACGTGTGCGATTGTCGAATAAGCGAACATCCGCTTGATATTGGTCTGGGCGATGGCAATCACATTGCCCAGTGCCATCGACAGTACTGCCAGAATCGCCAGCATGTTCTGCCAATGTTCTGCCAGGCCCGGCAGACCATCTGCCAACAGACGGAGTGCCAAGGCGAATGCCGCAATTTTAGGCGCACTGCTTAAAAATAACACCACCGAGGTGGGCGCACCCTGATACACGTCGGGTACCCACATGTGAAACGGAACTGCGCCAAATTTGAACGCAATCCCGATGACAATAAAGACCAGACCGAAGACCAGGAAGGTCTGATCAACCTGCCCCGTCTGTATTGCTGCAGCGACTTCTGTAAAGGTGAGTGCGCCGGTTGCACCATACAACATCGAAATGCCATATAACAGCATGCCGGAGGCGAGTGCGCCGAGTACAAAATATTTGATACCGGCCTCTGAGCCAGTGGTAGAGTCGCGATTGAAGGGCACCAGGCTGTACAGGCTGAGCGCGAGCAGCTCCAGACCCAGATACAGGGTAAGGAAGCTATGGGCTGAAGCGATTACCAGCATACCCAGAGTGGCGAACAGCACCAGAGTGAAATATTCTCCTCGTAATAAACCCTGTTCAGATAAATCATCCTGCGCGTAGATCAGTGCCAGAAAGGTGATGGCGAGCAGACCGAGTTTGATCAGGTCTGAGGCAGGATCGCGGATATAGCTTTCTGTAAATAATAGCTGGGTGTCCGGGCTGCTGACGTGGAGGGTGAGGAAGAAGGTTCCGGCTAAGGCAGCTAGGCTGAGCAGGTAGGTGAGCGATTTTTTGGTGCGATGCAGAAAGAGATCGGCGATCAGAATCAGGCAGGTGCAGCTGAGTAAAAACATCTCGGGCAGTGCCGGATAAACAGCGGCTGGATAATCAGGCATAAAACAAACGGCTCTTATTGGATTCCGGGTTGGTAGGCAAGGCAGAGCGATTTCAGTGTCAGTGTTATCCGGGTATGACTCTCCGAGGTACGCCATAAACCCATCCATGGCCGCAGGCGCCTTCGGAGAGTCATACCCGGATAACGTCCTTCAGTAAGGTGGTACAGCCACCCTTGTGGCCACCTTCAGGATGACACTGCGTCATTCCGCGCGAAGTCGCGGAATCCATAGCCCAGAGGCAGATAGGACAGATTGGCGGCAGATCAGGTGGATTCTGCGACTTGTATCTCTCAGGGATAGGTGGTTAGCTACCATTTCATCTAACCGAAGCGAGCGAGACTACGCTTCGCTGCGCGCAGAATGACAGGTGCTCGCCAGAGCGGTTTTAGCCTGGTCGGCGAGCTGGTTAAAGGTCGGCATATCATGTACAGCGATGTCTGCCAGCATTTTGCGGTCAACCAGAATACCGGCCTTGTTCAGGCCATAAATAAAACGACTGTAAGACAGATCACTCAGACGGGCTGCAGCATTGATCCGTTGGATCCATAAGGCGCGAAACTGGCGTTTTTTCTGCCGTCGGTCCCGATACGCATATTGCCCGGCCTTGATGACCGCTTGTTTTGCTACCCGCAGCACCTTGCTGCGTGCGCCATAATAGCCTTTCGCTTGATCCAGTACCTTTTTATGGCGGGCATGGGCCTGTACGCCGCGTTTGATTCTTGGCATGTGATGAGCTCCTGATCAGGCGTAGGGCAGTAAACGTCGGGCTGCAGCGACATCAGCGGTATGCAGCATGGCAGGTGAGCGCAAGTGTCGTTTGCGCTTCGTCGATTTTTTGGTCAGGATGTGACGACGATGTGACTGGGCTCGTTTAATCCCGCCAGCTGTGACGCGAAATCGTTTCGCAGCCCCGCTCTGGCTCTTCATTTTCGGCATGTTTTATCTCCTTACAAGGTTAACAAAGTTCGTGGCCCGGGCAATGCCACTGGCCCGACCACGTTCAGGGCATTTCTGGAAACTGCCCTTTATTTTTTCTTTCGGGGTGCCAGGACCATAATCATCTGGCGTCCTTCCATCATCGGGCGCTGTTCTACCTGGCTCAGTTCTGCCAGGTCCTGTTCTATCTGGCGCAGCATATTAAGGCCCAGATCGCGGTGGGCGTGTTCGCGCCCGCGAAAACGCATCGTGATTTTACACTTATCGCCTTCGTCCAGAAATTCCTGTAGTTTACGCAGCTTGATCTGGTAATCGCCACTGTCGGTACCCGGGCGAAACTTCATTTCTTTCAGTTGAGTCTGTTTTTGTTTTTTGCGCGCTTCCTGGCGTTGCTTCTTTTTTTCAAACAAGAACTTACCATGATCCATGATCCGACAGACAGGCGGCTCTGCATGCGGCACAATTTCAACCAGATCCAGGTTTTGTGCCTTCGCCCGGCTTAGTGCGTCATCCAAGCTGACCACGCCGACTTGGCTACCATCCATATCAATTAAGCGGATCTGTGCGGCGGTAATCTCCTGGTTCAGGCGATTACGTTTATTTTGTCTGGCGATATGCTGGTTCCTCTGGTACCAATAAAAATTAATCTGACTGACGGGCCAGATCAGCGACGTCTGCCTGCAAATGGGTCAGCAGGGCGTTTAGTGACAAGCTGCCAAGATCGGTCCCCTCGCGCCGGCGCACTGCGATGCAGCGTTCATTCACTTCGTGATCACCCACAACCAGCAGGTAAGGCACTCGGGCTAGCGTGTGCTCGCGGATTTTAAAGCCGACCTTTTCGTTTCTCAAGTCTGCAGTAGCCCGAAAATCATGTTTTCTGAGTTCATCTGTCAGGTGTTGCGTATAGGTATGGTGCCGGTCAGCAATGGCGATCACTGCGACTTGTACCGGCGCCAGCCAGGTCGGTAGTGCACCTGCATAATGTTCCAGCAGGATGCCGATGAACCGTTCCAGAGAACCCAGAATGGCGCGATGTAACATTACTGGTACTTGTTTCGTATTGTCTGCCGCGATATAGCTGGCACCAAGTCGGGCTGGCATGGCAAAGTCCAGCTGAATGGTGCCCAGCTGCCAGACGCGTTGTAGGCAGTCGCGCAGTGAAAATTCAATCTTAGGTCCGTAAAAGGCACCTTCGCCAGGTTGCAGTTCCCAGTCCAACTGACGTTGTTCCAGGGCTTGTTGTAGTGCCTGCTCGGCCTTGTCCCACAGTGCATCATCACCAACCCGCTGGTTCGGGCGGGTAGATAGTCTGATCAGGACGTCATCAAAGCCGAAGTCATGGTATACCGAAAATAACAGGTCAATAAAGGCGAGGACTTCCGGTAGAATCTGTTGCTCTGTACAGAAGATATGGGCGTCATCCTGCACAAAGTTACGCACTCGCATCAAGCCGTGCAGGGTGCCGGATGGTTCATTGCGGTGACAGGAGCCAAATTCGGCCAGACGCAGCGGTAGTTGGTGATGGCTCTTCAGGCCTTGCTTGAAGATCTGGATATGCGCCGGGCAGTTCATCGGTTTGATCGCATAGTCACGGTGTTCGGAATGGGTGGTGAAGATCATGTCACCAAATTTTTCCCAGTGTCCGGACTGTTCCCACAAGCTGCGATCAAGTAGCTGCGGCGTATGCACTTCCTGATACCCCTGCTCACGCAGTGTACGCCGGATATAGTCCTGCACAATCAGATATAGCTGCCAGCCTTTATCGTGCCAGAACACCATGCCGGGTGCCTGTTCCTGGGTATGAAACAAATCCAGTGTCTTTCCCAGCTTGCGATGATCGCGTTTTTCGGCTTCCTGCAACCGATGCAGATAGGCCTTCAGCTCTTTTTTATTGCGCCAGGCTGTGCCATAAATCCGTTGTAACATCGGTCGTCCGGCATCCCCGCGCCAGTAGCTGCCGGCCAGCTTCAGTAACTTAAACGCCTTCGGTAACCTGCCGGTGTTCGGCAGATGCGGGCCACGACACAGATCAAACCAGTTTCCCTGGCGATAGACTGACACGGGTTCATCCGGTGGTATCTGGTCGATCAGTTCTACCTTGAAATGCTCGCCCAGACCGGCAAAGGTCTGTTTTGCCTGAGCGACATCCCATATCTCGCGCTGAATCGGCAGGTCGCGATCCACAATCTCGTTCATACGGGCTTCGATCAGTGCCAGATCATCTGGGGTAAACGCCTTGTCGCGTGCAAAATCGTAATAAAAGCCATCTTCAATTGCTGGGCCGATGGTAACCTGTGTTCCCGGAAACAACTCCTGCACGGCCTGTGCCATTATATGTGCCGCATCATGCCGGATCAGAGGCAGGGCTGCCTCGTCTTTGTCAGTGATCAGTGTTAGTGCTGTATCCTGATCCAGAACATGCGACAGATCAACCAGCATATCGCCTACCTGGCCTGCGAGTGCAGCACGTGCCAAGCCCGGGCCAATGTTTGCCGCGACCTGAGCGACAGATACTGGTTGTTCAAAGATGCGACTGGAACCATCAGGTAGTGTGATCAACGGCATTGCATCAGCCTGCCGCAGTGTGCGTTCCGGATGCGAACACCTCCTGCACAGAACGTGCAGACAGGATACGTTCAGACCAGCGGCGTAAGGTATCAGTATCAGCCTGGATCACTTGTGTGCGTACCGCTCGACTGGATGTCTGACCAAATTTGATCGCCAGCTGGTCCAGCAACATGTCAGCGACACCTTGTTGCCGACCTTGTTCCATGCCTTGTTGTCGGCCTTGATCACGAAACCATTCTTTGAATGAAGTCATCCGGGTTTCCTCCGTCAGGTATTCCTGTTCGTACTGTACTCTTTCCTGCTCAGTCAGGTTGGCATAAATATCAATAAAGTCAACGTATTTTTCACGTTTCTTCGGGTCAGGCTCAAGGGTGAATAAGCCACGCAGTGACTGATCATACACCTGAAGTCTGGGTGTTTTTGCACAGGTCATATTGAGCAGATTCAGGCGCGCCACAATATTATCGCTGGCACAATAGTCAGTGTAGCGCAAACCGGCTAAGTGGCAGGCGATATAGCTGAAGTCCAGGTAGGTCTTTTTGCGTGTGCCCAGCTGCATCTGCTGCGGGCAGATGCCAGAGCGTAAAAAAATCACAACCGGCACAATGCGATCTGTTTCACACAATTCGGCCAGATCAACACAATAATGGATCAGGCGGTGGATGGAAAAACGCTGTGGTTCGGTTTCTTCTTCCAGCGCGAATAAGACGGCTTCACGCTGCCCATCCGGCCAGTCCACGCGCAGTGGACAGTCCAGCTCACGAAAACGATCACCCAGGCGTGCTTTGAGCTGCTCCTGGCGAATCGGCGTTATCTGTACCTGACTGGAAAGATCATCTGCTTCATCTGCAGCAAACAGGCGCAGGGCGTCCAGCGGATAATCCAGCAACAGATTCTTGAAATTCTGGTCATGCGACGGCGGGGGGCTCGCCACTGTGGGTCAGGCTGCTTCCAGCAGGATGCGCAGCATACGCCTGAGTGGCTCAGCAGCACCCCAGAGTAGCTGATCGCCGACAGTGAAGACATTCAGATACTGTTCGCCCAGATTCATTTTGCGCAGGCGACCGACCAGGATGTCCAGGGTGCCGGTGACCTGTGCCGGGCTGAGCTGATGTACTGTCGTTGAGTGTTCATTCGGTACGATCTGTGACCAGGGGGTCGCTTCATTCAGTATAGATATGATGTCGTCTATCGGCACATTCTGCTTCAGTTTAACCGTTAGCGCCTGACTGTGACAGCGCAGGGCGCCGATGCGGACGCAGGTGCCGTCAATCGGAAGTTGTCCTGGTGTCAGCCCCAGAATTTTACTGGCCTCGCTGCTCGCCTTCCATTCTTCCTTGCTTTGCCCGTTCTCCAGCGGGACATCAATCCAGGGAATCAAGCTGCCAGCCAGTGGCACACCAAACTGACTGGTCGCAAACTCAGGATCCCGCATCATGGCGGTGACTTGGCGCTCAATATCCAGAATAGCTGATGCCGGGTCGGCTAATAAATCAGCGGCGGCACCATGTAATTGACCCATTTGGTGCAACAATTCGCGCATGTGACGTGCGCCAGCACCGGAAGCAGCCTGGTAGGTCATGGCGCTGATCCATTCGACCAGATCCTGCTGCAATAGGCCACCGAGCGCCATCAGCATCAGGCTGACAGTACAATTGCCGCCGATAAAGTCTTTTTTTCCGACGGCCAGCGCCTGATCAATCACAGACCGGTTGACTGGATCCAGGACGATGATGCTGTCTTTGTGCAGACGCAATGCTGAGGCTGCATCAATCCAGTAACCACGCCAGCCATCCTGGCGCAGTGCACGATGCATCTGCCGGGTATAGTCCCCACCCTGGCAGGTGACGATGATGTCCATACGGCTGAGTGCTGCCAGATTGGTCGCATCCTGCAGTGGTGGCACTGTGCATCCGATATCAGGCCCTGGCTGGCCGACTTGTGAAGTGGTAAAGAACACCGGATCGCTGATCAGGTCGAAGTCGCACTCGGCCTGCATCCGTTCCAGCAGTACGGAGCCGACCATTCCACGCCAGCCGACAAACCCTGTGATATATCTCATCGTACACCCTTGTGATATCACTGCTCCTGATTCTATCTGTCATGCGTTATGCTGCAGACATTTTGTGCCGGGAGAGACATTGGCATAAAATAGACATGATAACGGATTTCACCTGACCTTGGCAGCATTCTGACAAGGCCTTTTTACTACAGAGATGTGTTCAATGATGCAACAGATACAACCTTTACCGACTGACTTCATCCGCAGCCACAATGACTGGCAGACACAGCGGGCCGCAGCGCACAGAGCAACTGCAGTGAAACTGGCAGATGATGGTCAGACACCGAAGGCGATGGTGATCGGCTGTTGTGACAGCCGGGTACAGCCAGCGGAAGTATTCAACGGCGATGTCGGGGATTTTTTTGTGTACCGTAATATTGCGAATGCGGTACCGCCGGTGGATCATCCACAAGCGACTTCAACCGCTGCTGCACTGGAATATGGCTTAACTGCGCTGAATATTCCGCATCTGATTGTAATGGGCCACTCCCGCTGCGGCGGTGTACAGGGTTGCCATAGTCTGTGTTCCGGTCAGGCACCGGAACTGGATAGTCCGGACAGCTTTGTGGGCAGCTGGCTGCAGGTGCTGCGTCCGGCGTATGAACGCATGCAGCGTACATTACAGCCAGGACAGGATCCGCTCGTTGCGTTGGAACAGGTGAGTGTGCTGCAATCGTTGGATCATTTGCTGACGCACGACTTTATCCGCACCCGAGTGGAGGCCGGTACGCTGGCGTTGCATGGTACCTGGCTGGATATCCGTTCTGGTGCGGTCTCTGCGTATGACCCGCAGGCTGGTGCATTTGTCTCGTTGGCGGCTTAAGTCAGTACAGACATGACATGTTACAACTTCAGTGCTGGCCCGGCGATGTTGCCTGTGCCGGTTATGCAGCAGGCGCAGGCTGAACTGTGTGATTGGCAGGGTAGCGGCACCTCCGTGATGGAAATCAGCCATCGGGGTCCGGCCTTCCTGGCACTGGCGGCGCAGGCAGAGGCCGATCTGCGTGACCTGCTGGCCATACCGGATCATTACACAGTGTTGTTTCTGCAGGGAGGTGCGTCCAGTCAGTTTGCGATGGTGCCACTGAACCTGCGCAGCCCGAACGGCTGTGCAGATTATTATCTGACCGGTACCTGGTCAGATAAGGCGATCACTGAGGCCAGGCGACATCTGTCAGTGCAGGTGGTGGCCGATATGCGTGAGCATCAGTTCACGCAGCTACCTGCAGCGGATAGCGTATCCTTCAGCCCGCAGGCAGATTATGTGCACTACACCCCGAATGAGACGATTCACGGGGTGGAGTTCAGCTATATCCCGGAAACAGGTGATATACCGTTAGTGGCCGATTTTTCTTCCAGTATTCTGTCCGGCCCGCTACCAGTTGAGCGGTTTGGTATCATCTATGCTGGTGCACAGAAAAATATCGGCCCGGCGGGTCTGACGCTGGTCATCATTCGCAATGACTTGCTGGGTTGTGCCGGTGCGCGGGTGCCTGCGATGTTTCAGTACGCGCTGCAGGCGGAACAGGGGTCGATGTATAACACCCCGCCGACCTTTGCCTGGTATCTGGCTGGACTGGTATTTACCTGGCTGAAGGCTCAGGGTGGGCTGCAGGTGATGGCTGCGATCAATCAACGCAAGGCTGACGCACTATATGCGGCGATTGATCAGAGTGATTTTTATCGCAATGCGGTAGCACCTGGTTGCCGCTCACGCATGAATATTCCGTTTGCCCTGGCGAATACTCGCCTAGATAAGACATTTCTGGCGGAAGCTGAACAGGCCGGGTTACGGGCACTGAAGGGCCACCGTTTGGTTGGTGGGATGCGTGCCAGCCTGTACAACGCGATGCCGGAGGCAGGTGTGCAGGCCTTAATCAGCTTTATGATAGAGTTTGAACGTCGTTATGGCTGAACATTGTGTGCAGGAGGTTAAGATGCGTTACGTTAAGCTGGTATGCAGTTTATGCTGCATGGTTGGTATTATCGGCTGTAAAAGCCCCGTTTTGCCGCTGCCGAATGCACACAGCCCGGGTCATATCAGTTTTGAAAGTGTGCCGACGCGCCCGATGGTACAGGTGGGTAATCGTTTATTTGTGACGAATACGCGGGATAATCATGTTGAGATCTTTGCGGTCTCTGCAACGGGGACCCTGTCAGCGCAGGGTTCTGTTGCGGTGGGGATGGAACCGCTTGCCTTAGCTGTGCGCAATACGAATGAACTGTGGGTCGTGAATCATCTTTCAGATTCCGTCAGCATCGTGGACATTAGTGCGGGGCAGCCGTATGTCACGCGCACCCTGCTGGTGGGTGATGAACCACGTGATATTGTGTTTGCGCAGGATAAGGCGTTTATCACTACTGCCCACCGTGGTCAGCATCGCACCCATGCCTCACTCAGAGAGGTACCGGGTGCTGGTGATCCACAGACTCATGTGGCCGGGACGCCACGGGCGGATATCTGGGTGTTTGATGCGGCTGGCCCGGGTACAGCATTGGGTGGCAAACCGATCAGGATTATTGAACTGTTTGGCGATACCCCGCGTGGATTAGCGGTGACGCCGGATGGCAGTACCGTGTATGCAGCGGTGTTTCATTCCGGCAATCAGACCACTGCGGTGCATGAAGGGGTGATGTGTTTCGGTTTCACGGATGATCAGTATGGCAATAAGCCCTGTACTGTGAAGGATGGTATAACGTCGCCGGATGGGCTGGCGGATGGTGCCCTGCCGGGTGGCCGACCAGCTCCCGGGTACAATGTGAAGGGTGAACCGCAGCCCTGGACCTCAATGATCGTGAAGTTTGATCGGGCGAGCGGCGAATGGCGCGATCCGCTGGGACGCAATTTTTCCAACGGGGTGCGTTTTCATCTGCCGGATCAGGATGTCTTTGCGATTGATACCGGTACGTTACAGACTGCTCAGGTATTTGCCCATGTCAACACTTCGGACAGTTTTATGACACGATAGCCCCGTAATGACTCATTCGT
>JAHDBG010000005.1:0-8674 GCA_020630515.1 Gammaproteobacteria bacterium
CTGGCGTGCGCGATCCGGCCCGCTGAATGGATTGACCGGTACCACGGCCAGTTGTGCGGTCTGTGTCGGTGGTAACGACAATCCGTAGCGTGAGGTCAGCAACAGGCGGGCTCGACTGTTGCGATATTGATGCAGGGTGCTGATCAGGTCCTGTAGCAGGTGTTGTACCCGGGGCTCCCGGCAGGGTCGCGGGGCTGGTACCTGGTCATCCAGCACCTGTTCCAGGTCGTCCAGGACGATCAGCAGCGGCTTGTTAAATTCAGCTTCGTGTTGCCAGCAATAGCGCAATAAGGGGGCACAATCCGGATAAGGGGCATGCAGATCCGGCCACAAGCGAGGCTGCAGTGTCTGCAGGGTCTCTTTCCGGCCAGTGTGGCGATATTGTGCATTCAGTGCCTGCAGGAGCCTTTGCGGGCTAATGTCCTGCCCGAATAATACGATGCGTTCATAATCCGGATAACGGTGCGCGATCCGGGCTGCGATGCTCGATTTGCCGACATCACCGCTCCCCTGCAACATCACGCTGTGGCACGCCTGCGCCGGGTCTGTGTGGCGCCAGTAGCGTAACACGGCCTGTATCTCGCGCCGCCGACCGACAAATTCGGCCCGGTTTGCGACCTTGATCTGGCCTGCCTGGTCCAGAAATTCGCCCGGCAGGTCGCGCTGCTCTGCCCGGCCTGCTCGCTGGTTGTTGCGGATGATCGGTTGGTCGCCGGTCTGCTGCGTCAGCAGCAGGCGCGGCAGATGCCAGTCGCGATACGGTTCTGCGCGCGACTGTAACAGTTGGTTCCGCGCCCGCTCCAGTGCGACGCCCGGCGGCTGGCGCTGGTTGATCTGGTTGTAATAGGTCGCGGCAAATTCGGTCGCTGCGGTATCCCGCACGCTGCCGGCCCAGGCGAGCACACAGGGTGTGCCGCGCAGGACCAGTTCGCTGGCATAATCCAGTGTGCCATTCGATCCGGCCTGTTGTGTCTGACAAGCGGATACAAAGACCAGCGGTATCGGATGTTGTTGCAGCACGGTCTGGTTCAGATCGTCTGCACTCATCAGTTCCGGTGCGCCCAGCTCGTCTTCCAGGCACAACACCGGTTGTCCGGCTGTCTGTGCTGTGCCATGACAACTCAGGTGCAGGGCATGGACAGCAATCTGTTCTGCATACAGGCTGTGCAGAGACCGGTTCAGTTGCGCGGCATTGCCGCTTTCTTCCACGCTCAGATCAAACTGCATCCAACCTGCGGCCTGTTCGATCGCCAGTTCTTCCTGGTCGTAATCCAGCGCGGTCTGTCCGTGCGGCGAGGCGGCCATAAAGACCAGTGATAAGCGACGTTCTGCCGGGGCATAAGACGCCGCATGCGGACTGTGCAGATAACGTACCACCAAAAAGTCGGTATCCCACCCCTGGGCAAAATGACCTTCTGCATCTGCCAGGATTTCCCAGGGTGCCTGCAGCAATAACAGGCCGAGTGGATCAATGGCACCGTTGCGGGTGCGCAGTCGGTCGATCCGGATGTCGAGGCGTTGTGTCGGCAGTCCGGCCAGGGTCCGGCTATCCGACCAGACGGCACGCAGCCAGTCCCATAACCGGACGCCCAGGGTGCGCAACGGTGCCTGTTGTTCTGCGGCACGTTGTTGCTGTGCCAGCAGTGTCTGGTAGGCCTGACTGATCGCGCTCAGTTCGTCCTGCTGTGCCGTTGTCAGTCGTACGCTGTGCGTCTCACCTGCCCCCGCCAGGGTCAGGTCGTCGCCTTGTTTGGTCAGTGTCAGCATCGGGTTGCAACCGGATGATTCAGATATCCAGATTTTCAACAGTCAGCGCATGTCGCTCAATAAATTCGCGGCGTGGCTCCACCAGATCGCCCATCAGTGTGGTAAAGATCGCATCCGACTGCATGGCATCTTCGATATTCACCTGCAGTAACCGCCGGTTCAGTGGATCCATCGTGGTTTCCCACAGTTGTTCCGGGTTCATCTCACCGAGTCCTTTGTAACGCTGGATATGCTGGCCCTTCTGGGCCTCAGCCATCAGCCAGTGAAAGGCGTCTGCAAAACTGCTGACCGGTTGTTGTTTGTCGCCGCGCTGTACATACGCGGTATCGCTGAATAAGTCGTTTGTTCCTGCGCCCAGTTCAACCATCTGCTGGTATTCGGCGGTATGAAAAAAGCGTAGCGGGATCAGGGTGCTGGCCGGAATACCGTGGGTCCAGCAGGTCAGTTGTATCGCATCGTTTTCTTCGCGCTGAACCTGGTAACGGTTAGCGATGGTGCCCGCATGTTGTTGCAGCTGTTGTTCCAGCTCTGCCAGCCAGGCATCCAGTGCCGGCGGTGACTGTAACAGGTCTGGTGTGACCGGTGTTAACGCCGGCAGAATGCGCATAAAGGCCGGGTCGTAGCGCCGTCCCAGCTTCTGTTGGGTGGTCTGCACGGCAACAAATTGTCGCGCCAGCTGTTCAAATGCGACCTCGGATAAGGCCGGGGCTTCTGCAGTGACATGCAGGTGTGCCTGTTCCAGGGCATGATTGAGCAGATAGTCATTCAGTGCCGGATCATCCTTCAGATAGGTTTCCTGCTTTCCTTTCCTGATCTTGTACAGGGGCGGCTGAGCAATATAGATATGGCCCTGCTCAATCAGCGCTGGCATCTGCCGGTAAAAAAAGGTCAGTAACAGGGTGCGGATATGTGCGCCATCCACATCCGCATCGGTCATGATGATGATGCGGTGGTAACGCAGTTTTTCCAGTGTGAACTCATCACGCCCGATTCCGCAACCGAGTGCTGTGATCAGGGTGCCGACCTCTGCGGAAGCCAGCATCTTGTCAAAACGTGCCTTTTCGATATTCAGGATCTTACCCTTCAGTGGCAGAATCGCTTGTGAACGCCGATCCCGTCCCTGTTTGGCCGAGCCACCGGCTGAGTCGCCTTCCACCAGGTACAGTTCGGATAAGGCCGGATCTTTTTCCTGACAATCGGCCAGTTTGCCAGGCAGGCCTGCGACATCCAGCACACTTTTCCGCCGTGTCATCTCACGTGCCTTGCGTGCTGCTTCACGGGCCCGGGCTGATTCGATAATCTTGGTCGCAATCAGTTTGCCTTCCGCCGGATTTTCCAGCAGATATTCCTGTAACCTTTCGCTCAGTGTGGATTCAACCAGTGGCTTAATCTCTGAAGAAACCAGCTTATCCTTGGTTTGCGACGAAAACTTCGGATCTGGCACCTTGACTGAGACGACCGCTGTTAAGCCTTCGCGCGCATCGTCACCGCTGGTGGTAACTTTTTGTTTTTTGTTGCCGTGCTCTTTATCAATGTAGTTATTCAGTGTGCGGGTCAGGCCGCCACGGAATCCGGCCAGGTGCGTACCACCATCTTTCTGCGGAATATTGTTAGTAAAACAATATACATTTTCCTGATAGCTATCATTCCATTGCAGCGCAATTTCGATACCGACCTGCTCCGCTGTTTGCGCAAAATAAAAGATCTTGCGATGCAGCGCGGTCTTATTCCGATTCAGGTGTTCCACAAATGCCTGAATGCCACCGGAATACGCAAAGGTTGCGGTTTCATCGGTGCGTTCATCCGTCAGCCTGATCTGCACTCCGGAATTTAAAAAGGCCAGCTCACGCAATCGTTTTGCTAAGATCGCATATCTGAATTCGACATCAGAAAAGATCACCGTGCTGGGTTTGAAGGTGATCATCGTGCCGGTTTTATCTGAGGGTGCTACTTGTGCTAACGGTGCTGACGGTTCACCCAGTTGATAAAACTGCTCATACCGATGACCTTCGCGCTCGGTCACCAGGTGCAGTTCTTCTGATAACGCGTTCACCACAGAGACCCCGACTCCGTGCAACCCACCGGATACCTTGTACGAATTGTCATCAAATTTCCCACCGGCATGCAGCACGGTCATAATCACTTCTGCTGCAGATTTGCCTTCTTCATGCATCCCGACCGGGATACCACGCCCATCGTCTGATACGCTGACCGCACCATTCCGCCGGATCGTTACCTGGATGGTCCGGCAATAGCCAGCTAATGCTTCGTCGATGGCGTTATCCACCACCTCAAATACCATATGGTGCAGCCCGGTGCCATCATCGGTATCTCCGATATACATGCCGGGACGTTTGCGTACGGCATCTAATCCCTTCAGTACCTTGATTGAAGTTGTATCGTAGCTCATTGTCCATTGCTCCCGTTATTCAAGTTGCCGTCCATTTTGTTCTGTTTGCGATTTACATTCACTGTGGGCTGGTATGCCATGCCGGTCAATCAGATGATGTGCAGGCTGTGGCTATTGTCCAGAATGACACCGCGTCATTCCGCGCGAAGTCGCGGAATCCATAATCCGGGGTCACATGGGATAGCCGGGTGCCAGATTCTGCGACTTCGCTTCGCTTGCGCAGAATGACATGTGTTTGCCAGATCGTACGTTGTGCACAGTCATCTGAGCTTAGTGGCATCCTGGCATTGTTAATTGTCCCTGTTCCATGTGGAACACACCAGCCACATGGGAACAACAGGATAGAATATCGGATGCATTCAATGCAGTGATAAAGGATTGGGGAAATAATGCCGGGATGGCTTCTAACAGGAATGCCTTATTCCGTTGATCCAGTTCTGCGGCCAGATCGTCGAATAATAACACGCTGTTTTTATGCTGTTTTGTCTGGCATAGTTTGGCTTGAGCAAAACAGAGTGCGGCTGCAACCATTTTCAGCTGACCGCGTGACAAACGTTTTGCCCCCTTTGCCTGCTGACTGCGGATCGCAATCTCTGCGCGATGCGGCCCGACGCTGGTATATTTCATCTTGCGATCGGTGTCTCGTGCCTTCGCCAGGGCATCATGCAGGCTCAGATCCTGAGCCCAGCCGCGTTGGTAATGCAGCGTTAAATTGATTTCCGGCTGCCATCGTTGCTGATAGGTCTGTACCAGGGGTGATAGTTGGTCGAGATAACGAGTGCGCCACTGATCTAAGCGGTTTGCTTGTGTGTGTAAGATGATCTCCCATTCTGCCAGGTCGGAAGATAGTTTTTTCAGTGCCGCATTGCGTTGCGCTAATGCCCGGTGATAGCGCTGATAACAGGCCAGGTATTGTGGTTCCATGTGGAACAGGCCGGCATCCATAAAATTGCGACGTGATTCCGGGCCGCCTGTGATCAGGCTCTGCACATCTGAATCCAGGCATAATACCGGCAACAGATTGAGAATATCAGAGCGTCGATGGAGTGGCCTGCCATCTAACCGTGCCTGCATTTCGTGTTTGCCGCGTTGTATTCCGAGTGTATGGGATGTGCCCGGATGAGATAGAAAGCGGGCAACAACCCGGTACATTTCGGCACCTGTCCGTACCAGTGGTGCTGTATCACGATAACGAAAACTACGCCCATGCGTTACGATATATAACGCTTCCAGTACACTGGTTTTGCCTGATCCATTTGCGCCTGTAATCAGGTTCACCCCGGGCTTTGGTTGCATGCTCGCCGACGCAATCAGTCGTACATCAGTGATCTGTAGCTGATGAAACATTACGGCCTGACAACAAGTATCAGCATCCTCAGAGGCGCATCGGCATCACGATATAACGATATGCTTCTGTACCTACCGGACGAATCAGTACGCTTGAGTCCGAACCGGTAATGACCATTTCAATCTGCTGGGTTTCTATAACATTCAGCACATCCTGTACATATGCAGCATTGAATCCTATGTCCAGCAATTTGCCATCATATACTACGGCCAGCCGTTCTTCTGCTTCGTCGTTTTCGGTATTGTTGACCTGCAAACCCAGCTGGTTTTTTTTCAGATGGAAGTGTGTGCTGCAAAACTTTTCGGTCGCAGATAATACTGCTGTACGGGCTAATACCTGCTTGAGTTGTTCCCGATCTGACCTGAGCAGATCTGCATTCTGTTCGGCAGGCAGAATGGATTCATAGTCCGGAAACTGCCCTTCTATCAATTTGGTCGTAAAGACGGTACCGCCCAGATCAATCCGCAGATAGTGATCACTGAAGGCCACTTGTGCGGATGCCTCTGCATCTCTGCTGAGTAATCGATTGAGTTCAGCGATTGCCTTGCGCGGTATGATCAGTTGTGTGTCTTCCTGAATGTCATGCGCCAATTCAGCCTCTGCCAGTGCCAGCCGGTGTCCATCGGTGGTGACTGCCCGGATGTGACCCGGTTGAAAGGCCAGTAACAAACCATTCAGATAATAACGCACATCCTGTTGTGCCATCGCGAAGGCGGTTTTATCCAACAGGTGCCTGAGACTTGCTTGTTCCACGTGAAACTGTTCGGTCACTGTGTCTGTCGTGATAGTCGGGTATTCTTCTGCAGGCAGGGTGCTCAGCACGTAACGTCCCTGTCCGGCGCGTAACGTGACCTTGCTGTCCTGAAACGCCAGGCTGATTTCGGCATCAGACGGCAAGGCCTTGCAGATGTCTGTCAGTTTTCGCGCTGGTATGGCATACGCCAGCGTGTGTTCATGTTCTGCTACAACCTCTGTGACTAGTTCGATTTCCAGGTCGGTCGCAGTCACAATCAGCTTGCCGGGTACCAGCTGGAATAACAGGTTGCTCAATATCGGCAAGGTCTGTTGCTTTGCCACTATCGCACTGGCACGTAATAAGGGTTGCAATAAGATGTCACGTGTTAAGGTGATATGCATATCAGCTCCGGTTAGTCTTGTCCGATACCGTTGTGGCGCAATAAGGCGTCTATCTGAGGTGGGCGTCCACGAAAATCTTGAAACAATTCTGCGGCGTCTTTGCTGCCACCTGCTTGTAAGATATGTCGCAGAAAGGCCTGACCAGTAGCTGGATCAAAGATGCCATGTTGCTCAAACAGGTCAAATGCATCGGCGGACAACACCTGCGCCCAGAGATAGCTGTAATAGCCTGCGGCATAGCCGCCTGCAAAGATATGACTGAAGCTGTGTGCAAATCGCTGCCAGGCCGGTGGCTGGATGATCGCGATCTGGTCACGGACTGTCTGCAGGGTCTCGGCTATCCGCCTGCCCTGTGCCGGATCATAGTTCCGATGCAGTTCCAGATCAAACAGTGCAAATTCAATCTGCCGTAACAGGGCCAGTGCTGACTGGAAATGTTTCGCAGCAGACATGCGAGCAAATAAGGCCTCTGGCAACGGCTCACCGGTCAGGTGGTGGCGGGCAAACAAGTCCAGGGCGGCCCGTTGCCAGCAGAAGTTTTCCATGAATTGCGAAGGCAGTTCAACCGCATCCCAGGCCACTCCGTTGATGCCAGCGATGTCAGGGTAATCGATCTGAGTCAGCAGATGGTGCAGTCCGTGACCAAATTCATGAAATAAGGTCTCAACCTCAGTATGGGTTAATAAGGTTGGTTGTCCGGCCACTGCCGGAGTGAAGTTGCATACCAGATACGCGACTGGATTCTGTTCGCGTTCGGGCGTGACCAGACGTGACTGGCAACCATCCATCCAGGCTCCGCCGCGTTTGTTCGGGCGGGCGTACAGGTCCAGATAAAAGTGTCCGCACAAGGTCTGGTCTGCCGCATGTATCGCATAGAACTGCACATCCGGGTGCCAGACATCCACGCCCTGTATGGGTTTGATCTGTATGCCATACAGCCGTCGCGCAATCTCAAATAACCCGGTGATCACCTGTTCTGCCGGGAAATATGGCTTCAGGTCTTCCTCGCTGAGCTGATAACGTTGTTTGCGCAGTCTTTCTGTGTAGTAGGCCTGATCCCAGGGGGCAAAGTCAGTGATACCGTCGGTATCCGCAGCAAACTGGCGTAGTTCGGCCAGTTCACGTTCTGCTTGTGGCCGGCAGCGTGTCGCCAGATCGTGCAGAAAGGTGGCAACATCTTCGGCAGATTCTGCCATCCTGGTCGTCAGCGCATAATCTGCATATTGCGCAAATCCAAGCAGGTTCGCCTGTTCGTGCCGCAATGCCAGAATCTGTTCCATCACCTGCGTATTGTCATGTGCCGGGTCATGTGGCCCTTGATCTGAGGCTCGGGTGTGATACGCGGTATACAGTTCCTGTCGTAAGGCGCGATCCTGCGCATACGCCAGTACCGGCTGATAACATGGATAATCCAGCGTCAGGCCCCAGCCGTCCTGGCCACGTTGTTGTGCTGTTTGTGCCGCCAGGGCCAGTGCTGAGTCTGGCAAGCCGGTCAGTGCCGCAACCTGATGAATGGATTTATACCAGGCATGAGTTGCATCCAGCACGTGATCGGCAAACTGACTGGTCAGTTCGGATAAGCGTTGTGCAATCTGTTTGTAGCGTTCACGTGGTTGCGCCGGCAGGCTGACGCCGGCAAGCCGAAAGTCACGCAGTTTGTTGGCCAGTACCTTGCGCTGATTCGCATTCAGTACGCCCTCCTGTGCTGCAAGGTGTTGCACTGCCTGGTACAGACCGACGTGCTGCCCCAGCTCTGTTGCATAGGCAGACAGCGCCGGCAGACAGGCATGATAGGCTGCACGCAATGCCGGGCTGTTGCGGACTGCGTTCAGATGCGATACGGGAGACCAGGCACGTTCCAGTTCGTCGTCCCATGCGGCCAGCGGCTCTATCAGGTTATGCCAGGTTGGTGTCTCCAGACTGGCAATCAGTTGTTGCGTGCGCTGCAGGTTGTTGCTCAGCAGTTGGGTGATGCTGGCTTCGATATGTTCCGGTCTGAGCTGGCTGTATTG
>JAHDBG010000005.1:8774-16678 GCA_020630515.1 Gammaproteobacteria bacterium
AATGAAAAAAACAGCATCTGGCTATATCTGATGCCGAGAGCATCACGCTGCCATCAGCTATACTCAGAACTGATACTATCAGTATTGCAGGCCATCTCAGGATAGATGGTATAGCCATCAAAGACAGGGCCATCAACACAGACCCGTTGCATGCTCACTCCCGCCGCATGGTGCACAGGGACGGCGCAGCCAGCGCAGCCGCCGGTAGCACACGCCATATATTCTTCCAACGATACCTGCACTGGTAGCTGGTAGTCTGCGGCCAGGCGTACCACCGCCTGCAACATCGGTTCGGGCCCGCAGGCATACAATCCGACTTCCTGTCGCTGTTCCGGTGTTAATGCATCCAGCCAGTGTTGTACCAGCTGGGTAACATAGCCCTGAAAACAGCCAGGATATGCCTGTAAGCTGGCAAGCCGCGAGGCGATGCCCCAGTCTTCCAGCAATGGCATAGCGCCGATCACTGCCGACGGTATCCCCGGTATGATGATTTGCGAAGGTCGTGCCTGAAATGGAAAAGGGACTTCTGACCCCAATATCACCAGTGGCTGTTGTGGGCCGCGCCGCATTGATTCAGCCAGAAAGATCATCGGCGGCATGCCGACACCACCGCCGATCAGGACCGGGCGGGGTTGTCTGATCTGAAATGGCTTGCCCACTGGCCCCAGCATATCCAGGGTGTCGCCAACCGGGCGCCGGGCCAGTAAGCGCGTGCCTTCACCAACTGCTTTGTACAAAAACTCCAGCCAGCCTGCCCGGGCAGATGTCCGCATGATGGAGAGTGGACGGCGCAGAGGCAATTGTGGTGCGACCCGCAGGTGTACAAATTGTCCGGGTCGTGCCCGGGCTGCCTGTAATGGAGCCTGTACCCGCAATATGTATTGAGCACCGTCGAACGCATCGTGCGCCAGAATGCGCGCCTGTTCAACAACGAGTGTGTCACGCTGAGTAGGTTGAGGCATCATGTTTTGAATTTCAGAGACACAAAATTAACCGTAATCCTGATCCCGCTGCGACGCATCCGGGCACCTTGTGCGGCGCATGTTCTGATACCAGATTTGCGTAGATTTGGCGGGTAAATCAAGAAGATTCTGCGACGGCAGCGATGCTGCCGCGCAGAATGACGTTAATGACGTTGTTGTATGTAGTGCGTAACTTCAGTTATTCAGGAAGCAGCAGATTTTCCAGAATACGTTCATAGATGGCTGACAGTTGGATCAGGTCGGCAACGCTGACACATTCATCGACCTGATGGATCGTCGCGTTGCAGGGGCCAAGCTCCAGCACCTGTGCACCGGTTGGTGCGATAAAACGACCATCCGAGGTGCCTCCTGCAGTGGATAATTCAGGTGTGCGTCCGGTTTCGGCAATGACTGCTGCCTGAGTGGCCTGTAACAAGGCTCCGGATCCGGTCAGAAATGGTTCGCCGGACAAGGTCCAGGTCAGTTCATACTGCAGCCTGTGCCGTTGTAACAGATCAGTCACTCGTTGTCTGATCTGGTGTGGTGTGATGGCAGTGGAATAGCGCAGGTTAAATTGCACGTTCAGTTCACCCGGAATCACGTTGGATGCCCCGGCACCTGCCTGGACAGAGGTGATCTGGCAGCTGGTGGGTGGAAAATGTGCTGTGCCCTGATCCCAGACTGTCGCAACCAGCTCAGCCAGTGCCGGCGCCGCCTGATGGATCGGGTTCTGTGCCAGTTGCGGATAGGCCACATGACCCTGCACGCCCTGCACCCGCAGCTCACCACTGATTGAGCCACGTCGTCCCGGTTTGACCACGTCGCCCAAGTGTTCGCTGGAAGACGGTTCACCCACCAGACACCACTCAATCTGCTCTCCACGTGCCTGCAGGGTTCGGATAACTTCGGCGGTGCCTTGCACGGCCGGGCCTTCTTCATCGCTGGTCAGCAGATAAGCAACCGATCCGCGATGATCCGGGTATTTCTGCACAAACCGTTCGGTGGCGGTAACCATCGCAGCCAGTGAGCCCTTCATATCGGCTGCACCGCGACCATACAACATCCCATTCCGCACAGTTGGCTGAAACGGTGGTGTCTGCCAGCCTGTACCGGGTGGTACCACGTCTGTGTGTCCGGCAAAACAGAACACAGGTGTTGCCTGTCCGCGCCGTGCCCACAGGTTCCGGACTGCTCCGGATGGTAATGTCTCAACCCGAAAGTCGCAGGCGGCCAGCCGTTGTTGTATCAGTGCCTGGCAGCCGGCATCCTCCGGTGTGACGGACTCACGTGCGATCAGGTCACACGCCAGTTGCAGTGTGTCGGATTCAGCCATGCGCAAACAGTTGTGCATATTGTGCCGGATCAAACCCTACCAGTAGCTGGTTCTGGTGTTGTAATACAGGTCGCTTGATAATGCTGGGTGTGTCCAGCATCAGCCGGAGCGCACCGGCCTCGTCAATTGATTCCTTCACCGCTGTTGGCACCTGCTGCCGCCACGTCATGCTACGTCGATTGAGCAGTGTTTCCCAGCCCACCTGTCGAATCCAGTCACGCAGCCTGGCTTCGTTGATGCCTGCCGTTTTGTAGTTGTGAAACTGATAGGCAATCCCTTGTTCTGTCAGCCAGCCACGGGCCTTCTGTATCGTATCGCAGTTGGGTATGCCATACAGTGTTGCGGCGGCTATGGGGACTTCGGCTGCTTCCCGCAACAGTGCATTGATCCCGACCTTCGCCCGGGTCTTCGCATCCACCTGCTTCACAATCACAGCACAATACAGGCTGTATTTTCCATTTGATGCCGGCAGGTTGCCGGGTACAACCACGGCACCTGCCGGTACGCGGCCATACGTCACTTCATCTCTGGCACGGTCATAGATGCGGGTAGACTGGCCGATGTACACGCCCATGGAAATGACGGCACCTTCTTCCACAATCACACCTTCGACGATTTCAGAACGAGCGCCGATGAAACAGTGATCTTCGATAATGGTCGGTGCCGCCTGTAATGGCTCCAGTACGCCGCCAATGCCAACACCGCCTGACAGATGCACATTTTTGCCAATCTGGGCACAGGAGCCGACCGTGGCCCAGGTATCTACCATGGTGCCGGTGTCCACATAGGCACCGATGTTGACATAAGACGGCATCAATACCGTTCCTGATGCGATGTAGGCGCCATGGCGTACCGTGGCCGGCGGTACCACACGCACACCCGCCCGGGTGAAATGCTCTGACTGATAGTGCGCATATTTGCTTGCGACCTTATCAAAATAGCGTGTTTCTCCTCCGTCGATCAATGCGTTATCCTGCATGCAGAATGAAAGCAGCACGGCCTTTTTGATCCATTCGTTGACCTGCCAGTGCCCATCACGTTTTTCCGCTACCCGGATGGTGCCTTCGTCCAGTTGTTGCAACGTGGTCGTCACTGCGCTCTGTACAGCAGGATCAACCTGCTGTGCGTTGAGCTCAGATCGTCGCTCAAAGGCATCAATAATCACTTGCTGTATGTCAGACATGGTTCACTTATTAACCAGATAAAGATTAAAGAGATGTTATCGGGCCAAACAGCCGTTGATAATTAGTGCTGGTCGCCTGTATCACATCGTCCAGCGGTATCTGACGGATATCTGCCAGCATTTCTGCTACCTTGATCACATGGCGTGGCTCATTCGGTTTGCCGCGCCAGGGTGCGGGTGTCAGATAAGGCGAGTCGGTTTCAATTAGTAGTCGATCCAGCGGAATTTTTGCGGCTACCTCACGCAAGCGTCGTGCATTCTTAAAGGTGATAACCCCGGCAAATGAAATATAAAAGCCCAGTGTTATCGCCTGATAAGCAATCTCCCGGCTTTCGCTGAAACAATGCAGCACACCACCCACTTCGGCGGCGTTTTCTTCCTGCAACAGTCGGATGGTGTCAGCTGGTGCCTGGCGGGTATGCACAATCAGTGGCTTCTGTGCTGCCCGCGCAGCCCGGATATGGCAGCGGAATCGTTCTTGCTGTTGTACCTGATGCTCTCTGGTGTGGAAATAATCCAGTCCGGTCTCGCCGATCGCCACATTCTTCGGATCCTGGGCCCATTCAGTCAGCAAGGATTCTGTCGGTTCCTGCCCGTCCTGCTCACATGGGTGCACGCCGACAGAGAGCGAGATCTGCGGATAGTCAGCGACCAGTTTCCGCATTGCTGGATAGGCCTCCAGATTAATACACACGCACAACATATGCCCGACACCGGATGCCAGTGTCTGCGCGATAAAGGTGGAAAAATCGCCGTCATAAGGAGTCAGGTTGACCTGATCCAGGTGGCAATGTGAGTCTATCAGCATGCTGAATGTGTTACAGGGTGTAGGTAGGCTGATCTGAATTGAGTCGGTCTGCCAGGCACAGCTCAATCTGCTGTCTGATCTGTGCGGCGTTTCTGCCGGTGAATTGTACGCCAATACCTGCAATCTGATCAGGTGCTGTCGCCGGTGTTATCCAGATAATCTGCGCGGATGTCGTCCACCATGATGTCTTCTCCGGCAGACACAGGCGCAGTGGCAGGGTGATGCTAAGCTGGTAGTCTGTGGCGGTAGGAATAAAAATGCCGCCGTCCGGCACGAAGGCCAGATAGGCGGCATATAACGCATCCTGTGTGGTGATCTGAACCGATAACATGCGGGTATGTCAGCCAGTCTGACACCGCCGGGTCAACCAGTAGTCCACGCTGACATAGCGTCCGCCGCCGATGAAGAACAAGGTGAGTACCATGATGCCGTAGGTGACAGCAAACTCAATCCCGTTATTCAATACCGCGAAGTTGCCGGCCTCTGTCAGCCAGGCGTAGTTGCCATGTTCCTGCAGGATCGCGGTTGCTTGTTCCAGGCGCGCTGTTGCCGCCGGTGTTTCGGCAATCGCTGCCCAGCCATGTTGCCAGTGTACCGTCACTGCAGCAACTATCATAGTAACTAACAGGGGTATCGAAATCCAGCGGGTTGCCAGCCCGAGCAACAACAGGATTGCGCCACCTGCCTCAGTTAATGCGGCAGCCCAGGCCAGCAGCATCGGAAACGGCAGGCCTAATCCCCAGTCCGGGTTGCCGAACCAGGCAATCGTGTTGTCCATACTGGCCAGCTTGTTTGTTCCGGCCATCCAGAATACCGGTACCAGATACAGACGGATCGCCAGTGGTGCCATAAAGTCCAGGGCCCGGGTCGTATCCAGCATGTTTTGCAGACGATGCAGTAATTCGAGCATAGTGTTTTCTCAGAATGGATGTCAGCCGGGTAATATCGCACCCAGCAGAATATTGCGCTCGCGCAGGTCTGCCAGCAAGGCAGTCCCCGCCTGCAATACAGGCGCCGGATCATGTGGCCGTAGCAGGGTCGCGATCTTTTCCAGCAGGTCCTGACCGGTAAGTTGCGGTTCTGCCTGTAATGTGGTCAGCAGGTGCTGGGTAACGGCGTTGATCTCCAGAAAATGGACCTGATCCAAGCGATCCCGGTAGACCACCAGATGAGTCGGTTGTGCCGGCGGCTCGGTCGGCAGATAATCCGGACTGATACGATGCACCGGATAACGGTAGGTCAGATTCCGGACCGCAGGTGCCACTACCGGGCAGCCTGTCAGCAGGTCGCCGTTCGGATCATAATGTGCTGTGGCCGGATCATCACTGATTGCGACTGCCAGCTCAGTATATTCATAATGTGCCAGCTCTGGCATAAAGGGCCTGTCATCTGGTCGGGCTTCCCGTTCATGCGCCAGATACGCTATAAACTCCAGTCCGATGCGGGTGAACAGGCCGGTACGGCAGGTATGTTGCCGAAAAAAATCCCGCACCAGTCGGTGCCAGTGCGGGTCCGGGGTGATATGGCGTAATACCGGAAAATTGGTTGCCAGGTGACCTTCCATGCCGTTGTATAACAGTTCAGCATAGACCTGCATGCGTTGTTCCGGTACACCGTCCGGGCAGGGTGCCTGTGACGGATCACGCACCCGCGCAGTCAGTGCCAGTTGATGTTGCTGAAAGATTGGCAGATCAGGCTGCATGCGCGGTACCTGCTGCGGCATGATGTCGCTGTAAACGACGTATCTGGTCAATCTCGCCCATCAGGGTAGCCAGCGGCGGGATGTTGAAGTCACGCTCCAGCAGGGTCGGGAAGATGCCGTATCCGGTATAGGCTGCTGCGAGTAAGTCCCACACATCAGGCAGTACTGCTGCACCATGTGTATCAATCCGCAGGCCATCAGCCCGTTGGTCGTGTCCGGCAATATGGGCGTATAACAAGCGTTCAGCCGGTATCTGGCGTAAATAATCCAGCGGATCAAACCCATGATTGGATGCATTTACAAAGATGTTGTTGATATCCAGGTGATAGCCACAGTCAGCCTCGGTTAAGACGGCATTCAGGAATTCAATTTCACTCAGCTCACCTGGCAGTTGTGCATAAGTCGAGACATTTTCCATGCCGATCTGTTGTCCGAGATAGTCCTGTACCTGTCGGATACGCCCGGCCACATAATGGACGGCCTCTGCAGTAAACGGTAGCGGCATCAGGTCATACAGCTGTCCGCTGTCGCCGCAGTATGACAGGTGTTCGGTATATACCTGCACCTGCCGCTGTCGTAAAAAGTTTCTGATATCACGTAACAAGTCCCGGTCCAGCGGTGCCGGGCCACCGATGTTCAGGGACAGGCCGTGGCACACCAGCGGATAACGTTCGGTCACCGCATCCAGAGCCTTACCTCTTGCCCCGCCCACATGGATCCAGTTTTCCGGCGCAACCTCAACAAAGCTGATCTGTGCAGGCTGTTGCGTCAGCAGCTGTGCGATCAGTTCCTGTTTCAGGCCCAGCCCGGCACCTTGCACCTGATAAACCATATGGGTTCCTGTCAACTGTCAGCATATATTGCCTCATTCCTGCCGTCAGCAGCAGAAATGAGGCACCTGAATCAGGTGGCGCCACCGCACTTACCGGCACCGCATTTGCCTTCGCCACCTTTGCTGGTTGTGCCACCACATTTGCCAGCACCACACTTCCCTTCGGCACCTTTTTTCATTGTGTCGCCACCGCACTTACCGGCGCCGCATTTGCCTTCACCATCTTTGCTGGTTGTGCCACCGCATCTGCCGGCTCCACACTTCCCTTCAGCGCCTTTTTTCGTCGTGTCGCCGCCGCACTTGCCGGCACCGCATTTGCCTTCTCCGGCCTTCTCGGAACTACTCATAGAAGAAAGAATCGGTTGCATATAACCGCTCTGCAGTTCAGTCATGCTGAATGGGTCAGCAGACGCTGCCTGGGTCAACATCAGTGAACCTGCAACAGCGGCACCTACGGCGAGGGCAACGGGTTTTACAGATGAATTCATTTTGATCTCCTGAGTTTAGGAAAGGTGATGTCTTGCGGATATGAACCGCTTAACCAGTGTAACACGCCCTTTGCGACAGGCTTATGCAGTAAAAGTTTTATGCCGGCGTGCCAAAATGATCACTGAACGACGCGGGTCACTTTACGCCGCTGCAGAATGGCTGTCGCCAGCTCTTCTATCGAATAATCGGTGCTGCTGATGTAATTGATCCGGTGGTGTTCGTATAAGGCCTTCGCTGCCTTCGTTTCACGCCGACATTGTGCCAGGTCGGCATATTTTGAGCCGGCGCGCCGTTCTTCACGGATATGGTGTAACCGGTCTGGCGCAATATCCAGTCCGATCAGCTTTGCCCTGAGTGGTCTTAATGGGGCAGGCAGATTCTCGGATGCTAGGTCCTCTTCTGTCAGCGGATAGTTGGCAGCCCGCACTTTGTATTGCATCGCCATGTATAGACAGGTCGGTGTCTTGCCGGAACGCGAGACCCCGATCAGTATCAGGTCTGCCTGTTCCAGTCCGTTAATCCGGCCACCATCGTCAAATTGCAGTGCAAAATTGACCGCAGCCACCCGTTGATCATAGGTAGCACTGTCCCCCAT
>JAHDBG010000005.1:16778-22408 GCA_020630515.1 Gammaproteobacteria bacterium
GTCACCCGTTTGTTCAGTTGGCTGATCTGTTTGTTCAGGCTGGTCTGCGCTGTCTGTGCTGCGGCCAGTTTATCCCGTTCCCGCTGTACCACAGCGGCGGGTGCCTTGGTGGTAAAGCCAGGGTTGGCCAGCTTACGTTCGATCCGCGTGATCTCAGTCTGTCGCTGTGCCAGTTGTTTTTCCAGCCGGGCCTGTTCAGCGACCGGATCAATCAGGTCAGCCAGCGGAATCAGGAGTTGCATTTCTCCGATCAGGGCGGTTGCTGCCTCTGGTGCTGTTTCATCTGCGGCAAGGATGTCGATCGTCGTCATTCTTCCCAGCTTGTGCAGATAAGACGCATATTGTTCAGCTCGTGTACGATCTGTCGCCTGGGTGTTGGCCAGCACCACCGGCACCTGTTTCCCCGGCGGGATATTCATCTCGCCCTTAATCCGGCGTACGCCGAGGATGCATTGCATCACCCAGTCCATGTCGGCCAGCGCGGTATGATCAATCAGCGCCGGATTGGCTGTGGGATAGGGTTGATGCATGATGGTTGGTGCCCGGATCCCGGCCAGCGGGGCGATCTGCTGCCAGATCGCCTCGGTAATATACGGCATGATCGGATGGGTCAGGCGCAATAATACCTCTAGTACCTGCACCAGAGTATGGTGTGTGCCGCGTCGTCGGGCAGCAGAGGCCATTTCGTCCTGCAAGGTGATTTTGCTCAGTTCCAGATACCAATCGCAATAATGATGCCAGATTGCATCGTACAGCGCTTGTGCCGCCTGATCAAAACGATACTGTTCCAGTGCGCATGTGGTGGCCTGGATTGTGTGTTGCAGCCGGGCCTGGATCCAGCGATCTGCCAGCGACAACGCATAATTGTCGTCCGCCTGTTCCGGGTCGGTATGCGATGTATTCAGCAGGACATAGCGTGCAGCATTCCACAATTTGTTGCAGAAGTTGCGATAGCCGGTCATACGGCCCTGATCGAATCTGATATCGCGCCCGGTCGAGGCCAGGGCGGCAAAGGTAAAGCGCAGTGCATCGGTGCCGAAGCCCGGGATGCCTGCAGGAAATTCGTGTCGGGTCTGTGCGGCAATCTGATCTGCCTGTTGTGGCTGCATCAGCCCCGTTGTACGCTTCGCGAGCAGGTCTTCCAGTGTGATACCGTCGATCAGATCAATCGGATCCAGCACATTGCCCTTTGATTTGGACATCTTATGGCCCTGTGCATCCCGCACTAGGCCGTGCACATATACTTCGCGGAATGGCACGTCACCCATAAACTTCAGGCCGAACATGATCATCCGGGCGACCCAGAAAAAGATGATGTCGAAGCCAGTGACCAGTACCTGTGTCGGATAGAACTGCTGCAGGCGTGTGGTCTGCTCCGGCCAGCCCAGGGTTGAGAAGGGCCAGAGGGCCGAGCTGAACCAGGTATCCAGCACGTCTTCATCCTGGCGCAGTGGTAACTCTGCAGGCAGATGATATTGTTTGCGTACGGCATCTTCTGAGCGTCCGACATACACTTGTCCATCCGGGCCATACCAGGCCGGAATACGATGACCCCACCAGATCTGACGGCTGATGCACCAGTCCTGGATGTTGTGCATCCAGTCGAAATAGGTGTTTTTCCAGTTATCCGGGACAAACCGCACACGTCCGGTGTTGACTGCAGCAATCGCGGGTTCGGCCAGAGGTGCCATCCGGACATACCACTGATCCGTGAGCAGTGGTTCTATCACACTGCCGGAACGGTCTCCGCGCGGTACCATCAGGGTATGTTGCACGGTCTCTGCCAGTAGTCCCCGTGCGTTCAGGTCGGCTACGATCTGTTGACGGGCTGCGTACCTGTCCAGCCCGGTATATGCAGTCGGAATCAGGTCACCTTCATCTGCCTGATTGGCGCGGATTGTTGCTGCCGGGGTCAGAATGCTGATCAGTCCACCATGGGGCAACCTCTGTATCGCCGGGTCAGTCTGATGGCGTTGCCAGACCGCATAGTCGTTAAAATCATGTGCCGGGGTGATCTTGACACACCCGGTGCCAAATTCAGGATCGGCATGTTCATCTGCAATCACCGGGATCTGGCGCCCGGTCAGAGGCAGATCAACGGTCTGCCCGATCAGGTGCTGATAACGGCTGTCCTCCGGATTGACTGCCACTGCGCAATCGCCGAGCAGGGTTTCCGGGCGGGTGGTGGACACAATCAGATGGCCATTGTTATTGCTCAGGGGATAACGGATATGCCATAAGGATCCGGCCTCTTCGGAGGCCAGGACTTCCAGGTCGGAAACTGCTGTGCCCAGGGCCGGATCCCAGTTCACCAGCCGTTTGCCACGATAGATCAGGCCTTCTGTGTAGAGCTGGATAAATACATCCTGCACCGCGCGGGATAAGCCGGCATCCATCGTGAATCGTTCATGCTGCCAGTCCAGAGACGAGCCCAGGCGGCGTAACTGCCGGGTGATCTGGCCGCCCGAGGTTTGTTTCCAGGTCTGGATACGTTCGATAAACGCCTCGCGACCCAGGCTATGACGGGATTCACCTATCGCTTCCAGTTGTCGTTCCACTACCATCTGGGTGGCGATGCCTGCATGGTCAGTGCCGGGTTGCCACAAGGTCGGGCGACCGCGCATCCGCTGGAACCGGATCAGCGTATCCATCACCATATTATTGAATCCATGTCCCATGTGCAGGCTGCCGGTCACATTCGGTGGTGGGATCATGATGCAGTAAGGTGCCCCCGGAGCAGTCAGATCCGGCGCAAACCAGCCGTTCTGCTCCCAGATACGGTACCAGTGTTGTTCTATCGCCTGCGGGTCGTAGGTTGTATCCATAAAGATTGTCCGAATCTATTGTCGGTCAAGAAAATTCTGCAGCTCGGAGGGTAAAGGTGCAGTAAAATGGTGGCAGCCTGAAGGTGCCTGCGGCCAGCGAAAATGTAGTTGCCGGGCATGCAGAAACAATCGTTTCAGGCCTTCTCGACGAGCAGGTTGATTGTGGCGCGGATCGCCATATTTATTGTCGCCTAGAATGGGCGTCCCGAGATGGGCGGCATGTACCCTGATCTGGTGCGTGCGTCCGGTCTCTAAGCGCGCCTCAACCAACGAATACGGGCCGATCCGGCGCTGCATCCGGAAATGTGTGCGGGCTGGCTTGCCATCGGCCGCGACGGTGACAATGCGTTCGCCACTGCGCAGGGTGTTTTTGCGCAATGGCGCTTCTACCTGATAGCGTGACTCAGGCCAGTGTCCGGCCACCAGAGCAAGATAGCGCTTGCTGATTTGTTTGTGCTGTTGCAGGGCATGCAGCTGACGCAACACAGCGCGTTTTTTCGTGATCAGCAGACAGCCGGACGTCTCACGATCCAGACGATGCATCAGCTCCCAGTCGGCGTGACCGGGATCCAGGCTGCGCAGTATCTCAATCACGCCGTGACGCACCCCGCTGCCACCATGTACCGCGATGCCATCCGGCTTGTTCAGTACAAGCAGTTCCGTATCTTCGTATAGAATGGAACGGGTTATTGTCTGCTGCAGGATCTGACCTGGTGCCTGCTGCGGTACAGCATTCCGGCGCACTGGTGGAATGCGGATCTGATCGCCTGCAGCCAGCGTCTGATCTGGCTTAGCACGTGCCTTATTGACTCGTACCTCACCCCGACGAATTACACGATATATCCAGCTTCTGGGTACACCCTTCAGGTGTGTCCGTAAAAAATTATCCAGACGTTGTCCGGCGCGATCCGCAGAGACGCGCAGATAATGTACTGATGGTGGTGCAGCATGGTGATTCATGTGAGGTGATTTTACTAAATTATGTAGAGTTTTAATGTTTTAATGAAACGAATCTTAATGAATGCTACACAACCGGAAGAGGTGCGTGTGGCGATTGTAGATGGCCAGAAACTGGACAACCTGGATATTGAGGTTCCCGGGCGTGAGCTGAAAAAAGCAAACCTGTACAAAGGTCGGATCACGCGCGTGGAGCCGAGTCTGGAGGCTGTGTTCGTCGATTATGGCGCAGAACGCCATGGCTTTCTGCCAATGAAGGAAATTGCACGAGCCTATTTCAATGACACGGAAGCAGGCGATCATCCGGGAGGACGTCCTCGTGGCACCCTGAATGAGGGTCAGGAGCTGATTGTTCAGGTCGAAAAAGAAGAACGCGGCAATAAAGGTGCTGCCCTGACAACATTTCCCTCACTGGCCGGTCGTTATCTGGTCTTAATGCCGAATAATCCGCGCGCCGGTGGCATTTCACGCCGGATAGACGGGCAGGAAAGGGCTGAATTACGCGCGGCCATGAACACCCTGACAGTGCCGGATGGCATGGGCATGATCGTGCGCACTGCCGGCATTGGTAAAAGTCCGGAAGAGTTGCAGTGGGATCTGGATTATCTGTTGCATCTGTGGCAGGCGATAGAAACCTCAGCGCAGGCGCATAGTGCGCCCTTCCTGATTTATCAGGAAAGCGACATCATCGTACGTACCATCCGTGATCGGTTACGTGCGGATATTGCTGAGATTGTGTTAGATGACCCGGCAGCCTTTGAGCGCGCTAAGCTGTTTGTGCGGCAGGTGTTGCCGCAGAATGAGCATAAATTGCGACTGCATCAGGAAGAGGTCCCGCTGTTTTCACATTATCAGGTCGAATCGCAGATTGAGTCAGCCTTCGCACGCCAGGTGCGATTACCGTCCGGTGGCTCCATTGTGATTGATCATACCGAGGCACTGACAGCGGTTGATATCAATTCAGCACGCGCCACGAAGGGTGCCGACATTGAAGAAACCGCCTTTTCGACCAATCTGGAGGCGGCAGAAGAGATTGCCCGCCAGCTGCGCTTACGCGATCTGGGTGGGTTATTTGTCATAGACTTCATTGATATGTCAGTGCAGCGTCATCAACATGAAGTTGAAGCGAAATTACGTGATTGTATGCGGGAAGACCGGGCCCGGGTGCAGATCAGTGCGATCTCGCGGTTTGGTCTGCTGGAGATGTCGCGTCAGCGGATCCGGCCCTCACTGGGCGATTCCTCGCATCAGGTCTGTCCACGCTGTGAAGGTCAGGGTTATATCCGCAGTATTGACTCGCTTGCGTTGTCTATTCTGCGTCTGATTGAAGAGGCCTGCCTGAAAGAAAACACCCGGAGCGTGCAGGCACAATTGCCGGTGGAGGTGGCGACTTATCTGCTGAATGAAAAACGCCAGACGATCCTGGAGATGGAGGCCCGGCTGCAGTGTGCTGTGATCTTATTGCCAAACAAACACCTGGAGACACCGGCCTATCGTATACAACGGTCGCGGACACCGCAAAACAGTGATTCATCCCGTGATCGCAGTTATCGTCAGATTGATCCGCCAGCGGAGTTTTATACCCGCTTACCGGTAAAGCCGACCCGGAAGACGGCCCATAACCAGCCGAAAGTGCAGAATATCGTCCCGGCTTCTCCGGCTCCGCAGGCTGAGAAGCAGGCATCCAAGGTGAAACAATGGCTGCGTGCGTTGTTTACCCGTCAGCTGACTAAAGAATCTGTTGATGTCATGGAGGATAAGGAATCGACTGCTCGTACCAGCTCTCGCCACCCGAGCCGGCGGCGTGGCAGCAGAAACGGGCCGCGTCCTCAGGCGACACGTCAGCGG
>JAHDBG010000005.1:22508-33362 GCA_020630515.1 Gammaproteobacteria bacterium
CGGGCATCGAACGCACCCGCCTCGCAGTCGCGTGCGGCTGAAGCGGTGACGGGGCGTGAGCCGACTGCCAGAACACCACGCCGGAGACGCGGCCGACGTCCGGGAAAAGAAGCCGCGACCACAACCCAGGCAACAAGCGGGACAGAGGTAGCTGTATCGACAAACCAGCAGCAACCGCAGGCAGCAACCGCAACCCGGGCCAGGGCAGAATCCACCAGACCAGCAGCAGTGGTGCAACCTGAGGCCACAGCTGCTGCGACGTCCGCCATGCAGCCAGCTAGGCCGTCGTCGCAGCCTCAGATGAAACAGGTGCGCACGCGCGCGCCGAAAAAACCGGCAGCTCCGGCAGCGGCTGATGTGGCCTCCGTCGCGCAGCAGCCAGCACGACCAGCTGTCTCAGAGGCGGCGGCGCAGGCCGCTGAGTCAAAGCCAGTGGTGGCACCAAAGCCCCGGATGCAACAGGTGCGTACCAGAAAGGCCACTGAGCCGGCCTCAGATGAGGCGACTTGATGAACTGGTGCGATGTAAAAAACGTGCCCCACTTAGCCGGTCCAGTCCGGCCAGATCCTGCCAGGTACGGATATCGTTGAAGCCGCGTTGCTGCAACAAGGTGCGGCAGGCCGCGCCTTGTGTGGCGCCGTGCTCCAGCAACAGCCAGCCGCCGGGCTGCAGATAAGTTGGGGCTTGGTGCGTCAGATGCCGGATCGCCGCGAGGCCATCTGGCCCGGCGACTAGGGCGATCTGCGGTTCGTACCGCAGATCGCCTTGTGTCAGGTGTGGATCATCCGTCGCCACATACGGCGGATTGCTGATGATCAGGTCGTAACGTCCGGTCAGTGCCGTAAACCAGTCGCTGTGTACGAAGCGCACTGTCGTCAGACGATGGTGCGCAGCATTCTGCTGCGCCAGTGCCAGTGCGTCGAGGCTGATGTCAGTTGCAGTGATTTGCCAGGTCGGGCGCTCGTGGGCCAGTGCCAGCGCTATCGCACCGCTGCCTGTGCCTGGCTCCAGCACGGAGGCATTCGCAGGCCCCAATTGTAGTGCTTGCTCCACCAGGTGTTCGGTTTCCGGGCGTGGAATTAAGGTGTGTGAGTTCACCTGCAGGACCAGATTCCGGAAGGCGCGCCGACCCGTCAGATAGGCGACTGGTGTGCCTGCACAACGTTGCGCAATCAGGTGCGCATAGTCAGCAGACTGGGCAGGGGTCAGTTCAGCTTCGGGATGTGCGATCAGGTAGGTACGATCCCGCTGCAGCTGATGTGCCAGCAGGCCATCAGCCTCTGCCGGTGTCTGCTGTGCCTGCGTCAGGCGGCGGCGTGCTGTTGCCAGCGCCTGCGCCACCGTGTGCGCAGTCTCCATTCAGTCAGTGCTCAGCTCAGCCAGAATCTGACGTTGTATCTGTGTCACTGCCCCCACGCCGGCAATACGGATATAGCGATTATGACCCGCAGTCGCTGCCTGCTGATAATAGGCAATCAATGGTGCCGTTTGCGCGTGGTACACAGCCAGTCGTTGTGCCACGGTCGTGTCGTGGTCGTCATCCCGATGCACCAGGTCTTCACCCGTGATATCGTCTTTGCCTGCGACGCGGGGTGGATTGAACTGGATATGGTAGGTGCGGCCAGAAGGCAGATGGACACGCCGCCCGGATAGACGACGGATAATTTCGGTATCATCTACCGCGATTTCGATCACGGCATCCAGCGGGATCGCAGCCCTGCTCAGGGCTTCAGCCTGTGGGATAGTCCGCGGAAAGCCGTCGAACAGGTAGCCTGGCTGGCAGTCCGGGTGGGTAATTCGTTCTCTGACCATTGCGATGATGATCTCATCTGAGACCAGTCCACCGCTGTCCATCACTTTTTTTGCGGTCAGTCCGAGTTCCGTGCCGGCCTTCACCTGAGCACGTAGCATATCGCCGGTTGAGATCTGCGGTATGCCATAGTGTGCGGTCAGAAAATTCGCCTGTGTACCCTTGCCGGCACCCGGGCCTCCCAATAACATCAATCGCATCATTAATTCCTTGGTTCGTATACCAGGTCATATAAAACTCAATGGGATCAGCTGCAGTGTCATCACTCAAAGGTGTGATCTGGTAATGGTTGCGGCGTACCAGTCCGCATCTTGAATCGCACCCTGTAACTTCCGGCGTCATGACATCCTGCAGATTATCGTCTAACATACTTTCTTTGTGTGAGCTGTATGCGACTGGCCATTTTTCTGAGATAACGCTGTGCAGCGTACCCGAATCAAAATCTGTGGTATAACCCGCACTCAGGATGCGCTGGCAGCAGTGACTCAGGGCGCGGATGCGCTGGGCTTCGTATTTTATCCGCAGAGCCCGCGCTATGTCACACCGGCACAGGCCGCTGCGATTATCGCCCGCCTGCCGCCTCTGGTGACGACTGTCGGCCTGTTCGTGGATATGCCAGTTGCGCAGATCCGTCAGACTATCGCTCAGGCCCGGCTGGATTGTGTGCAGTTTCACGGGAATCAGTCAGCGGCAACCTGCGCAGCAGTGCAGCATCCCTGGTTCCGGGCAATCCGGGTGCACGCTAATACCGACTGGCCAGCTGTCAGCAATACCTTTGCTGCCGCGCGAGCCTTATTACTGGATACTTATCGTCCGGGGGTGCCGGGTGGCACTGGCATGACGTTTGACTGGTCGCTGGTACCAGCCAGTCTGTCGCAGCCGATTATTCTGGCTGGTGGTCTGAATGCGGATAATGTGGCACAGGCCGTGCGCCAGGTGCGCCCGTATGCGGTGGATGTCAGTGGTGGGGTTGAATCTGCGCCGGGTGTGAAGGATGCTGCGAAGATAGCCCGGTTTGTCGCACAGGTACGTTGCGGAGATATGCTGTGATCCATGTTGATTTACCGGATGAATTCGGTCATTTTGGTCGATACGGTGGAACCTTTGTCGCCGAAACCCTGATGGAACCGATTGCGCAGTTGCGTGAAGCATATACGCAGGCGCGCCAGGATCCGGCATTTCTGGCCGCGCTGGATGCTGATCTGCAACACTATGTGGGCCGTCCGTCGCCTATCTATCATGCGGAACGACTCAGTCGTGAGCTGGGTGGTGCCCAGCTATATCTGAAGCGCGAAGATCTGAACCATACCGGTGCACATAAGATTAACAGCGCAATTGGTCAGGGCCTGCTGGCGAAGCGGATGGGCAAGACCCGGATCATTGCCGAAACCGGTGCAGGTCAGCATGGCGTCGCTACTGCTACTGTTGCGGCACGGCTCGGTCTGGAATGTGTGGTGTTTATGGGTGAGGTGGATATTGCGCGTCAGCAGCCGAACGTGCAGCGGATGCAGTTACTGGGGGCGGAGGTACGTGCGGTCTCATCCGGTTCAAAAACACTCAAGGATGCGTTGAATGAAGCACTGCGTGACTGGGTTACGCAGGTGGATAATACATTTTATATCATTGGTACAGTGGCCGGGCCGCATCCGTATCCGATGATGGTGCGTGATTTTCAGGCCGTGATCGGGCGTGAGGCACGCCAGCAGTTACTGATGATGACTGGTCAGCTACCGGATGCACTGGTAGCATGTGTTGGTGGCGGATCGAACGCGATCGGGTTATTTCATTCGTTTCTGGCAGACGACGGTGTTGCACTCTATGGCGTGGAAGCAGCCGGGAACGGGCTGGATTCCGGCCTGCACGCAGCACCGCTGAGTGCCGGCAAGCCCGGTGTGCTACATGGCAACCGCACCTATCTGATGGAAGACCCGGACGGTCAGATCATCGCTACCCACTCGATTTCTGCCGGTCTGGATTATCCGGGCGTTGGCCCGGAACACGCCTGGTTGAAGGATACCCGGCGCGCAACCTATGTTGCCGTCACCGATGACGCAGCACTGGCTGCCTTTTATCGCCTGACCCGGACCGAAGGCATTATTCCGGCACTGGAATCCAGTCATGCGATGGCGTATGCGTTACAACTGGCGCCACAGCTGACACCAGAACAGGCCATCCTGATCAATCTGTCCGGTCGTGGTGATAAAGACATGGCGACCGTGGCTGCTCTGGCAGAGGTTGCATAATGGGTCGTATCACAGATTGTTTCGCTGCGTTGCGCGCCGAGCACAAAACAGCACTGATTCCGTTTGTCACAGCAGGCGATCCGCAACCTGCAGTGACGGTGCCGTTATTGCACACCCTGGTGGAATGGGGTGCAGACATCATTGAGCTGGGTGTGCCTTTTTCTGACCCGATGGCTGACGGCCCGGTGATTCAGCTTGCCAGCGAACGTGCCCTGGCACAGGGTGTCTCGCTGACACAGGTGCTGGCGATGGTGGCGGCGTTTCGTCGTACCAACACGACCACGCCGGTTGTGTTGATGGGATATCTCAATCCGCTGGAAGCGATGGGTTATACTGAATTTGCCGCTGGTGCACGACAGGCCGGGGTGGACGGTGTGCTGATGGTGGACAGCCCGCCGGATGCGTGCAGCGACCTCACGGATTGCCTGGTACAACATGACATAGATCCGATCTTTCTGATCGCCCCGACCACCACCTCGCAACGTATTGCGCAGATCACCCGGGTTGCGCATGGTTTTGTGTATTATGTCGCGCTGAAAGGAGTCACCGGGGCAGGCCACCTGGACACGGCGAGTGTGGCAGCAAAACTCACACAGATTCGGGCACACACTGCGTTGCCGGTGGGTGTTGGCTTCGGTATCAGAGATGCTGCGACTGCGCAGGCGATGGCTGCCATCGCGGATGCGGTGGTGGTTGGCAGTGCCCTGGTTACCCGTATCGCAGCCTGTGCCGATCAGCCAGACCAAGTTCCGGTTGTGGCAGGCACCTTTCTGGCTGAATTACGGGCTGCCATCGACAACCCGTCAAGGAGTCTTCAGGACACCTGTTAATACTTAATCATAACTTACATTGAGTCTCTATGAGTTGGTTTGAAAATCTGCTGCCCGGTCGCATTCGCACGGAGGGTGGTTCCAGAAAAACAATTCCACAAGGCTTGTGGACGAAATGTCCGGGTTGCGCGGCGGTGCTGTACCGGGCTGAATTAGAACGTAATCATGATGTGTGTCCGAAATGCGATCATCATAACCGGATTGATGCGCGTCGCCGCCTGGACCTGTTTTTAGATCCTGAACCACGCGAAGAGCTGGGTGCCGATCTTCAATCTGGTGATCCACTCAGATTCAGGGATAGCAAAAAATATAAAGATCGCCTGACTGCGGCACAAAAAACAACTGGTGAAAATGATGCCTTAGTCGTGTTGCGAGGCAAACTGAAGGCACAGGCCATTGTCGCTGCAGCGTTTGAGTTTAAATTCATGGGTGGCTCCATGGGCTCAGTCGTCGGCGAGCGCTTTGTACTGGGGGTACAGGCCGCGATTAAACAGCGTTGCCCATTGGTCTGTTTTGCTGCCAGTGGTGGTGCACGGATGCAGGAGTCGTTGTTTTCGCTGATGCAGATGGCGAAGACCTCTGCTGCACTGAATCAGCTGGCACAACAGGGCCTGCCGTTTATTTCAGTTTTAACTGATCCCACCATGGGGGGGGTGTCCGCCAGTCTGGCGATGCTCGGCGATCTGAATATTGCGGAGCCGAATGCACTGATCGGCTTTGCCGGGCCACGTGTGATAGAGCAGACCGTACGCGAAACATTACCCGCCGGTTTCCAGCGTAGCGAATTTCTGCTGGAAAAAGGCGCGATAGATCAGATCATCGATCGTCGTCAGCTGCGTGATCAGCTGGCCATTACACTCAGTATTCTGTGCCATCGTGCCCCTCCCGCCTGATCTGTCCGGCTGGCTCACGTATATCTCAGCACAACACCCACAGCAGGTTGAGCTGGGACTGACCCGGGTACGACAAGTCTGGCAGGCACTGGGTGCACCGACACCGGCGCGACAGGTAATCACGATTGCCGGTACCAATGGCAAAGGTTCGTGCGTTGCCCTGCTACAGGTGATGCTGCAGGCGGCTGGTTATCGTGTCGGTGCCTACACCTCTCCCCATCTGCGACGTTATAACGAACGTCTCGTTATCGCGGGCGGGCCGGTTACCGATGAGATGTTGTGTGCCGCGTTTGTCGCTGTCGAACATGCACGCCATACGACGCCACTGACTTATTTTGAATATGGCACCTTAGCGGCACTACACTTGTTGCAGAGTCATCAGCTGGATGTTGCCCTGTTGGAAGTCGGACTCGGCGGGCGGCTGGATGCAGTGAATATAGTGGACGCAGATGTCGCACTGATTACTGGTATCGGGCTGGATCATACCGATTGGCTGGGCGATACACTGGAGGCTATTGGCGCGGAAAAGGCCGGCATTATGCGTTCGGGGCGGCCTGTGGTATACGCCGCGCCGACGATGCCGCAAAGCATTGCCTCCGCTGCGCACCAGATCGGTGCTGATTTATTGCGGGTGGGACGTGATTATCATTATCAGGCCTCAGGACAGGACTGGCACTGGCATACCGCCGAACTGAACCGGCATGCCTTACCCCTGCCCAATCTGCGCGGTAGTATCCAGCTACAGAATGCTGCTGCCGTTTTGCAGGTGCTGACCTGCCTGCACGACCATTATCCGGTCGATCAGCAGGCGATCCGGCAGGGACTGCTGAATGTCACCCTGTCCGGGCGGTTTGAAATCCATCAGCGGCGCGCCCGCTGGATCCTGGATGTGGCGCATAACCCGCAGGCAGTCGCCGGACTGGCCGATCAGCTCGGTGATTATTTCGTTGCCGGTAAGGTGCGTGCTGTGGTGGGTTTGTTGCAGGATAAAGTCAGTGCCGATCTGTTCCGGGCGATTGCGCATCGCATAGACTGCTGGTACTTGCTGGATCTGAGCGCCGCAGAACGAGGTGCCAGTGCGCACAGATTGCAACAGGCAGCCCAATCAGTGACAGCGACTGAATCACTCACTTTGTGTGCTGAACCAGCGGCAGGGTTTGCGCTGGCGGATCAACACAGCGACGCAGATGATCTGGTGCTGGTATTCGGCTCCTTCGTCACAGTTGCCGCAGCGCAAAGCTGGCTCCGATGGAATAAGGTTCCTGCATGCCCTGGTTAGATTATGTTCTATTGGGCATTATCGCAGTTTCTGCGTTAATCAGCCTAGCACGTGGCTTTGTACGTGAGGCCTTTTCACTGGCGGTCTGGGTGCTGGCGTTCTGGGTAAGCTGGCAATTTTTTCGTGACCTGGAAGTCCAGTTCATGCCCTGGATCGGTTCACCGACCGTACGATTAGGGATCGCGTTTACGGCGCTGATGATCGTCACCCTGTTGCTGGGTGGTCTGGTGAATTACCTGCTGATTCAACTGATTGAACGCACCGGTATGTCTGGTACTGATCGGTTTATCGGAATGTTCTTCGGTGTTGCGCGGGGTGTGCTGGTGAATACAGTGCTGGTGTTACTGGCCGGACTGACTACGATGCCACAGGAAGCCTGGTGGCAGGCATCGCAGCTGATGCCCTGGTTTGTGGGCCTGGCAGCCTGGTTACAAACCCTGCTGCCGGACGATATTGCACAATATTTTCAGTATGCGGACCGCGCAACTGCAACAGCCCGGAGTTTGTAGATATGTGTGGTGTTGTTGGGATTGTGGCCAAGACTCCGGTGAATCAGGCACTGTACGATGCCCTGCAGGTATTGCAGCATCGCGGCCAGGATGCAGCCGGTATTATGACTTGTGAACATGCCAGATTGCACCTGCGTAAGGCCAACGGGCTGGCGCGTGATGTGTTTCAGACAGAACATATGCGTCAGCTGCAGGGTAATGCCGGCATCGGGCATGTACGTTATCCGACGGCAGGTTGTGCTTCGTCTACAGAGGCACAGCCGTTTTATGTGAATTCACCGTATGGCATTGCGTTAGCACACAACGGCAACCTGACTAATGCTCAGACGGTGCGCCAGGCCCTGTTTGCTGAGGATCGGCGGCATATCAATACCGGATCTGACTCAGAGATCCTGCTGAATGTGTTTGCGCATGAACTGTCGGCGCAGACTGACAAGCTCACTGTGAATGCAGAAGATATCTTTCGCGCTGTGCAGGCAGTGCACCGGCGCTGTCGCGGCGGATATGCCGTTGTGGCCCTGATCGCCGGGTATGGCATGGTGGCGTTTCGTGATCCGAATGGCATTCGTCCGCTCGTGTATGGCGTACGTGACAGTGCGGCCGGACGCGAATGGATGGTCGCTTCAGAAAGTGTCGCACTGGCCGTATCCGGCTTCACTCTGGTGCAGGATATCGCGCCAGGCGAGGCATTAATCGTGACCGCAGCCGGGGAACATTCGACGCGACAATGTGCGCAGAATACACAACATTCGCCCTGTTTATTTGAATATGTGTATTTTGCCCGACCTGATTCTGTCATTGATGGCGTGTTTGTGCATAAGGCGCGGCAGCGCATGGGAATCAGCCTGGCAGAGAAGGTTCGGCGCGTGCTGCCGGATCAGCCGATTGATGTGGTGATACCGATTCCGGATACCAGCCGGACCTGTGCCATGACCCTGGCGGAGACGTTGCGGATTCCATACGTTGAAGGCTTTATCAAAAACCGTTACATCGGACGAACCTTTATCATGCCCGGGCAGACCCGACGCAAAAAGTCGGTGCGGCAGAAATTGAACCCGATTGATATCGAATTTCACAATAAACGAGTATTACTGGTTGATGATTCGATCGTACGTGGTACCACCTCAGGAGAAATTATCACCATGGCACGTGAGTCAGGTGCCAGACAGGTCTATTTTGCCTCAGCCGCACCGCCAGTCCGGCATCCGAATGTGTATGGCATTGATATGCCGGCCATGGATGAGCTGATCGCACATGGTCGCACTGAGCGTGAAGTGGGTGCACTGATCGGTGCGGATGCAATCATTTATCAGGATCTGGATGACCTAGTTGCTGCAGTCCAGAAAAAAGGTAAAGATTGTGTTGACCGGTTCGATACTTCGGTCTTTGATGGCGAGTATGTTACCGGAGATGTGACCCCTGCATACCTCAGTCAGCTGCAGGCAGAGCGCAATGATGCAGCGCAGGCCCACCGAACAACTGGCAATCAGCTGACCCACCTGTTATGACCCTTCCGCCTGACGTCGGACTGGCCAGCCGTGCCATTCGCACCGGGCATCATCGCACCCTCGAAGGCGAACACGCCGAACCGATCTTTGCTACCTCCAGCTTTGTATTTCGTTCAGCGGCAGAGGCTGCTGCACGCTTTGCCGGAGATGAGCCAGGCAATATCTACGGGCGTTTTACCAATCCGACCGTCCAGGTGTTTGAACAACGTCTGGCCGCCTTAGAAGGTGGCGAGTCCTGCCTGGCAACTGCCTCCGGCATGTCTGCTATTCTGACGCTGTGCCTCGGCCTGTTGCAGGCCGGTGATCGCGTCCTGGCCTCACGCAGTCTGTTCGGCAGCACCACTCAGTTGTTTGACAATTACCTCAGCCGGTTTGGCATTCATACCGACTATGTCACGCTGACCGATCTGACTGCCTGGGCAGCGGCAATCCGGCCCACCACACGTCTGTTGTTTGTCGAAACTCCCTCGAATCCACTGATGCAACTGGCCGATATTCGTGCGCTGGCGAATATTGCGCACGCACATGACAGCTTGCTGGTGGTGGATAATTGTTTCTGCACGCCGGTATTACAACAGCCACTGAATCTGGGTGCAGATTTGGTGATTCATTCAGCGACCAAATATCTGGACGGACAGGGACGTGCATTGGGTGGTGCGATCGTTGGTCCGGCAACAATCGTGCAGGGCCGGTTGCTGCCCGCAATGCGCACCGCCGGCCCGTGCATGAGTCCGTTCAATGCCTGGATCTTTCTGAAGGGCCTGGAGACGCTCCCGTTGCGGATGCGGGCACATTCAGCCGCTGCCACAGAACTGGCGCACTGGCTGGCACAACAATCTGCAGTAGAACAGGTGAATTATCCGGGTCTGCCAGGTCATCCACAATATGCCCTGGCGCAGACACAACAGGTGTTGCCGGGGGGTATCGTCAGCTTTGTAGTACGGGGAGGCCGCGCAGCAGCCTGGCGGATGATAGATCAGACGCGCATGATCTCAATCACGGCGAATCTGGGCGACGTCAAGACGACCATCACTCACCCGGCCAGCACGACACATGGCCGCTGGACCGACGAGCAACGGGCCGCAGCAGGGATTGCGGAGGGGTTGATCCGGGTTGCGGTGGGACTGGAAGATATCGCAGATATTCAGGCCGATTTAGCAATGGACTGATCGTACAAACCGAGGTCCGGAGATGATACTGCAACTCGTGTTAGCACGCTTTGCCGACCTGCGTACCACCATCCTGTCTGCCAGGTGCAGGAGTCCAGATGTCGCATGATCAGAATTTCAAGAATCTTCTGCTGGATTATCCGCTGGAGGCACTACATTTTTTTGCCCCGGCGGAAGCACACAAGCTGCGTGGCAATTTCAGGATCACACCATTACGTCAGGAACAGCTCAAGCACCGGCTGGGTGACCGGTTTCGTGAGCTGGATTGTCCGCTGCAGGTTGACTGGCCGGATGGTGAACACGCAGCCTTGTTATTTGTCGTGGAAGAAGACACCGAGCCGAATCGCTTTTCGATACACCGGCTGGCGCATTATTGTCTGGACCTGGCTGAACTGTGTCAGACTGATCGGGTGGTGCCGGTGGTGGTCTTTCTGCGTGCAGGAGAATGCGCACACTATCTGCATCTGGGCAGCGGTGAAGAACCTTATCTTGGCTTTCGTTATGTCGCCTGTCATCTGCCCCGGCTGCCGTATGCAGCTTACCGGGACAGCGACAATATCGTGGCCTGCTTAAATCTGCTGAATATGCGCTATGATGCGTACGACAAAGTCGC
>JAHDBG010000005.1:33462-45915 GCA_020630515.1 Gammaproteobacteria bacterium
TCGTGGCCTGCTTAAATCTGCTGAATATGCGCTATGATGCGTACGACAAAGTCGCCGTGTATGCGCAATCCATGCGTCGCCTGCTCAGCCTGGAACAACGGCCAGATAAACAGTTAAAATATATAGACTTTATTGATATTTACGGCGATCTGTCCGAGCAGGAACAACAGCAATATCAGCGCGACTATCCAGAGGAGGAACACGCTATGATGGGAAGGTTAGCCCGGGCCCGCCAGGAAGGCTGGCAGGAAGGCCAGCGGGAAGGTGTATCAGCTGGCATCCAGTGTGGTGCAGCCAGCGTGTTACTGGCACAGCTTAAACTGAAATTCGGGTCAGAAGTCAATCACCGGGTACGCGAACAGATCAATCGGGCAGATACAGACACACTGCGACACTGGTCTGAGCAGATACTTAGTGCGCAACAATTACAGCAGATTCTGGCCTCACAACCTGGTAAATGATGTAGGGGGTACCTCATGTGCCTCTGCCGCGAATAAACAACTGATCCTGATGTTGCGCAAAATAATGTAACGTCCGGTGGACTGCCGCAACGACCGCGCGGGGTGTGATGGTCGCGCCGGTAAACTGATCAAAATCGCCGCCATCACGCTGTACCTGCCAGCGTTGTGGGTTGTGCAGATGCCTGCCGGTAAAATTCAGGATCCAGGGGTCGCGTTGATGCTCAATCTTATCGCCCAGTCCTGGCGTTTCGCGATGGCTGATCACACGCACCCCGGCGAGTGTGCCATCAGTCCGGACGGCGATAATCAGCTGGATCGCGCCGCTGTAGCCTTGTGCGATCACCGGACTGAAGATCGCGGCAATCGGCTGCCGGTTCAGGCGAGCACGGTACACCGTCGTCTGATCGCTGCCCAGCAGTGCAGGCGCCTGTACGATCAATTGATCCTGCAACAGATCATTGTCATGCGGTGGCGTAATCGCATTCAGTTGTGTCAGTAACGCAATACGCTCATTTTCGCGGATTTGTGCAGTCGTATTGTCATAACTCAATCCGACCAGCAGCGTGCCGATGAACGCAAATGCGAGCAACAGACCGGCAGCCTTCAGTACTGATCGCCAGACGGACGACCGGTCAGGTGCCATGGCTGGACTTCGGGCGTGCACCGAATACGGTGGGTTGGGTATAGTGGTCTATGGTGGGCGCTGCCATATTCAGCAACAACACCGCAAACGCAACTGCATCAGGATAGTCGCCCCAGGTCCGGATCACGAATATCAGCAGGCCGATCATGGCACCGTAGATCAGTTGGCCGCGTGGGGTGGTGCTGGCACTGACCGGATCCGTTGCGATGAAAAAGGCACCGAGGATGGTAGCGCCACTGAACAGATGAAACGCGGGGAAGGGATGGGTCTCCGGATCGGCAAGCCAGAACAACCCGGCGATCAGCAATAAGGCGCCGAGCAGGCTGGCCGGAATACGCCAGCTGATCACCTTACGCCAGACCAGATACAGACCACCCAGCAGAAACCAGTTCGCGCACCATTCCCAACCACGAGCGCCATAATCACCCCAGAGCGGGTTCTGGCGGATTTCGCTGAGCATCTGGTTTTGTGACAGACCGGTACGCATCTGATCCAGTGGAGTGGCCTGGGTGACCGCATCCCAGCCCTGACTGATCGGTGGCAGGCCCTGGAAGATTGCACGCAGGTTGTCGGCCAGGCTCAGGGTCTGCTGGCTCAGGACGTCCGGTGGCAACCAGCGGGTCATGGTGACCGGAAACGAAATCAGCAGAAAGACATAGCCGACCATCGCCGGATTGAACGGGTTATAGCCCAGGCCACCATACAATTGTTTTGCCACAATGATCGCAAACAGGCTGCCGAGTACCGTCTGCCACCAGGGCAGCAGCGGAGACAGGGCGAGTGCCAGCAGCCAGCCGGTCACCATGGCACTCAGGTCAGCCAGTGCGGGCAGCGGATTACGGCCTCGTGCATATAAGCACAGCCACTCGGCCAGCACCGCTGTACTGCAGGCCAGTGCGATATTGATCAGCACGCCCCAGCCGAAATACCACCACATCGCCAGGGTACCGGGGATCAGTGCCAGCAGGACTTCGCCCATCACCCGGTTGATGCGATAGTTGTTGGGTAAGTGCGGTGCGCGTGAGGTACGGAATTGCATCGCGTTATGATACAACATCCGCCATTACGGATGCCGTTTCAGTGAAGTGACACAACCACCTCCGTGGCTACTTTCAGGATGACACGTATTCATGAGATTTCATATGAAAACTCGGGTGTATATTCTGTATACCGGCGGCACGCTGGGGATGGCTCCGCAGGATGCCGATGACCCTGACAGCCCCTTAGAACCGAAGCCATTTGCTGACTTATTGCGTTTTCTGCCTGGTTTTTCAGACTCCACAAGTCAAAGACGGAACAGGCTGAAGCTGGATAGCGGCAGCCTGATTGAGCTGGGTTGTGACAGTATTGAACCGGTTGATTCATCTGATATTTCACCTCAGCACTGGGTACAGATCGCACAAAAGATTCAGTCGGTGTACACCGATTATGATGGCTTTATTGTGTTGCACGGCACAGATACGATGGCCTATACCAGCTCAGCCTTAAGCTTTATGTTTGAGAATCTGGATAAGCCGATCGTACTGACCGGGTCACAACGTCCGATTGCTGCGACCCGAACGGATGCTGTATTAAACTTCATTAATGCAATGTATGTCGCCGGATACCAGGTGACCGGCTTGCCTCTGATTCCGGAGGTTGTGATTGTGTTTGCGGATAAGGTCTTACGCGGTTGCCGTGCCACCAAGGTTAGCTCCTCCGGCTGGGCCGGATTTGATTCACCCAATTTCCCGCCATTGGGCACGATTGGTGAACGTATCGTGATCGACCCTCGTTATCTGTTGCCCCGATCTGAGGGCAAATGCCTTTCTGTTGAGACCGACCTGGTGTCGAGGGTCTGCAGTATCAGCCTGTTTCCCGGCTTTCCGGCAGGTTCGATGCGTCAATTATTCTTAGCTCGTGAGATTGACGGCATTGTGCTGTGCACCTACGGTGCCGGGAATGTGCCGACTGCCCCGGATTTCCTGGCGATGGTGGCGCAATCGGTCCGGGGTGATGCGCTGATCAGTCTGGCAGGTGACGTTCAGCGACAGGCGATCCCCCACGGTCGCCTGATTGTGGCTATTTCACAATGTACTCAGGGTATCGTTGAGATGGGCCTGTACGCCAACAGTTGCGGTATTCTGGAACGAGGCGTATTGTCCGGTCTGGATATGACACCGGAAGCTGCCCTGACGAAACTGATGTGGACGCTCGGATCCCGGACTGGTGCGGACAGGGTGGCCTGCATGCAGACCAGCCAGCGCGGCGAGCAGACCGCAGGGCACCGCTGAAGAGGTTTGCTGACATATGCGCTATGATGCACACCACAAGGTCGCTGTGTATGCGCAATCCATGCGTCGCCTGCTCAGCCTGGAACGTTCAAGAGCTTCTGAACAAGCATTTAGATCCTGACCTCACAACCCGGTAAATGATTCACTATGTCCCGTCTCCGCGAAATTCCGTATAACTATACGTCTTTGAGTGATCGCGAAATCGTGATCCGTTATCTCGGTGAGCCAAACTGGCAACTGATAGAGTCACTACGCAGTTCGCGCCGTACCGGGCGTTCGGCGCAGATGTTGTTTGAGGTGCTCGGCGATCTGTGGGTGGTGGAGCGTAATCCGTACCTGCAGGATGATCTGATCCATCATCCGGAACGACGCAGGGCATTGATTATTGCGCTTAATCATCGTCTGAATCAGTTTGCTAAGCGCGTGAACCAGAATACGGATGCAGAGCGTCTGCTGAACGCAGCCCAGCACGCAGTAGATCAGTTCAGTAACCAGTTCAGCGCGACACTGGCGCTGCGTCAGGCAGTCCAGCGAGCTATGAAGCCGATCACTCGCAAGGATAATATTGACTTTAGTGGTCTGGCACGCGTCTCACATGCGACTGATGCGACCGACTGGCGAGTCGAAATGCCGTTTGTGGTGATTACGCCGGATACAGAAGTAGAAATAGCCGCGATTGTTAAGGCCTGTATTGATTGTGGTTTAACCCTGATCCCGCGCGGTGGTGGCACCGGTTATACCGGTTCGGCCGTGCCGCTGGACGCACAGTGTGCAGTGATCAATACCGAAAAGCTGGAAGACCTGTCGGCGATAGAGACGATCTCGCTGCCCGGTGTTGATGACCCCGTCGCCACCGTGCGTACCGGGGCCGGTGTCGTCACCCGGCGGGTCTCAGAACTGGCAGCACAGCATGGCCAGGTATTTGCGGTTGATCCGACTTCACAGGATGCCTCCACCATCGGGGGCAATATTGCGATGAATGCAGGCGGCAAAAAGGCCGTGTTGTGGGGTACGACACTGGATAACCTGGCCAGCTGGCGCATGGTCACACCACAGGCCGACTGGCTGGAAGTGACCCGGCTGAACCACAATCTGGGCAGGATTCATGATCAGGCTGAGGTCAGTTTCCGTATCCAGCGTTATGCGTCGGATGGCACCACACCACAGGGCTCGGCAGACACCCTGACGATGCCGGGACAGGCCTTCCGCAAGCTTGGCCTAGGTAAGGATGTCACGGACAAATTTTTGTGTGGTCTGCCCGGCGTACAGAAAGAAGGTTGTGATGGGCTGATCACCTCTGCACGCTTTATTCTGCACCGGATGCCGACGCACACCCGCACCGTCTGCCTGGAGTTTTTCGGCCAGGATCTGGCGCAGGCCGTCCCGGCGATTGTTGAGATCACAGCGGCAATTGAGGCCACCGACGGGGTACAGATTGCCGGCCTGGAACACCTGGACGAGCGGTATGTAAAGGCAGTGGGCTACAGCACTAAGGCCGCACGACGCGCCACACCGAAGATGGTTCTGCTCGCAGACCTGGTTGCAGATGATGAACAACAGGTTGCGGCGACTGCCAGTCGGGTCATTCGCATGGCGAATGCACGTCAGGCAGAAGGATTTATCGCGATCAGCCCGGCAGCACGCAAAAAGTTCTGGGCAGACCGTGCCCGCACTGCGGCCATTTCAGCCCATACGAATGCGTTCAAGATCAATGAAGATGTGGTGATTCCGCTGGAGCGACTGGCGGACTATAGTCGCGGTATTGAACAGATCAACATTGAGCAGTCAATCCGCAACAAGCTGCAGACTGTCCGAGCCTATCAGGCCTTACTTGCCAGGTATCCGCTGCCGGAAGGGAGTGATGGCGAGATACTGCGGAATAAACTCGCCCTGGCGCGGGATACGGTCGCGCAGGTCGGACAACGCTGGCAGACCTTGCTGGACCAACTGGAGGCACCAGTTGATTCGACAGTATTGTTACCTGCCGAGGCAGAACGACAACAACCGGACGACACCAATCTGGCGATGTTATTGCGCCGTGATATCCGGGTCTCGTATCGCGAGGAACTGAAGGCACCGTTACGTGATATCCTGCAGGGGGAAGAGTTCAGGGAACTGCGCGAACAACTGCGTTCGGTCCATCTCGCAAACAAAGATGAGCGGTTATTTGTCGCCCTGCACATGCATGCCGGGGATGGCAATGTACACACGAATATCCCGGTTCATTCACACAACTACCAGATGTTGCAGCAGGCAGATCAGATTGTGGCACAGGTGATGCAATTAGCCCAGTCACTGGATGGAGTGATCTCTGGCGAGCATGGCATCGGACTGACTAAGATCAAATACCTGCCCGCAGACAAACTGCAGGATTTTGTCGCTTATAAACAAAAAGTTGATCCGGAACAACATTTCAACCGGGGCAAACTGATGCCCGATTCCGGATTGGAACGGGCCTATACCCCCTCATTGCAACTGGTCGAACAGGAAGCGATCCTGTTGGAACAGAGCGAACTGGGTGCGCTGAACGACGAGATTAAACATTGTCTGCGTTGTGGCAAATGCAAACCGAAATGCATGACCCATGTGCCACGTGCGAACCTGTTGTATTCACCGCGTAACAAAATACTGGGCACCGGTCTGGTGATCGAAGCATTTCTGTACGAAGAACAAACCCGACGTGGTGTTGCACTGCAACATTTCGATGAAATGAATGACATCGCTGATCATTGCACGGTATGTCACAAATGTGAAGCACCCTGTCCGGTGAACATTGACTTTGGTGAGGTGACGATCCGGATGCGCAAAATTCTGCATGACACTGGCAGAAAAAGGCGCAATCTGGGTACCTGGGCTGCGATGCAGTTTCTGAATACGACTCACCCGACCACGATCAAATGGTTGCGCAAGGGCATGATTGACTGGGGCTTTAAGGGGCTCAGTCTGGCGCACGATCTGGCTCGACGCAGTGGCTTGTTGCCGGAAGACAAACCACCTGCCGCCACGAACGGCAAGATGCAGATCAGCACCGTTGCGGTGGATATGATCCGGCGCCCGATCCGGGTCGAACTGCCGAAACAATCGTACCGGGCGGCACTGGGCCTGGAAAAGGCAGACTATATCCCGATTATCCGGGATCCGAAGCGTGCTGATGAAGAACATGACTCGGTATTTTATTTTCCGGGCTGCGGGTCAGAGCGTTTGTTCTCGGATATCGGGCTGGCAACGATCGCGATGCTGTACCAGACGGGTGCCCGGACGGTATTACCGCCCGGTTATCTGTGTTGCGGCTATCCGCAGACCAGTGCGGGACAGGCTGCGAAGGGACAACAGATCACCACCGAGAACCGGGTACTATTCCATCGTGTTGCGAACACCTTGAACTATCTGCATATTCAGACTGTGATCGTGTCTTGCGGCACCTGTATGGATCAATTGCTCAAATATGAATTTGAGCAAATCTTTCCTGGCTGCCGGTTACTTGATATCCACGAATATCTGGTCGAACAAGGCCTCAGTCTGGATGGTGTGGATGGCGTGCAGTATCTATATCATGACCCGTGCCACAGCCCGATGAAACAACAGGACCCGATTCAGGTTGCGAGCACTCTGATGGGCAAAGCGGTGTCTCTGTCCGACCGTTGTTGCGGCGAAGCAGGCACACTCGGCACCTCACGCCCGGATATTGCCAACCAGTTACGCTTCAGAAAACAGGCAGAACTGCAGCAAGGCATCCAGGACCTGACCGGCCAGACCCGCGCGGCAGAGGGACAGGTGAAACTACTGACCAGCTGTCCAGCCTGCCAGCAGGGACTCACCCGGTATGGTGATGAGACTGGTCTCAAAACCGACTATATCGTGGTTGAAATGGCCAGCCATCTCCTGGGCAAAGGCTGGCAGGCACAGTTTCTGCAGCAGGCCCGGCAGGGTGGCGTTGAGCGTGTCCTGTTGTAAGAACCTTACAGACATCTGCAAAGTAACCGCCCTGAACACCAGCATCACGTCAGTCTTGTCAACGTGGTGCATGTATTGATTGATGTGAATCCACCCATGGTTAAATCGACGACACTGCAAGCTCGCTTTTTACGCCTGCGCCAGAACAAATTATTTGAATTATTTGTGATCTCCATCATCGTTCTGTCAGCGGTGATTATCGGCCTCAGGACCTATGAACTGCCGAAATGGGTGTTATATATATTTACTGCGCTGGATTCTGCCATCACACTGTTCTTTCTGATTGAGATCATGATACGTCTGATCTCAGAAGGCAGCTTCAGACGCTTTTTCCGCCAGGGCTGGAATGTGTTCGACTCTGTTATCGTGCTCGCCAGCCTGATACCCACTGATCATAGTGAAATCGCCCTGCTCGGACGCGTATTGCGGATTTTTCGCGTGTTGCGTATGGTTGCAGTGATTCCGGAACTACGATCCCTGCTGGAAACATTTTTTCAGGCAATTCCGCGCATGGGCTATGTTGCGATGCTGATGTTTCTGGTGTTCTATATCTATGGTGCGATCGGCAGTACATTCTTTCATCATATCAATCCTGAACTATGGGAAAACATCTCTATTTCCATGCTGACCTTATTTCGTGTTGCCACGTTTGAGGACTGGACTGATGTGATGTATGAAACGATGAAGGTATACCCGATGAGTTGGGTGTTTTATCTTACCTTTATCTTCATTGTCGCATTTATCTTTCTGAATATGATGATTGGCATCGTACTGAACGTCTTACAAAACACGTATGCAGAATCCTCCTCAGATCCGGGTACAAAGCAAATGCAGGCAATAGAACAACGTCTGTCAGTCATGTCACAGCAACTCCAGCGGCTGGAGCAACAGATGTTACGTGCCCAGGACGGGTGACCCTCCTGACTGCAATGGTATCAACTGAGTGTTATCCGGACTGCTTTCCGGAGGCGTTTGCGGCCTGGACTGACGGGCAATAGCATGACATTACTCACGCTGCGCGATATCAGTCTGAGCTATGGCCATCCACCCTTACTGGATGGTCTGCACCTGTGTGTGCAGTTGCACGAGCGGATCGGTCTGCTCGGACGCAATGGCGAAGGTAAATCAACGCTACTCAGATTGATCTCAGGTGAACTCACTCCGGACAGCGGCGAGCGGGTATTGAACCAGAGCACGAAGATCGCGCGTCTGGCACAGGAAGTGCCCGCCGGGATGCACGGTAGCGTGTTTGCAGTGGTTGCCAGCGGACTGGGCGAAACTGCGGCACGACTCTCTGCCTATCATGCTGCCAGTCAGGCACTGGCTGCAGACACCAGTCCGGTCGCTCTACAGCGACTGGCACAGGCGCAACAGGCCCTGGAGGCAGTCGATGGCTGGCAGCTGAATCAGCAGGTGGAGGCGATACTGTCACGGATGCAATTATCAGCAGACGCCGAGTTTGCTGACTTATCCGGTGGTATGCAACGCCGCGTCCTGCTGGCACAGGCGCTGGTCTGTACGCCGGATATATTGTTACTGGATGAGCCGACCAATCACTTGGATATTGCGGCGATTGAGTGGTTGGAACAGTTTTTGTCCGACTGGTCAGGTAGCTTGGTATTCATTACCCATGACCGCAGCTTTCTGCGACGGCTGGCGACACGCATTGTTGAGCTGGATCGGGGTCAGATCAGAGATTTTCCCGGCGATTATGCACAATATCAACGGCGTCGCGCTGAACTGGATCATGCTGCAGCACAACACCAGTCGCAGTTTGACCGCAGGCTCGCACAAGAGGAAATCTGGATCCGGCAAGGTATTCAGGCACGGCGCACACGGAATGAAGGACGGGTACGTCAGCTGCAGGCGATGCGTGCTGAATATCAGGCACGCCGTCAGCGTCAGGGACAGGCTGAGTTTCAGCTGAACCTGGCCGGGTCTTCCGGTAAACGCGTGTGTGAAGCAACCCGGATTCATTTCGCGCGCGGCAATCGCGAGATCATTCGTGATTTCAGCACCACGATGCTGCGTGGTGACCGGATCGGCATTATCGGCCCGAATGGGTGTGGCAAAAGCACCCTGTTACAATTGTTGCTGGGCCAGTTACCACCGACATCCGGTCAGATTACACTCGGGACTCAGCTGAACATCGCCTATTCTGACCAGATGCGCGCACAACTGGATGAACAGCAAACCGTGCTGGATACCGTCGCCGGCGGCAGTGAACAGGTTGTGATCAATGGCAAACAACAGCACGTCATCAGTTACCTGGCCGATTTCCTGTTCGCACCCGCACGCAGTCGCCAGCTGGTTAAGGCGCTCTCCGGTGGAGAACGCAATCGCCTGTTGCTTGCCCGGCTGTTCACGCAACCTGCGAATGTGCTGGTGCTGGACGAACCGACCAATGACCTGGATCTGGAAACACTGGAACTACTGGAAGAACGTCTGCTGCACTTTCCCGGCACCCTGCTATTGGTGAGTCATGATCGCGCCTTTATCGACCGGGTGGTGACCAGCACCTTGGTGTTCGAGGGCAACGGTCAAATCCAGGCGTATGTCGGCGGCTATACGGACTGGTTGCGTCAGCGGCCCTCGCCAGAGACGGACAAGTCGCCCCTGAAAAACAAGACGCGACCCAGAAAAGTTACGCAGGCGAATGCATCAGCACAACACGAGTTGAGTGTGTTGCCAGATAAAATCGATGCACTGGAGGCGCAGTTGGTTACAGTGCAGGAACAGCTTGTTGCCAGTTATCAGGCTACAGACGGACAGGCGCAGCAGCAGGTATTACAGACACAGCAACGACAGCTGGAAGTTGAGCTGCAGGCTGCGTACGATCGCTGGGAAGCATTGGAAGCCGGTTGATCAGGAAGATTGTTTATGGTGCCACTATTCTTCAATAATGCCGGACCTTCTGTGCCGGGCGATCATTATGTGATTGATCCACTGGAGCGAATCCGGATCACACATATTGAGCAGTTGATTGCAGAACGACGTTATTTTATCCTGCATGCACCGCGCCAGACCGGCAAGACCACTTGTCTGCTGGCATTGATGGATCACCTGAATCGACAGGGCACACACCATGCCTTGTACGCCAACATCGAAGCAGCTCAGGCCTTGCGTGAAGATGTTCCGCAGGCAATACGTACCGTCTGTTCAGTGATTGCGCACCGTGCTAAGACCTATCTCAAAGATACCCGTCTGATTTCCTATATCAAAGATCAGACTTTCGACAGCCCGGGTGATGCGCTCACCGAATTGCTGACCCACTGGGCGGAGATCAGTGATCGACCGACCGTCCTGTTGCTGGACGAAATCGACTCGTTGGTCGGCGACTCTCTGATCTCCGTATTACGTCAGATACGGGCTGGTTATGCACAGCGCCCTGCGGCCTTTCCGGCCAGCCTCATATTGTGTGGCGTACGCGATGTACGCGACTACCGCATCGTATCCCGGGGGAAAGACATCATCACGGGTGGTTCTGCCTTCAATATCAAGGCCACTTCGTTACGGCTGGGTAACTTTAGCGAGGCCGAAACCCGGGCATTCTGGCAACAACATACCACTGCCACCGGTCAGGTGTTCGACGCTGCCATCTTTGCTGAATTATGGGCCGACACACGTGGTCAGCCTTGGTTAGTGAATGCACTCGGCTATGAACTGACGCGAGCGACACCCCATCTGCGCGATCCGGCAGTCACTATCACACGGGAAGACTATCGTGCCGTACGTGAAAAACTGATCCAGTCCCGCGCGACTCACCTGGATCAGCTTACCGATAAGCTGAAAGAAAAACGGGTACACCAGGTCATTGCGGCTATGCTTTCAGGTGACGATCATCACGATAAAATTCCGACAGATGATCTGCAATATGTGGCTGATCTGGGTCTGATTGCTCTGCGCCCCTCTGCCCGGATCACGAACCGTATCTATCAGGAAACGATTCCGCGTGAACTGATCTGGTCTAAGCAGGTGATGATCACCCATAAACAACACTGGTATCTCACAGCAGAGCACAGACTGGATATGCACAAGCTGTTATGTGCCTTTCAGCAGTTCTTTCGTGAACAGTCTGCATCCTGGACAGAACGATTTGATTACAAAGAAGCCGGGCCGCAATTGTTATTGCAGGCCTTTCTGCAACGTATTGTGAATGGTGGCGGGCGGATTACCCGCGAATACGGGCTGGGACGCAAGCGGACGGATCTGCTGGTTGAATGGCCAACTGATGAACAGACAGGTTTTCTGGGAGAGGTGCAGCGAATTGTGCTGGAGTTGAAGATTCAGTATGGCTCGCTGGCAACGACTTTAGCGACCGGATTAAGACAAACGGCTGACTACGCAGCACAATGTGGTGCAGACACTGCTCATCTGCTGATCTTTAACCGCAGGCCTGAGGTATCGTGGGACGATAAGATCTGGCATCAAGCCCGGTCCCAGGATCAACGCCGGATTGAAGTCTGGGGGCTATGACAGGCGGTTACGCAGAAGCCTGTTCGATCTTCACCTTCCACAAGGCCGGACCGGTCTTGTGGACTGATTCACCCTGGCTGTCTACCGCAACTGTCACGGGCATATCCTGGACGGTAAATTCATAGATTGCCTCCATGCCCAGTTCAGGGAACGCGAGCACCCGTGCCGCGCGGATCGCCTGCGAGACCAGATAGGCTGCGCCACCCACTGCCATCAGGTAGGCGGCGCCATGACGCTTGGTGGATTCAATCGCAACCGGGCCACGTTCGGCCTTGCCTACCATCCCGATCAGCCCGGTCCGGCTGAGCATCATTTCAGTAAACTTGTCCATGCGGGTTGCGGTGGTTGGACCCGCCGGACCGACCACTTCGTCCCGCACCGGATCAACCGGTCCGACGTAATAAATCAGTTTGTTAGTGAAATCGACGCCCGCTGGTAAACCTTCACCATTCTCCAGCAGCGTCTGGATCCGCTTGTGTGCCGCATCCCGCCCAGTCAGCAAGGTTCCGCTGAGTAACAGCGTTTGTCCCGGCTGCCAAGTTGCCACTTCTGCCCGGGTCAGTGTATCCAGATTCACCCGGGTTGCCTGTTCGCTTGCCTGCCAGGTGACTGGTGGCCAGTCATCCAGACTGGGCGGTGTAAACTG
>JAHDBG010000057.1 GCA_020630515.1 Gammaproteobacteria bacterium
GCAATAAACATTTTCTTTAACATATAATTTCTCCCAGCCCTGAAATTAAAGTGTGACCGGATGACATCAGAGCAGTATCATACAGCCTTTCTCATGAATCAGACAACGCCGTTATAGGGAAAAATGAACAGCAATTCCTGCTCTGGGTAATGTAAATATTTGATTTTATACTCATCGGAAATTAAGATGTCACTTAATTTTCATAATCCATCCCAGAAATTTCCTGGTTTTGTAAGTATATCGTGTGTCATCTTTATTTCTTATGAGTATATCATACAGAGCGAGTCAGTTTTATCAGATCTGTAGAAACGCAAAATATCAAAAACCACCCCATTTTTCAAGCAGCTTGGATCTGCAAAGCACCAGCCCGGAATCCAACAAAAGCCAACAAAAAATCAAGCCTGAAAGTCATTGAGAATCATTTCCTGGGTTTGTATTAAATGTTCAGTAATCAGCCGTATAAAAGGGATTAAGTCGCCATTATCAGCTGAGCGTAGTGTCTGGTAATAAGTTTGTCTTTGTGCCGTCTTAATAACTGCCGGAATAAACCCTTTCTGCATTAAGATAAGGTTCATTAAAATTCTCGCTCCCCGACCATTGCCGTCATCAAAGGGGTGAATTCTGACCAGATTATAGTGCGCCACAGCAGCAACCAAGGGAGCTGGTAGCGTATCAATATACTTATTGATCCATTGGACCAGATCAGCCATTTCTGTACCGACCTGTAGTGGCTCCACATAACGGTGGAGTTCACCATCAGGTTGCAGTACATGATTCGGCTGTTTTTTATATTGTCCCGGGTTAGCTGGCTTGTCTACCTTTTTCCCCTCCAGAGTGATAGCTGGAGTTGACCTGACGCCATTGAGAATCAGAGCGTTAATTTCTTTGATAAAGCTTTCAGTAACGGGCCGCTTCTGCACCACTCTTTCAAACAAAACCTCTATTGCTTCCGCATGGTTCTGAGCGTCCAGGTGATCTTTCAGTGGCTTGCCTTTAACAGTCAATCCTTCCTGTAAGAAAAAAATAGTATCGCCAAGGGACAAAGAGCTGCCTTCTATGGCATTAGAGTTATAGGTCCAATCAGCTTTTATCTTAAAACGAATAATTTCCCAGAGGGCAGGTTTTCTCTCTTTTTCTTTATCAATCTTTTCCTGTTGACACTGTGAGATATCCCATAGTTTTTCAAGTTCTGATGGCACTTCAATCGGGTAACTTTTCATAATATCCGGATTTTTGATTCCGCCACTAATTTTCCGTTACTGTTGGGGCCGAGCCGCAGATTCCCTCGGAAGACCATACCGGAACATCTTTGAGTCAGGTGGTACAACCACCTCCGTGACTACGTTCAGAGTAACACTGTTGTCATTCCGCGCGAAATCGCGAAATGCATAGTCTGGAGTCAGACGGTATAGATTAGTAGCAGATCAGGTAGCTTTTACAACTGAGCTTCACTGCGCACAGCATAATACCTATCGGGTGTTTTTTCCGGGTATCAATTGGAGCATTGTGTTAACTGTGTACTTCTGACGATAACAAGCGTGGTTTACGATGTACAACTTTATACCCTGATTTTGTTTCAAATTCTTTCAGAGCTCCCCAGATTCGTTTCAGATCATGTCCGTATTTTTCCGCATGCTGCATGCGATGGCGGTGAATTTCAGCAACAATCGGGTCTTCTATCATATTTCTGCTCCTAACTCTTCAGGCGAACACAAGACCGGGCAAATAAAACCATGTGCTTCAGCCACAGATGAAATTAACACCTTGGTATGTGCGTTATTGACTGTATTACGCACTACATACAGCAACGTCATTCTGCGCGGCAGCATCGCTGCCGTCGCAGAATCTTCTTGATTTACCCTCCAAATCTACACAAATCTGGCACCGCTGGCGATGGATTCCGCGACTTCGCTACGCTCCGCGCGGAATGACATGTGAGGCCATCCAGGAAAATCAGTGCACCTGACCAGATCGCGCCAGCTTCTGTTCAATCAGATCTTCGGCTGACGCCAGCAATCCATCATACCCACCTTTTTCTGATGCAAACACACGATGCTGATCAGCAATGACCAGTGTCGGTGTGGTATGGATTGCCAGACGCTTAACTGCCGCATTGTCGCGGCGCAATGCCGCTGTCGTCTCCGGCGCCAGCATCGCCGCTCTGAATGCCGCAGCATCAATACCCAGGGATCCGGCGAACTCAGACAATGCTGCGACAGAGTTCAACTCACGCTTCTGCACATGCAGTGCATCATACAAAGCCAGGTGAAAACGCGGCAGCACACCCAGGGCCCGGGCAGCATAAAAGGCTCGGGCATGATCAATCCAATCCGGCCTGAGCGCAATCGGTACCCGGGAAAAAGTCACTTTATCTGACCAGTCTTCCAGCCAGGGCTGCAGATAATGACGAAATTCAAAACAATGCGGACAACCGTACCAGAAATAGAGCGTTAACGCGATCTTCCCGGGTTTCTCAGCAACCGCCGTTGCCGGTGCTGTCGTCGGCGACGACTCAGCAGGCGGCGGTGGCGCTTCACAACCGATCAGCCAGAATCCCGTCACTGCCAGACCGATAATCCTGATCCATTTCCGCATTTTCCGGACGCCTCATCCTACTCTGTATGACGACACCAATACATAGCCAGTGCCATAATCAAGACTAAACGGCTGATCCGTGACGAGTCACGCACCTGGGTTTTGTCTAACTGAAATCCACGGCGTCTGAAATCACTGAATTGCGGCTCAATACCCCAACGTTCACTATATTCCAGCACAGCTTCCCGCGTCGGTGCGCAATCCATAGCTACAGTCCGGGATTCCGGATACCCTGCATCCTGTACAACACCGATGGATACGACAACCTGGCCTCTGAACAGCGTCGCATCCTGTTCAAAGCGCGCATCCTGTCCGACTGCCAGATCGCCGACCTCAGCAATTGTCGGGTCAGTCACCTGAACAGGCAGGTGACCCGGCAGACGAAGGCGATAGCCCCATGACTGCGCCTGCAGCCAGACAAACAGCGCTGCAGAGGGGTAAAAACGATCCGCCAGTAAGCGCACAACGGCGCCTTCCGGGAGCCATTGCTGCACCTGTACCAGCAGGTTTTTTTGTATTTCCCAGCCGATCTCAGCTGAACCTGACTGTACCTGCCAGACCAGCGGTAATGCGCCTGAGCCAACAGACACGCTGACCATCAGAATAGTGGCATACTCGCCCGGATCAGTCTGATCCATCAGCAATGTAATCGTCTGACCTGAAGCTGCTGCTTCCACCAGCAGCGCCCGGGCAAATGGCTCCAGTATGCCGATACAATCCACCAACGGGCTTTTCAACAGGCGACGTAACCATTGCGCACGCATATCAGTGCGCTCTGTTGTCAATGGCAGCGCAAGAATCAGTTCCTGCGTATTGATTGTACGAGCCTTAACCATGCCAGCAACAGCGATCGGCAACTTCCTCAGAATTGTCTTGCGCAGCGTAGGTAAGGCCGCAACGACATAATTGTGGATCTCTGCTACCAACTGGTCTGCGCCACACTGCTTGTCAGCGGAACCACGCAAAGGCTGAGCGGCGGAAGCGGCACCTGCAGGCTTACTGTCCTCGACAATCCGGCCTCGCACTAACCGGACCAGCCGATCCGCGCAATGTTGATATGCCGTATCCTGCGCTACCAGGACGACGGTATACCCGCGCTGTTTCAGCAACGGCAGGATGTAGTGATGAAAATGCCGCCGGAACGCCGGATCCTGATCAGCCATCACTTCATCAAAGATGCAGATGGGTCGCCGCTGTGCCAGTGCCACGACACAGGCCAGCCGCTGACGTAGTCCGGCAGACAGCCGCACGGATGAAAAACGCCCGTCCGCAAAACTGACTATCCTATCCAGCTGCATCTGCTGCAACCAGAACGGAATATCTGCTGCGGCAGCTGCTGTAAGTCCATATTGCCGGTCAGACAGATGGAAATCAGACCATACGACACTGAACAACCCGGTGTACTGGCTGCTTGCCTGATCACCCTGCACAATCTGGTCATTCAGCGACAGTCTGCCTCCATACGGTTGATACAAGCCAGACAACAGCTTCAGCAGGGTGGTCTTGCCACTGCCATTTTCACCCGTGATTAACACAATTTCTGACTGGCACAATGCCAGATCAAACGGACCAGCCAGCAGCGGTGTCTGCTGCTGCTCAGTATACCGGTAGGTCACCTGCTCCAGACGTAATGTGGTGAATCGGGCCGGTTCTGTTGGTTGCACGATCTGCTGCGTGGGTGCCGCATCTAATCTGGCTTCCAGGCGATATAAGCTGTGCAGATTTTGTGTCGCACGTGCCAGCATGGGCATCACCATCACCAGCGTCGAAATCGGTGACAACATAAATGATATGACAGAGATAATCTGATACAGCAGCCCATCCTGGCCAGTAATAAAGAGTGGCAGAATAAAGACAACAATCAATAAAAAAACATAAAATACCGCATTAGAAAAAATGATATTGTTTACCATATTTTCATTAAATGATAAACGCGACTGACTGGACTGCCTGTTTGTTGACTGAGTACCCGATGTTAAACCAATAGCTTCAGCTGCATCAGATTTAACCTGCCTGAATCCGTTACGCAGTGTTTGCAGATAACCTAATAAACCAGCCTCATGCTGAGAAGAAGAACTTAAAAAAAATCGGCTTCGGGTAAAGTTTTTTCGATAAAACGGAATGATCAGGACAACAATCACCAGCAGCACATAGAAGGTTGGCGCCGATAACACCGCAAGATATGCCATTGCCAGAATCAGTACAATAATATTCTGTATCGCCAGAATAAACTGAGTTGTCGCCTGCGCGAGTAAATTACTATCCTTTATTAACGGCGTATAATGCCTGATTTCGACATATTGCTCGATAAAATCAAGCGGCTTCCGGCAGATCTTATCGAACAAACGAATGCGCATCGCGGCCAGTGCCTGTTCCACTGCTGTCGTAGACTGATCCAGCATAAACCGTTGCGCAAACAGGTAAACCAGTAACGCCACAGCATACCCCAGTAACAGTTCCAGTCTGACCCAGGTATCTGCCATCTGCTCTGGTTTTACACTGATAATGATCAACAGGGCAGCATTAGCCAGCCCGGAGCTGATCAGCGCCAGCCTGATGCGCGGTGTATTCAGTCCGACTTCTTTCTGAAAGAAATCAAGTAATATCAAAACTAATTACTCAATAATCCGTCCATCCTGCAGGACCAGAATCCGGTCCGCCAGACTGAAATAATTCTCATCATGCGTCACCAGTACGATAGTACAACCCGATGCCTTCAGTTTTGGCAGAATGTGCCGGTAAAAATGGTCACGAAATCCGGGTTCCTGATCTGCAGTCGGGTCATCTGATAACAAAACTGGTCGTTGCTTCAGCACACCCACCATAAAATTCAGTCGTTTCTGCTCACCCGTTGACAGCTGTTGTGTGGCACTGAAACAATGGCCGTCCGGCTGATAAGCAATTTTATCCTGCAACCGCATATCAGCAAGCCAGTCTGCTATCACAGCAGCAGTTCTGTCGTCAGTCCCCACACCATACAATTGATCAAACAGCACATCATCGGCAAAGACACCCGCAAACAGGCTGCGATAGGCTGCTAGGTGTGCGCTATCCACTATTCTGTTATCCCAGACCAGGGACCCTATTGTCGGAAGATACAAGCCTGCCAGTAGTTTGAGCAGGGTCGATTTGCCACCCCCGTTAGCGCCAGTGATAAAGATCATTTCACCGGCCCGCACAGTCATATCACAGGGCCCGAACAACAGCGGCGGTGCATCCGCTGTTGCATACTGAAACGTCACATGACGCAATGTAATTTGCCGGAAAGTGGCAGGTACTGCTGGTGGTAGCCCCGCATCATCCTGCTCCGCTGCGTCTAATTCTGCTTCCATTGCATACAGATTTCCGATCGAAGACTCGGTCCGCATCAGATTCGGCAACCCATTGATTAACAGGGAGACCGGCGCCAGGATAAACAGAATACTGGAAACCACATGATGTGCCATTCCGGTCGCCTCCCAGGTCATTACCGGAACGACAAACGCAACCAACAGCAGTAAGACATAACGTGCCAGATTAGAAAAGACAAAGTCAGCATTCACCTGCCGGTTACCCTGCGCCTTGAGCCTGGCTAAAGTCCGGACCAGTTCACGTATATCCTGCAAACGGGCCTCACGGGCGTCCGGGTTCAGCCGCAGCTCTTTAAAACCAGCTAACAAATCAGCCAGTTTGCCGGTAATCTCCGTCTGGACCTGGTGACTTTGTTGCAATTTGCGCGTGGCCTGGTGAGAATTGAGGGAAAAAACCGGTATCAGAACCACCAGAAAAACGATCAGGAAAATAAAACTCAGCGGCGAGAGAATAAACAAATAACCCGCGCTGCAGGTAATCATCACCAATGATTGCAGGGCCATTGTCAGGCGCAGAGAGCCCTGAGCAATTGTGGCAGCATCCTGCGTCAGGGTGGTGACATAACCGAGCCTGAAATGCCCTTCAGCACACAGGACACTGAGCTGCTGAATCTTGTCGATAAGACGCTGCCGTATCTGTCTCAACCCCTGTTCAACAGCCTGCACCACCTGTTTCAGCACATAATACTGAGTGTACAGAAACAGCACCAGCAACAACACAAACAGGACAAATAACTGACTCGCTTCACCTCCCCTGACAATCTGATCCACTGCCGCATGGAGCACCATCATCAACGCTGAATTGGCCATACCAGACAATGTGATAATGACAAATGCGGTTGTCCTCGGCAACACAATGTCTTTTTTCAGAAAGTCCAGAATATGCACGTGATGGGTTTGACCAGCTTATTTTACGAGTTGTTTGCGGATACGCTGGCGCTTCAGCCCGGACAGATAATCGACAAATAACTTACCATCCAGATGATCAATCTCATGCTGGACACATGCAGCCAGCAGCCCGGTCGCTTCCTGCTCAAACGGCGCACCCTCACGATCTGATGCACGAAACCGGATCATCTCCGCACGCGTCACCTGTTCACGCACACCGGGGACTGACAGACACCCCTCTGACATCACCGCCGTACCCTGCCGTTCCAGAATCTGCGGATTGACCAGGGTCAGGGGCTGATTCGCAGCAGGCGATACATCAACCACCACCACACGTTTCAGGACATTCACCTGAGTCGCTGCCAGGCCAACACCATCCGCCTGATACATTGTGGCAAACATGTTATCAATCAGCGTCCGGATGGCATCGTCCACCTGTACGACAGGTGCCGCCCGGCGCCGCAAACGCCGATCCGGAAAATGTAAAATCTTCAGAACTGCCATATCATTATCCCGACATACCTCATATTACAACCCATGCAAACGCCACAACGCGAGATCTATTCTGTCAGTCGCCTCAATACCGAACTGTACCAGGTACTCAAAGGCAGTTTTCCACTCTTGTGGGTGGAAGGTGAAATATCCAATCTGACCACACCACGTTCCGGACATATCTATTTCAGTCTGAAGGATCCTCGAGCTCAGATCCGGTGTGCGCTGTTCCGGCAAAGACGCCTGCTGTTGCGCCAGCTACCTGAGAATGGTGATCAGGTATTAGTCCGTGCCCGGATTGCCCTGTACGAACCACGTGGTGACTGCCAGCTGATCGTGGAACAGGTACAGCCAGCCGGTGCCGGCCGCTACCAGCAGGCGCTGGAACAACTAAAGCGCAAACTGCACGCAGAAGGCCTGTTTGACCCAGCGCGTAAGCTGCCACTACCTCCGTTTCCGCGCCGGATCGGCCTGATCACGTCACCCAGTGGCGCCGCGTTACACGATATGCTGCAGATCCTCAGGCGCCGGTTTCCATGCGCAGCCGTACTGATCTATCCAGCTATGGTACAGGGTACCGAAGCACCGGCAGACCTGAACCGTGCATTACAAACAGCGCTGGATCGAGCTGAATGTGATGTACTGATCCTGGCACGTGGCGGTGGTGCACAGGAAGATCTGATTGCGTTCAATGATGAACAACTGGCGCGGCGGATTGCCGCCGGGCAGATCCCGCTGATCTCAGCCGTCGGCCATGAGATTGATATCACTCTGGCAGATTTTGTGGCAGATCAGCGTGCTCCAACCCCTTCCGCAGCAGCGGAACTGGTGACGCCGGAACGACATAGACTGCTGGCCCAGCTCGCAACGACACGGCAGCAGTTACGACAGCTGGCCCTGCAGACGATACAACAACATCAGACTGTACTGACACAACAGCAACACCGGCTGCAACAGAGGCATCCGGCCAGTCGTCTGTTGCAACAGCAACAACGACTGGATGAGCTACACCAGCGGCTGCTGGGAACCTGCCAGCAACAGCAACAGCACATCAGCATCCGCTTAGCCCATGCCAGACAACGCCTGCAGGCACAGGATCTGCAGCGTGCGCTGCACCAGACCGCAACCCGGATCAATGACTGGCAACACCGCTTGCACACAGCTTGTACGCATATCCTGCAACACACAACCGCCCGTTGGCGCCAGTCCGCCGTACAACTGCATGCCCTCAGCCCGATTGCCACACTGCAACGTGGCTACAGCATTGCGCGCACCGCTGATGGCGAGCAGATTATCCGTCAGTCCGACCAGGTCAGGCCGGGTGATCACCTGACGCTGCAGCTGGCGCAGGGCAGCTTATCCGTTCAGGTACAACATCGCCTCAGCAGCACGGATTAACACATGTCTTCCTGGAT
>JAHDBG010000058.1 GCA_020630515.1 Gammaproteobacteria bacterium
CGTCGGAACAACTGCCGGTTGCCCGCCAGGCCAGTTACGACCGACAGCGGCGTCCCAGGGTACTGATCAAATGGCTGACAAAATCAAGGCACCTCTGAACACGTTCAGCATGACTGTTCAGCCTGAATATGCCAGGATAACAACTTGCGCTGCGCAAAATATTCCAGTGGCTCCCGGACCGACTCATCCGGCAATTGATCCATGAACCAGTTGAGCCGTTTCCGGCCTTCTGTATATGATTCAAGCCCGAGCGTCAGGTAGGGAAGATAATGATAAAACCAGTCCAGAAATGCCTGCGGTTCGGTCGGGGGTCGCGTCTTTTCGCTGAAGTGAGCCTGCAGATCAGCAAACGAATCACACGTATCCCGGTCAGCCTGCTGAATCTTATCGACCAGATCGTGCCACCGGTCGGCTGATAAATCAGGGGGCGGCGTGGTCATCTGACCAGCCTCCTGCGCCAGTTCGCGGATCTGCAGAAAATCCCAGTCCTGTTGAGCGCTCCATTGATCCTGAAATAACAGAAACAGATCATGCAGGCCACGATTGTACCGATCAATCGGTTGTTGTTTATTGGTCAGGGCCGGAAACGCCATCTGATACCGGTCATCCTGACTGGCCTGAGACAATAAGGTGAGATTATGTAGATTCTGCTCCGGAACCAGCATACAGACTCCAGCAAATAATAGTGTGAACGGATTACCAGGCCACAGCTAGGCCTGCATTTTTCAGTAAGCTGAGATAATTGATCTGGGTCTGTGACCGCATCAGCTCAGGCAATGTTGCCCGGATATCCTGAGATAACGGATTGTCCGCGCCCTCATCCAGGCGGAACCAGCGCGTCATCTGTTCATCGCTGATCTGCGACCAGAGGCAATGGGCCGGCTGATGAAACGGTGCAGCATATAACAAGGTACGTGCGGTCTGCAGACTAAGCGACGCAGGCTGATATTGTTGCAGCCAGCACTGCAGCCAGACAGCATCATCCAGGGCAGCTATCGCCAGAAACATGATTTCGCGCTGTGCCTGACCCAGAGCATGTGCCTGTTCCAGCACCGGTTGACAGATCGACTGCAGATCGGCCTGCCGCAGACCGGGTAGCAGCTGCAGCCAGGCGGTCATGATCCGGTGCCGGTGCCGCTGACCCGGACCCGGACCCGGACAGAGCACATCTAACGCAGCGGCTAGGTCATGCAGGTCATAGCGGCTGTGGGTCAGGGTTGCCCACAGGCCTTCCTGCCATAACTGCTGGCTGAGTGCCCGGGGTGTGACCGCAGACTGATCATCAGCCAGCGCGCCTAACAGGCGGCACTGGCGTCTGAATTGTTCAGACAGACTGAGATCAGCATGCCGGTCCAGCGGTGGCCAGCACTGACTCAGCAAGCCGCAATGTCGACTCGTTTCTACCGGCAGGGACTCATCAGATAACACACAATCGCGCAGCCAGCGTTGCAGTGTGCGTGCGTGCCATTGTCGAGCCGGATTGCGCGCCGTATGTTCAGTGATTGCCTGAATCGCCCGGGATAAGGATAAAGTGTGTGGCGGAAACTGGGTGAGCAGACACACCCCCTGTTCTGTATTAGCAACACTGAACTGGATTAACTGGTCGCGTTCAGCGTCTGTGCTGACCTGATACACCGCAACATCACTGACCCATAACCGGTACAAGGCAAATACCAGACGCTGCAGCAACTTTGCGTGGTCTGATGAGACAGTGTGCTGCAAACCGCGCAGCTCCTGTTGCCAGAAGCGGAACAGACGCAGACGACCGGATGCCTCTGGTGTTGCTGCACACACAGTGCGCAGCGTGGCCCACACCGTGCACCAGGCAGTCGGATGCTCACCAGCACGTACACCGACATAACTGATCTGCGACTGATAACCGTCCCGAATCGCCACTAAGACGGCCTGCAGACTGGCATAGTCAGACCAGATACCCTGTTCTGTTGTGCGGCGCGCGCCGGGATGCACGGCAATCAGGTCATGCCAGTCGCCGTTGCGCGGCTGAATGCCACGGGTCTGTGCCAGAAAGCGACACCAGATCGCCTTGTCCGGATGCGCGGCAAGATCGGGCAGATAATGACCAAATCTCTTCACCAGGTCTTTATGATCGTGTTCGAGCAATCGGGCCAGCGCGACCGGATCCGCCGTGAACTGATGTTCCAGCGTCTGCAGTGCATGCAACTTGAGCAGGGCGCCGATATCTTCGGCATGCGGAGTCTCCAATTGAGCAGCATGGAGTAACGCATTATTGATCAGCAGCTTAATCAGACGCGGGCTGATATGTGGCATCAAGGCACAGATAGTCGCCAGATCACTGGTCAGAACCGGGTCACGCAGACAGAGATGGTTCGGATTCCGGTCAGCTGCTGCTGCTAATAAATCGTGTGCCAGGGAGGCCCCGTCTTCCGGCATACGGGGTGGCAGACGCAGCTTCACATCCAGCACCTTGTGTAATAACTCAGCGGGTGCTTCCGGGTCATTGCCGCTGTTCAGAAGCGGATGTTCATCAAACGCGACCAGCGTAATCGGTGGCAGATGGCGGCGAAAGGTATACAAGGCACGTAACAGACTGCGTTGTTTGTCTAACGGTAATCTGTCCAGATCGTCAATGATTAAGACATCTGTTCTCGTCCACCATGTCTGCAGTGTCTTAAGCCAGGATTGTTGTAAACGATGATCACGTTGTATCTCACGTATCAGCAGGGCAGCATAGTCTTTTTGCCCGAGATTGATCAGTACTTTCAGGATAAAAAACAGTGGCACAGCGAACAGAAATGAACCGAGATACATTTTGGATAAAACAGACCAGATACCGACCGCCAGAAAACACAGGCTCCAGAATACCTTTTTCCAGTGTGGTTGGGTCCAGCGCGCAATAAACCGATCGAAATCCTGCTCCAGCATCTGCACCGGATAGGCAGTCGCTGCAAACACGCAGAAGCGAGCTGCTCGTTGACCTGACTGTTTCGGACAGTCCAGGGCCTGTTGCCAGGCGCTCGTCTTGCCCTGGCCCAGACCACCAAACAGGCCGATACACACAGGTTCTGAGCTGGTCTGGTCAGATAAGCGCGCACAGATCAGGTGACGTAACTGATCACGAATCGTATGCAGGCGCGCTGCATCCCCCTTGCCCGGATCGCTCCAGGGCAGGTCATCCAGTAAGCGGTAAGTGTGTTCCGGTGCAGAGTCCATGCCAGTGCCGTTATTATCTGCCGGATAAGATCCGGGCTTCTTCCTTACCCGGTGGAAAGGTTTGTTGCTGGCCGTTCTGCAGATTCACTTCGTACCAGGTGGTCCTGCCCTGCTCCTGGTAGACATGACTGACGACATATAATACCGCACGATTCAGCGTGCTATCCCTGCGTAATTTCAGGTAGGGCCACAGACTGACCAGCTGGTGCTTATCTGCCGGATCATCAGGCTCACGCCAGGTGACATAGATATGTTCGGATGTAGCACCCTGCGGCGGCTGCCAGGTCAGGTTCGCTTGTGGCAACGGATAACGATTGCTACTGACATGTTCTGCCTGATGCGCTTCATTGAAACGAATCAACGGGAAATCGGCCCAGAATGCTGCCAGGTCAGTCAATGGCAATGCATGTTGCAACAATGTTTCCTTGATCTCAGCGTGTTGACCCGGCACATGGGCATGCACCAATTCGTTACGCAGGCGGCGCAGATCGTCCAGACAGGTGAGTGCCAGCCAGCCTTTACCAGAGCCTTGTGCGCCCAGATAAGAATTCCAGCAACGTATCCGACCCGCTCGGGCCAGTTCAGGTATCAGATTGTGTAGCCTGCGGACTATCTGATCATATTGCCAATGGCCTGATAGCCTCTCAGGTATTCTGAAGTGCCGGGCCAACCCCAGTGCCTGGGCCCAGGTCAGACAGAGTGTGATCTCCCAGAAATTAAGATAATAATCGACCCATTGCGAGAATTGCTGTTTTTGTTCGGCACGCGCTAAAAAGGCAGCCGCTTCGGCCAGCGGCGGTGGTAATACCTGTGTGCCGGCAGCAAAATAAGACGACCAGTACTGGTTTTGTAAATAATCGCTGACATAGTGTGCCCATTGTTGCGCTGAAGTTTTTGCCTTATCCAGATAGTCGAACTGATACCTTTTTGCATGGATTAAGATATTATCATCTTGTTTGCCATAGGCAGAATAAATGCAGCCACTGATCAGAGGGTTTAGTTCTTTTACTCTTTTTACCAGATCAATACCAAACTGAGTCGCGATACGATCACCCTTACATTCTGGCAGATTTTGATCAAATGAAACAAAATGAAATCGTGCTCTGGTTAAATAGTTTATCGCTGTCTGAACATCTTCTGCAATCTCGCAGGTAATTTCCTGGTGCAGGTTCTGCAATTGGGCCTGCATCGGTTCTGCCCAGCCGGTTTTATCATCTTCTACGATCAGGACACGAAGATTATCCATGTTAAACTTCCTTGTCGTTACATTGAGTGGGTAAGGTGATTTGAAAACAGGTGCCGACTGGTTGCGGCTGTAATCTGATGGTACCTTGCAGGTCATGTATCCGGCGACGGGTAAAAAATAAACCAAAGCCTGATCCGGTTGGCTTGGTTGTGGTGCCCAGATCAAATAAGGTATGTTGTATCGCAGGTGCAATGCCAGGGCCATTGTCACACACCTGCAATATCACATCCTCTGATTCGGTTGCGATCTGTTCTAACCAGATCCGGCTGTGTTCCGAACAGGCCTCCAGTGCATTCTGTATCAGATTAAAAAAGATAATACCCAGGATATCCGCGTCAGTATATAGTGGTATATCAGCCCCTGTGGTCTCAAGCGTGATATGCTTAGCCTGTGCATTAGTATCAAATTCTGCGGCTGTTGTCTGCCATATCTGACGCGCATCACATATCGCCGGTTCAGGTGATTTGATCCAGTGCCGCTTGCGGTCAACTGATTTTGTTAATCGTTCTATCGGCATCGCAATCCGGGTTAGAAATTGTTCTTTTGCATATGAACCTTGCCTGAACAAATCAATTGAATTAGTGATGGCACCCAACTGATTGACCAGGCTGTGCCGACTCTGCGCAGCAGATTCACCCAGTTCTGCCAGGTTGATTTTTTCCATAGCCTGCATAAGGTATTCAGCAACCTTTGCCTGATGATAACGCGCTGCATTCAGCAATTCACCTAACAAACGTAACATCTTCAGGTGGCTGTCATTAACCGAATATTTTACCCGGAATAATAACACCAAGGCTGAATCAGGTGCTGTTGCGGGTGATTCATATAAAGGTACAACTGCTATGGATCGTATCTTAAGATTTTGAGTTTCATCTTCAGGTATCTCAATGTTGTCGCTTGAAATAGATTCAGCTTGTGGATTTTCTGTATCTAAAATTCGCTTCACATTTGTATCTTTCCAGTTGTCTCGCATATATTCGTACCAGATCTGGATTTTTCGATCGCTACATGGCTGACCATTACGATCCATCACCCGAGTGACTTCCCAGTCTGATTTTGAACCAGAGATTTTTTGCATATATAATAAACGGGAAAAGCCGAAATAATTCGATGCGTCATGACAAATTTCATGGATCAAGAGAGGTTCTGTATGGTTCTGATTGAGTAGCGTTCGAAATGAGTCCAATAGTTCTGTCTGAAATTTTTTCGCATATAATTCTCCCAGAGCATCACCTGCAATCCTAGCTAGAGAGAAGGCATACATCTGATCGACATCATCATATGCATTGTTATTTTCTGATTCAAGATTGACTGCACCCAGACACAGTTTGCCGGCCATCATCGGCACAACTAGGCAGGATTTAATACTGGGCAATGTATGTGTGCGGGCGATACCGTCTGCCTGCATATTTCCTGATCTTAAAGGCTCGCCGGCCTGGATGGCTTGAGTATAAGTAGATTGTTCGGTTTCTAAATTTAGTTCCGGGGAATATGTATTCTGTAATCCTCTTGGCCTACCGGCCCGTTTTATGTCGCCTGTTGCCAGATCTAATAAACGTAATGTCGTCTTAGCTTTTTCATTATTATTATGTTGGATATCCTTATGTAGTAAGTCTAATAACTGGTTGATAACTTTATATTCCTGTGTCGTGGCATCAACATTAGCAATAAACTGCAGCAGATTCTTCTGTCGCTCATATAGTCTTTGACGTGCACGGCGTGCACCTAATAAATTACCCAGATCAGTTGCAAAGCTGGTCATAAAGGTAATATCGGTTTTCCTGAATGGCGGTTGGTCGGATTCCCGGTATACTGTTACAGTCCCCAATGTGTTCGTACCATGACGCATCACACAAGCTAATACACTTTTCTCCATTAACGGTGATGTGGCCAGGATGCCAAGTTCTTCTGCACTAAGACAACTGGTGTGTTGTGCTATATTACTTTCTGAATCTAGTACAGTCTGAATAAAAGGCACATCTTTCGGGTAAAATTCTTCAGATAAGCTGTTTTTTACTGCATCATAAGGTGATAATAGCTTCAGTTTTCCATTTGAAGTTATTTCCCGGATAACGCAAAAACTATGTCCCATATGATGAATCAGGTGTTTTTGTAATTCAGTTAAGATATCAGTTTCGGCATTTGAATCAAGTTTGTCTGCCTGGCGGCGGGCTGTTGCATTGATAATATCCCAGAGATCAAGCCATTTTTTTTGTTGTATCGCTTCTTCCAGTTGTTCCAGTGAAGTATACAATTCATATAAGAATGTTGCGGTCGCCCTTTTATTGAAAATAACTCGTTGTGCGCCAAGATCGCGTGATCTATCCATATCCTGCAGGTCTTGTACTTGTGCCTTAGTAATGATGGCGATCGGCAAATAACGAGTTACCTCTTTTTGCCTGAGGTGTTGAATAATATCTATCGCAGATAAACCAATATCTAACCCACGATCTAAAAATAAGGCCTTAATATTGTGGCATGTTTGTATTTTTGCACTGATTTCAGCCAGAACATCTGATTGTCTGGTCAGATGCAGGGTATGTAGTGTGAAAGCTTTATCGTAGCCTGATAAGCGATGATGTTCCTGTAAGGGATATAAGAAAGCACGTTCATCATCAACCACCAGAATATGTGGTCTTTGTGCTTCGGATCTTTCTGGCAGGATGGGTGGCGGAAAATGGTATTTCAGCTCCACTGTTTCCTGCTGTAAGCCAAGGTCTTTGGCTATCATTTCATCTAACATATCAATTGAGGCTTCGCTATTTTTTGGCATCAGTATCTCCGGGTAAGATTGTCGTGTGTTGACGGCGGTCAGAAACCAATTCGAGCATAAAACCGACCTGCATATCATCATCCAGTTGCGCATCTGGTAACAAGTTCAGCCGACCGGCCAGATGGCTGGCGACCAGACGTGCGATATAGAGTCCCTGGCCATGACCGGTCGTACGGGTGGTAAAGCCACGCTGAAAGATACGTTGTCTGTATTTTGCCGGAATGCCCGGGCCATTATTCTGCAGGCTGATCCGGATCGGATAAGTGGGTTGCGCCTGGCTGGCCTGTATCCGGATGCATCGTGTTGCGGATTGTGCATCCGATTCTACTTCATCCAGTGCATTGATTGCATTCAGCGCCAGGTTGATCAGGAGCTGGGTGAGCAGGGCTGAGTCTGAAGTGAGTGTCAGTTCGTCTGGTTCTGATATGATCTCCAGCTTCACACCACTCCGTGCCAAGCGATATTTGAGCAGGTGTTCTAATGCTGCAAATATGGTGTGTAACTGAAACAATTCACCCTAGCTACGATTTCGTGATGCAATATGCCGGGTGCCAGCGATGATGCGGGTGCTCACTCGGTAATGGCAGCGCATGCAGCCAGAAATGAGCGGTGTGCCAGTCGTGGATGCGGTGGCGTTGTGCCTGCAGTTAAGGTGTCGAATTCTCCCTGGTAATCGTCATATTCGCGTAATAACGGGCTGAAGCCGAATTCGATCGGTTCATGTGCCTGCAGGGTCTTCAGCAGAAGCGGGCTGCGTTGCAGCCAGCCGGTTTCGTGTGTACGCCAGTTCTGCCAGAGATCAGGCTGCAGCCTGATCTGCTGGCTGGCCTCTATCTGGCCGGGCGGATCGGATAATGGATCGCGTTCCAGCACCAGGCCGAACAGGACCGGACTGGCAGCCTGTCCGATCCGGTGCAGAAAATCATCCAGCAAGGCTTCGCGCGTGATGCCGCTGTTGGTTGCACTGAACAGGGCCTCTATCAATCGATCGTACTGACGTTGCCCGACCGGCCTGACCTCCGGATTGGTATAGGTACCGACCTTCTGCCAGGGGCGCTCCTGTTGCAGTTCGCGGATACGTTGCCGGATCCGGTCCGGCTCAGGTGTACGCAGCAGTTCTGCCAGCAGCCGGTTCAGGATGCTGTCGAGCGAAGAGGTCTGGTCGGATGACATGGCAA